>JBFWQM010000419.1:0-2513 GCA_050249455.1 Rhodospirillaceae bacterium | reverse complement strand
GCACGCACTCCATGCCCAGCAGCTCGGTGAAGAACCACAGGCTCTTGTCCGGCTTCGGCGTCAGCAGTTCGACATGGCCGAGATGCGCCACGTCCCGGATCGGCTCGCGCTCGGTGCTCATCGCTCATTCCCTCATCGCGGCATTCAGGCCGGAACGATTATAGCCGCCTTCGCGTCGGCGTGCGCGTGCGGCGGGGTGTCCCGGCCTCAGGTGGGAAACTCGACCTCCTCGCCCACCCCGTCGCGGCGTGCGAGGCGGACGGCCCAGGCGGCGGCGGCGATGTCCCAGGCGACCATGCCTGGCAGCTCCAGGACCACGGGCTCGGCGCCGCCGGCGGTCGGGCCGGTGCCTTCGACGAGGTCCGCGATGTCGGCGGCGTCCGCGATGCGGAAGCGGCCGGCGGCGGCAAGGTCGGTGTAGGGCTGGCGCGCCGGGCGGCGGCCGAGCAGTGTGTCGCGGTCGGACACCACGACCTTGGCGCGCGCGATGAGGTCGGGCGGCAGCTGCGCGTCGGCGACCGAGATGACGAACGCGCCGGGCCGCAGCCAGCCGTCCTCGAGCACCGGCCGGCGCGCGTCGGTGGCGACGACCAGCACATCGGTGTCGGCGACCGCGGCGCGCGCCGTCGCCACCGCCTCGACCGCCGCGCCGGTGGCGCGCGCCATCTCGGCGGCGAACGCCGTGCGGTGCGCTTCGGTCGGGCTGTAGACGGCGACGCGGCGCAGCCTGGTCATCGTGCGGGCGAGCGCCAGCATTTGTCCCGCCGCCTGCGCGCCGGAACCGATCACGCCCAGCGTCTCGGCGTCCGGCGCGACGTGGCGGCAGGCCAGCGCACCGGCCGCGCCGGTGCGCAGCGCCGCCAGGTCGGCGTAGCCGATCACCGCGTCCAGCGTCCCGTCGGGCGCCAGCACGAACGCCAGCGAGCCGGACGCGCCGCCCGGCGCCTCGGCGCTGGCGCGCACGATCGCCCCGGTCGCGGCGGAGACGCCGGCCTGCACCCGCAGCTTCAGTGCGCCGGCGAGGCCGGGCATCATCACCGGGGTCTCGACCGCACGGCCGGCGCGCGCCTCGCGCACGGAGTCGCCAACGGCATGGACCAGGTCGCGCACGTTGCCGGCGTCCGCCAGCATCGTGCGCAGCGCCGCGCGCGGGATCAGCCGGGTCACTTGTCGATGTTCTCCTCGAGGATCTTTTCGCCCTTGATGCGATCGGCGAGCAGCCAGCGCTGGGTCGGCGTGGTCGGCGCACCGCGGTGGAAGAACTTCAGCGTGTTGTAGAAGACGTAGTGCGTGTCGCCGTCCTTCTCCGCGGTCGCGACCTGGTACTCGTCCCATTCCCAGTGATAGACGGTCAGGGTCGCCGTGGTGGTGCCGGGGCGGATCTCGCCCTCGTGCTTTTCCTTGCGCTGGACGCGCTGGCTGTTGATCACCATGCGCCGCGCCGTGCTGACCTTGTAGTCGGGCTTGGCCAGCACCTCCTTCGCGATGTCGAGGTATTTCGCGTCGGTCATGCCGGCCGGCGGCATGCGCGAGGCCGCCAGCGCGGTCTTGTATTTCTGCTCGAAGGCGGCTTTGGCGTCGGCGAACGTCTTCGCCTGTGCGGCGCGATCGGGCGCATTGCTGCGGCTCGCCGCCGCGTCGAATGCCTTCGCCGAGTCGACAGCCGCCATGCCCGCCGTGAGGTCGGCGTTCGCCGCTTCCAGCTTGCCCTCGCCGATCAGCCGGTTGACCCGGTGGTTGCGGTCGTTCGGGTCGGCGCCGGCATGGAACGCCGCCATCTGGAGGTAGCGGTCGACGTGGGCGTCCATCGCCTGCCGCGCGGTCTCGTAGCTTTCATCGACGCCGCGCTGGCGCATGTCGACCGCCCAGTGGCTCAGCCGGCTGATGCGGTCGTCCTTGATGCCGGCGGCCTTCAGCTTGTCGAGCGTCGCCTTGTCGGCGACCGATTGCTTGTAGAGCGCGACGAGCGCGTTCATGTAGCCGGCGACCGCCTGCGGCCCGGCGTCCGGCTTGAACTCGTTCGGCGACGGCACTTTGGTCGACTGCAGCCGCCGGTCGATGTCGGCGAGCTGCGCGTCGATGTTGCCCACCGCGCCGGCGCGCGACTGCGCGTCCGCCACCCGGCCGTCGATGTCCTTCTCCACCGCCGCCAGCGCTTCCTTCGCCGCGGCGACGTCCGGGTGCGCATCGGGCAGGCCGTCGAGCTGCGCGCGGTGGTTGGCGGCGGCGTTGCGCAGCCTCGCCAGCTCGCCGTCGTCGAGGAATTTCTGGAAGTGCGCCGCCTTGACGTCGTTGCCGAGCGAGCGGATCGCGTTCGCCGTGCGGTTGAGCCGCGCCTGGTCGGACGACATCAGCCGCGGCGGCCCGGCCTGGGCCGGCGCCGCCATGGGCGCCGGCGCGGTGGCGGGCGCGGCCTCGGCGCGGCGGTTGGCGGTGTCGACGATGCGCTTCTGCACCGCGTTGAACCGCTGCGCCGCTTCGCGCCACTGCGGGTGGTTCTTGTCGGGCGCCGC
>JBFWQM010000418.1:0-2514 GCA_050249455.1 Rhodospirillaceae bacterium | reverse complement strand
CGTGCTCGGGGAACTCCTCCATGCCGAAGCTGTATTCCATCGACATGCCGTCGGGGTCGAGGAAGTAGAGGAAGATGCTGTTCGACGGCGGGTGCTTGCCGGGGCCGTAGACGACCTCGATCCCGGCGCGCGCCAGACGGTGCATCGCGCGGCCGATGTCGTCGATGTCGGTGACCATGAAGTTGACGTGGTGCAGTCGGTTCTCCGTCCCGCGCCCTAGCGCCAGCGAGTGGTGGTACGGGTTGGGGAAGCAGCGCAGGAACGTCAGCACCTCGCCGAAGTGGTCGGAGACCTTGAAGTTCAGCGTCTCGGTGACGAAGCGCAGCGCGGCCGGGTGGTCGGCGCACCACATCACGACGTGGCCGAGCCGCGCGATCTGGGTGTGCGGCGGCGCATAGGGCGCGGCGAGCTGGGTGATGTCGCTGTAGAGCTCGAACGCGACGCCGGTGTTAGGCTCGCGGAACCGGATCGTGCGGCCCTGGCGCAGCGCCGCCCGCTCCTCCGCCGCGACCTCGACCGGCGCGAGGCCGTGGCGCGCCAGGTGCGCCTCGGCGAAGTCGAGCGCCGCGGCGTCCTCGACCTCCCAGCCGATGCGCTTCAGGCCCGGCGTGCGCGCCTCGTACAGCACCACGTTGTGGTGGTCGCCGCTGCACCGCAGGTAGGCGACGCCAGGCTCCTGGCCCACGAGGTCGAGGCCGATCGCGTCGCGGTAGAATGGCACCGACCGGCCGAGGTCGGTGACGTTGAGCGCGACGTAGCCGAGCTTGCGATAGCGGATGCCGTCCTGCATCTCCCTGCCCTTCCCTGCGGTCGTCACGATGGCCACTTTATCAGCAACGAGGCTGCCATCACCCAACGGAGTCATACGCGGGCTCGACCCGCGTATCCAGCGGCGCGGCGTGCCGCGCTGAAGAGTCTCATGCGCGCTGACCGCGCGCGCTGGATACGCGGGTCGAGCCCGCGTATGACCAATTGGTTTCAGGAAGACCGAAGGAGGGGAGCATGGCGACCGACGACCCGACGACCCGGATGATGCGCTACGACGCGGCGAAGAAGTCCGCCGTCGTCGCCTACCTCCTGTGGTTCTTCCTCGGCTGGCTGGGGGCGCACCGGTTCTACCTGCGCCGCTACCTGTCTGGTCTGCTCATGTTCGCGCTATGGGCGGTGGGCACGTTGCTGACCGTGGTCTTCGTCGGCTACATCGTGCTCGCCGTGCCGATTTTCGTCTGGCTGGTCGACCTGTTCCTGATCCCCGGCATGGTGCAGCGGTTCAACGAGGGCCTGGCGACCCGCTTCTAGCGCCGGCGGTCGGCGTTGATCCGGGCCTCGATGCCGAGCGACAGGCGCGACAGGCCGAAGCACATCACCCAGAACACCGCGGCGGCGAACACGTAGCCCTCCGCCGCCAGGCCGAGCCAGTTGGGGTCGGACAGCGCCGCCTGGATCATGCCCAGGATGTCGAGCAGGCCGATGATCAGGACAAGCGTGGTGTCCTTCAGCAGCGCGATGAAGGTGTTGACGATGCCCGGCACCACCAGCCGCAGCGCCTGCGGCATGACGACCAGCAGCATGGTCTTCCAATAGCCGAGGCCGAGCGCGGCGGCGGCCTCGTACTGGCCGCGCGGCACCGCCTGCAGGCCGCCGCGGATCACCTCCGCCATGTAGGCGCCTGAGAAGATGGTCACGCCGATCAGCGCGCGGGCGAGCTTGTTGGTGTCCGCCGCGCCCGGCAGGAACAAGGGCAGCATGACGGAGGCCATGAAGAGCACGGTGATCAGCGGCACGCCGCGCCACAGCTCGATGAAGGCGATCGACAGCCAGCGGATCACCGGCATGGAGGACTGCCGCCCCAGCGCCAGCAGGATGCCGATCGGCAGCGAGCCGGCCATGCCGACCGTGGCGACAACCAGGGTCAGCATCAGCCCGCCCCAGCGGCTGGTCTCCACCACCGGCAGGCCGAAGATGCCGCCGGCCAGCATCGCGTAGGCGAACGGCGGATAGGCGACCACCAGCGCGGCGGCGATCCAGCCCTTCCGCGGCACCCGCGGCACGAACAGCAGCGCCGCCAGGACGACGCCGACCGCCAGCGCGACGTCGACCCGCCAGCGCTGCGCCTCCGGGTAGAAGCCGTAGACGAATCCGCCCAGCCGCGCCTCGATGAACACCCAGCAGGCGCCGTGCGGGTTGCAGTCGCGCCGGCTGGTCCCGGTCCACGTCGCCTCGATCAGCGCCCAGTCGATCAGCGGCGGCAGCGCCAGCCACAGAAGCGCCAGCGACAGCACCGTCAGCAGCGCGTTCAGCGGCGTTGAGAACAGGTTCTTGCGCAGCCAGCCCACGTCAGGCCGCCTGGGTGCGCACGATGCGCCGGTTGTAGAGGTTGAGCGACAGCGAGATCGACAGGCTAATCGTCAGATAGACCGCCATGGTGATGAAGATGATCTCGATCGCCTGGCCGGTCTGGTTCAGCACCGTGCCGGCGAACACCGACACCAGGTCGGGGTAGGCGATCGCGGC
>JBFWQM010000417.1:0-2535 GCA_050249455.1 Rhodospirillaceae bacterium | reverse complement strand
AGCACGCGCGGCGCGTCGGTGGTGGTGCCGGAGCCCGACGAGCCGCAGATCGTCTCGCGCTTCTGCGCGTCGGCGAACGTCTTGGTCGGCGAGGTGTGCCAGGCGAAGAACAGGTTGGTGGAGGCGGTCATCCGCCCGACCCAGTTCAGCTTGCGCGCGTCGTAATCGACCCCCGACCCGCCGAGCGCCTGGTCGAGCGCCACCGTCTCCACCGCGATGGCGAGCGCGGTGCCGTCCTTCGGCGCCGGGCCGGCCATGTAGTTGGCGACCTTGAGCCCGCCGGCGCCCGGCATGTTCTGCACCACGATCGTCGGGTTGCCGGCGATGTGCCGGCCCAGCCCGCGCCCGACGACGCGTCCGTAGGTGTCGTAGCCGCCGCCGGCGCCGAAGCCGACATAGAGGTTGATGGTCTTGCCCGCATAGAAGTCCGCGGCGGCCGCGCCGGCCGACGGGACCAGCGCCGCGGCGGCGATCGCCGCCGCGGCGCACCCCAGGCGCTTCACCGGGCCCCCGGCGCGGCTAGGCCGCGATGCCCTTGGGCAGCGGGTCCTTCTCGCCCAGGACCGCCTTCTTCCACACCTCGGTCATACACGCCCAGCGCGTCTTGACCGCGGTCTCGGCGACCGCGACGGCGCGATCGGCGAGATCCTCGTTGGTGATCAGCCGGGCGACCAGGTCGATCTGGCGGCTGGAGTGGTCGGCGTCGGCGACGAAATGCTCGGCGAAGAACTCGATCTCCGGCGCCTCCAGCTCGTAGCCGTAGTACTTCTTGAACGCCGGCAGCATGCGCTCGCCGTTGATGGCGGGCTGCTGGCCCTCCTGGGTCGACTGCATGGCGACGATGACCGCGAACGGCTCCTCGCGCACGGTGTTCAGGTAGAAGTACGACCGCGCCCGCCACGCCGGCAGCTGCTCGGTCGCCTTGACCTGCTCGTCGGTCATCCCGGCGACGCGGCAGAAGCGCAGGATCAGCTCCATGTGGTCGTGCGGCGCGCGGTCCTCGCCGGGGCCGGCGATCAGGCCTTCCTCCTCGGCCAGGTTCTCCAGCATGAAGCGGCGGCCTTCCGGCGGCGCCTTGTAGTAGGCGACGCCCATGCTCGGCAGCACGCGGGTGACGTGCTGGAAGTGCTGCGCCATCAGCGCGCCGACCGGCGCCAGGCCGAACTTGTTCTCGAAGAACTCGACGTAGAATGGGTGGTTCTTGGTGTGCCACGCCTCGCGGATCGACACGATCCGGTCCGCCGTCTCCCGCCCGATCCGCGTGATGCCAGTCCCAGCCATGATGCTCGCTCCCAGAATGACGTTTCGATAGCCGTCTTGGTGAAGCAGCATGGCGCTATGGCGCGGTGGCGGCAAGGTGGGTATCGCGCCTGCCATTCACGTTCCGTCCACTCATGGCGGCGATGTTCAATCTTCGCATTGCTTCGGCGCCGCCCCGACGCATCCAAATGAAGTATTTCTGCTTATCTGCTTATCTTTTCTCGACGCGGGTCGTTCTGGCGCTGCACGCTGTGATGTGCACCCTTTACGCCCTCTCGCTGTGGGTCACGGTGACGTTGGGACACGCCGCGGGTCCGATGCTCGCGATACTCGCATTGTTTCTCGATATCGTTCGATACGGCATCGCAGAGGAGCGGCGTTCACGCCCGCCTGCGCCGATCCAAACCGCGGAAGCCGGAAAGAAGACGCTCGATCCCCTTTGGGTCCTCGGCGCGCTCGGCGCTTTGTACGCCTTGTCGATCGGCGCGGCCGCTGCGTTTCCCGGCGCCTGCCCCGACTTCGCTTTCGATCCCACGCGGCGCCAATCGGGTTGGGTGTGGGTCACGATTGACCGCTTCGGCGGCGCGTGCGGCGTTCCGCGCGGAACGGCGGTGTTGGTGGCTGTACCGGTTGTGGCGGTCGCCTCTTTTGCCGCGGTGGGATGGCTGTCAATCTGGGCAGCGATCGATCCCACGATATTCGGCACGCGGCGGTCGCGCCGACGCCATATCCGGTTGTGGGCTGGGCTGGTCTTGTTGCCGCTGCCGATCCTGTTGATTGCCGTCGTCGCCGTGCTTCCGACGGCGCTGCGCATCACGGTCACAACCTTGCTGCACCGGTCGACCTCCGACCTTGAGGAGGTCTTGGCGCTCGCGGGCCTGCTTCTCGTCGTTCTGGCGCCGGCCCTGCTGGCCTATGCGCTGCTGCTTGGCATCGGTCGCCTTGGGATTTGGCGTCGTCCGATCACCGTGCTGGACGTCCTCTGCCGTTGCCGCGCTGCGTACCGGGTTGTCGACGCCTGCGCGTATGGCTTCGAATTGGGGCTCTGCACGATAGTCACGGCAACGGCCTGCTATGTCTTCGAGTTGAGCGTGTCCGCCGCCGCGGTCGCTTTGGTTGCAGCACTCGGAACCGACACGCTGCGGGCCGGGCATTTGCGCGATCCTGAATACGACCCGTTTGTTCGGACGCAGTTCGGTCGTCGCTTACTCGCAATTTCTCCGTGGCGTTGGTGGCTCTGGGTGTCGCTTATACTACCGGTGATCTACACCGGCA
>JBFWQM010000416.1:0-2554 GCA_050249455.1 Rhodospirillaceae bacterium | reverse complement strand
CGCGCGGCGATGACCTGCGCCCGCGTCGCGTTGAGGATCAGCTCGACCTTGTGCCCGTAGGCCGATACCAGCACCGCCGCCACCGCGCGCGCGTCGTTCTCCGCGCTCTTGAGCGTGTTCAGCTTGCGGTAGGCGTTGTTGCCGATCACCAGCGCGTGGTGGTTGCCGAAGTGGATGTCGTCGAACCGCTCCGGCGGCGGCGCCGCGGGCCGTGCCGGCGCGGCCCGCGCCGCGGCGACGGCCGGCGCCCCGAGCTCCGCGACCCGCGGGCCGGCGGTGCGGATCGCCCAGTCGGCGAGGCGGGTGCCGTTGCTGGGATGCCAGCGCGCGACGGCGCCGTTCTCGTAGGCGAGGCGGATGCAGTTGACCTTCTGATCCTCCCACTTGGTCCACTGCCAGCACAGCCGGCCGTCGCGCGCCCACCATTTGCCGGTGTCGGTCTCGTGCTCGTGCGGCGGCTCGAACCGGCCGGACAGCGACTGGTTGGGCTGGAAGGTCAGCAGCACCGGGCGCCGCGACAGCGCGCCGACCGCCCGGATGGTGGTTCCCGACATCAGCTTGTAGATGTCGTCGGTGCCGAACGCCGCCAGCGCCGGCGCCTGCGCCACGGCGGGTGCGCACCAGAGGAGACCGAGCAACAGGGCATGCCGCAGTGCTTTCATGACGACGTCTCTTCGATCAGCACCCGGCGGTCTGGTTCGGGTCACTGCACATCACTCGCTTGAAGGTCGTGTCCCACACCTTGCCCTTGTGCATCGAGCTGGGGTAGGGCGCGGAACGCCATTTCGCCTTCGGCTCGTCCTCCGTGGCGACGACGCGCAGGCTGTTGCCGTTCAACGTCGCCTTCATCGTCCCGCTGCGCGCCATGTCCTTGTCGGGATCGGTGTAGTTGCTCTGCCACGAGCACTCGATCTCCTCCGCCTTCACCTTCTTGCAGCCGATCCAGCGACCCTCGGTGCGATGCGGATGCGGCTTCATGTCGTCGGTCTCGCTCCAGAAATCGGTCGCCTGGACGGAATCGGCGGTATCGGCGGTGATCGTCACCTTGGCACGGCCGGCCACGTAGGTCCCGATCCAGGTCACCTGGGCGGCGTTGGCGCAGGTCTCGTTCTGGCCGAGGCGCTTCCAGGTGTCGCCGTTGTCCCAGCGGATCTCGGTGCCGGCGAGCTTGCCGCGCGCGATGTAGGCGAGGTCGCCCGAGCCGCGCCGCTTGAGCAGCACGGTGGTGGCGTCCAGGAGATCGCCTTCGGTCCCGTCGCGGTCCACGAACGCGGCGCCGAAGTTGATCCCCTCGGCGGTCTGCGCGACGTTGACCTCGTGCTGCTGGGTGCTCCCTTCGCGGCCCTGGCGGCACCAGCGCCCCCCGATCTGGGCCGGCGGCTGCGGGGTCAGCCGCGGATAGGCGGCGCGGACGTCCGACAGCGCGACGCGGATGCCGAGCTTGCCGTCCAGGCTCAGCGCCGCGAACGGGTTGATCTGGTATGCGGCGCCGGCGGTGCCGCAGGATGCGTCCGGGTCGCGCCACGTGTAGTCCCCTGCGAGCTTGTCCCGGTACTCCTGCTCCAGGAGCTTCCACCGCTTGTTCAGCTCGTAGTAGCCGATCACGCCCTTCGACGGCACGTCGACGGCGCGCTTGACCTTGCTCAGCCAGTCCACGCGGCCTTCGTTGAGGTCCATGTAGGCCTCCTCGGGTCCGCACGCGTAGCCGCCGTTAAGGCGCACGAGGTGGTGCAGGAACTCATGCCATGTCGTCAGGTCGTCGATCGCATTGCCGGCCTGCAGCGAGCGGACCTCGAGCAGGCTGTTGCGGAAGGACACCGGCCCGAGGCCGCCGAATGCGCGGGCGTTGGGCGGATAGAACTTGCCCGGCGATGCAAGGCCGGGATTGACACCCACGTCGAGACTGTTCGCCAGCCCGGCGATGACGGCGTTCGGCTGGACGAGGCTGACCGCGGAACCGAAGGCGGTGTCGCTGAACTGGCTGACGAACGCGAGCAGCCGCTGCTGAACCACGCTCTTGTCGTCCGCCTGCGCGGGAAGCGCCCACAGGAACGCAATAAGGAACAGGAAACGCGACATCGGTGCCTCCAACGGCGGGCTTGGTACAGACGATCACATGTCGTCTTTCGGCATCGATGCCTTGGTGAAGCCTGACGCCGCAGACGCAACCAACTACGCCACAAATTCCCACGCACTGCAGAAACGGCGTCGGCAACCGCGCGGACGGTGACGAAGCGACTGCGCTCGGTGTCGGCGTCGAAATCCTGACCGGACTAGCTGAACATCTCCCACGCCTTCTTCACCGCCGGCCGCGCGGCGATGGTGTCGTGCCAGCGACTGACATTGGGGTAGGCGTCGAGGCCGACGTCCTGCACCCCGTGCAGATGGATGTCGGGGTACATCGAGATGTCGGCGACCGTGTAGGTAGGGCCGGCGACGAAGGCGCTGTCGCCGAGCCGCTTGTCGAGGGTGGCGAGCATGTCGCGCAGCACGCCGTCATAGTGCTTCTGCGCCTGCGGCACCTTGTCGGGCGAGCGGATCACCCAGTGGCCGA
>JBFWQM010000415.1:0-2609 GCA_050249455.1 Rhodospirillaceae bacterium | reverse complement strand
CGCCGCTACGGCGCCGCGGTCGTCGTCATGGCGTTCGACGAGGACGGCCAGGCCGACACCGTCGAGCGCAAGGTCGCGATCTGCCGGCGCTGCTACGACATCCTGGTCGACAAGGTCGGGTTCCCGCCCGAGGACATCATCTTCGACCTCAACATCTTTGCGGTCGCCACCGGCATCGCCGAGCACGACGCCTACGCGCTCAACTTCATCGAGGCAACGCAGCAGGTGAAGCGCGACCTGCCGCACGCGCTGGTGTCGGGCGGCGTCAGCAACGTCTCGTTCTCGTTCCGCGGCAACAACCCGGTGCGCGAGGCGATGCACGCGGTGTTCCTGTACCACGCCATCCAGGCCGGCATGGACATGGGCATCGTCAACGCCGGCGCGCTGCAGGTCTACGAGGACATCCCGGCGGAACTGCGCGAGCGGATCGAGGACGTGATCCTGAACCGCCGCGCCGACGCGACCGAGCGCCTGCTGGATGCCGCCCGCGACTATCACGGCAAGCGGGCGGAGAAGGTCGAGGACCTCGCCTGGCGCGCCGCGCCGGTGAACGAGCGGCTAGCCCGCGCGCTGGTGCAGGGCATCAACGACTACATCGCCGAGGACGTCGAGGAGGCGCGGCTCGCCGCGACGCGCCCGCTCGACGTCATCGAGGGGCCGCTGATGGACGGCATGAACATCGTCGGCGACCTGTTCGGCGCCGGCAAGATGTTCCTGCCCCAGGTGGTGAAGTCCGCGCGGGTGATGAAGCAAGCGGTCGCCCACCTGATCCCCTACATCGAGGCGGAGAAGGCGAAGAACGCCGACACCTCCGCCAAGGGCCGCATCGTCATGGCGACGGTGAAGGGCGACGTCCACGACATCGGCAAGAACATCGTCGGCGTCGTGCTCCAGTGCAACAACTACGACGTGATCGACCTCGGCGTCATGGTGCCGGCGGCGACCATCCTGGAGACGGCGCGGCGCGAGAAGTGCGACATCATCGGCCTGTCCGGCCTGATCACGCCGTCGCTCGACGAGATGTGCCACGTCGCCGCCGAGATGCAGCGCGAGGGGTTCAAGCTGCCGCTGCTGATCGGCGGCGCGACGACGTCGCGGGTGCACACCGCGGTCAAGATCGCGCCCAACTACAGCGGCCCGGTGATCCATGTCACCGACGCCTCGCGCGGGGTCGGCGTGGCGCAGAGCCTGCTCAGCCCCGAGCGCAAGGACGCCTATGTCGACGGCATCCGCAGCGAGTACGACGGCATCCGCGGCCGCCACGAGAAGGGCGGCGTGCGGGAAAAGCGCATCCCGCTGGCCGACGCGCGCGCCAACCGCGCCAAGGTGGACTGGACCGACGCGCCGGCGCCGTCGTTCCTCGGCGTGCGCGCGATCGACGACGTGACCCTGGCGGAGCTGCGCGGCTATATCGACTGGACGCCGTTCTTCCGCGCCTGGGAGCTCGCCGGCACCTTTCCGCGCATCCTGGAGGACCCGGTGGTCGGCGAGACCGCGCGCAGCACCTATGACGACGCGCAGCGCATGCTCGACCGGCTGATCGCCGAGCAGTGGCTGACGCCGCGCGCGGTGGTCGGCTTCTGGCCCGCCGCGTCGACCGGCGACGACATCGCGCTGTTCGCCGGCGAGACGCGCCAGACCACGGTGGCGACCATCCACACCATTCGCCAGCAGATGGCGCGCAGCGGCGGCCGGCCGAACCTGGCGCTGGCCGACTTCGTGGCGCCGCGCGAGGCCGGCGTGCGCGACTATGTCGGCGCGTTCGCGGTCAGCACCGGGCACGGCATCGATCCCGTGGTCGCACGGTTCGAGGCGGCGGGCGACGTGTATTCGGCGATCATGGTCAAGGCGCTGGCCGACCGCTTCGCCGAGGCATTCGCCGAGCGGCTGCACGAGAAGGTGCGCCGCGCGCTGTGGGGCTACGCGCCCGACGAGGCGTTCGGCAACGACGACCTGATCCGCGAGTCCTACCAGGGCATCCGCCCGGCGCCCGGCTATCCCGCCTGCCCCGACCACACCGAGAAGGCGACCCTGTTCAACCTGCTGGACGCCGGCCGCAACGCCGGCATGACGCTGACCGAGAGCTTCGCGATGCTGCCTGCCGCGTCCGTCTCCGGCTGGTACTTCTGGCGCCCCGAGGCGGCCTATTTCGGCACCGGCAAGATCGGCCGCGACCAGCTTTCCGACTACGCCCGCCGCAAGGGCGTCGGCGACGCGGTCGCCGAGAAGTGGCTGTCGCCGATCCTCTACGACGAGGAACGGTAGCGTCGGGCCAGCTTCATTCTTCGCTCGTCGTCCTCCGGCGCGCCCGATGCTCCTGAAATCGGAATGGCCGGGCTTGTCCCGGCCATGCGCGTTTTTTCTTTTTTGTCGTTCTCCGGCTTGACCGGAGAACCCATGATTCCGCGCTGCGATGCGTCCCGGCATAGGTCCTCCGGTCAAGCCGGAGGACGACAAACACCAAAAGCAAGGAGGGCGTGGAGTGACGCGATCAGCCGCGCGGGTTTGAAATCCGCCCCGGCATGTGATCCAAAGGCCCGTGTCACAACAGGCGACCCGACCCATGACCATCCCCGCCCCGCTCGAGCTCTGGCGCGAAACCGTGCTGC
>JBFWQM010000414.1:0-2609 GCA_050249455.1 Rhodospirillaceae bacterium | reverse complement strand
GTCGATGTCGCCGGCGCGCAGCACCTCGAAGCGCTGCTTGGCCGACAGCGGCGTGAAGCGCACCTTGGAGGCGTCGCCGAACACGGCGGCCGCGACCGCGCGGCAGTAATCCACGTCGATGCCGCGCCAGTTGCCCTTGTCGTCCGGGTTGGAGAAGCCGGGCAGGCCTTCGCTGACGCCGCACTGCAGATGGCCGCGCGCCTTCACCTTGTCCAAGGTCTCGCCGGCCATCGCCGGCAGCGCCGCCACGGCCGCCGCCAGCCCGGCGGCCAGGATCGTCTTCAGTGCGAACATGTCGCTGCCCCGCTTTCCATACCCGTCGTCCCGGCGGCTACTATAGCCTGACTTCCATGACACGAAAGCCGCAACGCCTAGCGGCTTTCCGCAAACCCGCCGTTCTGTCATAACCGCGGCAAGAAACGTGGAGGGGTCCATGCGCTACGATTTCGTCCCGCTGCCGCACCGCAAGCCGCTCAAGTTCCCCGACGGCAAGCGCCTGGCGATGCTGCTGACGTTCAACCTGGAGTACTGGGACCTCATCAAGGACACCGACAAGCCGTATTACGCCGGCGGTCCGGCGATCCTGCCCGACCCGCTGCCCGGCAACGTCGCCGACTTCCCCAACTTCTCGTGGCGCGAGTACGGCCAGAGGGTCGGCATCTGGCGGCTGATCGGCATCCTCGACAAGGCCGGCGTGCCGGCGAGCTGCACGATGAACGCCAAGACGGCGCTGGAGCGGCCGGAGATCATCGCCGCGATCAAGGAGCGCAACTGGGAGCTGGTGGCGCACAACTACGTCCAGGGCGAGCTCCTGACCGAATACGCCGGCAACCCGGCGAAGGAGCGCGAGATCATCCTCAACACGCTCCGGGTCTACGAGAAGGCGGTCGGCAAGCCGGCCCGGGGCTGGCTGTCCTCCTCGCTGCGCTGCACCGAGAAGACCGCCGATCTGATCGCCGAGCAGGGGCTGATCTACCACAACGACATCATGAACGACGACCAGCCCTACATCGTCCATACCGACTTCGGGCCGATCGTCGAGGTGCCCTACTCCAACGAGGTCAACGACTTCACCTTCTACGTCCGCCGCGGCATGACCAACGACGGCGTGTTCTCGCTGCTCAAGGACCAGTTCGATGAACTTTATGCCGAGGGCGCCGAGAGCGGGCGGCTGATGAACATCGGCATCCACCCGCACGTGTGGGGGCAGCCGTTCCGCGTCCGGGCGCTGCGCGAGTTCGTCGACTATGCCAAGGGGCACGACGGAGTCTGGTGGACCACCCGCGAGGAGATCGCCGAGTGGTACCTCAAGGTGCACGAAAGCCACATCCCGACGCGGCGCTAAGCCACTGACGCTGATTGCAAACCGCAGGCATTTGCTTATCATCTAATCAATCGTTGGCGGCTTCGGCCGGCCGCTTCCCTACGCATGGCAGGGCGTAGCACCGCGTTTTGCCGGCACGGCGCCGAAAGCGGCCGGCTGGCACGTCTCTTGCAGCATCGGCCGCCATGAAACGGCCGGCGCGGACTTTCGATGTTTGGGCGTGCAGTGCGCGCCGCGCGGCGCGCGTGATACCGCCGGCGGCGTGACGGGAGCGGACGGCGGGCGATGCTCATCCTCCAGCAGGTCGTGAGCGGGCTGATGCTCGGCGGCATCTACGTGATGGTCGCCGTGGCCTTCACGCTGACCATCGGCATGCTCAATTTCCTGAACTTCACCATTCCGCCGATCTTCATGCTTGCGGGCATGTGCGCGTGGGGGCTGACGCGCTACGGCCTGCCGCTCGGCTTCGGCACGGCGCCGGTGCACTGGGCGGCGGCGCTGCTGCTCGGGGTCGCGGTCGCGACGCTGGCCTCGCTCCTGGTGGAGCGGTTCACCTACCGCTACCTCAAGACCAAGTACGGCGATGCGACCGAGCACGCGATCCCGCTGGTGTCCTCGCTCGGGTTCCTGCTGATCTTCGAGAACCTGGTGGTGATCTACCTCGGCTCGGACCCGCAGTCGTTCCCGGTGCCGTTCAAGGACGCCAACATCCGCGCCGGCGACATCGTCATCTCGATCCCTCAGCTCGTCAGCCTGATCGCCTCGATCGGCATGGTGTGGGCGCTGGCGAGCCTGCTGCGCCATTCGCGGACCGGCCGGGCGCTGCGTTCGATCGCGGAGAACCCGCTGGCGGCGACCCTGCTCGGCGTCAACGTGCTGCGCATCGTGCCGGTGGTGTTCCTGATCACCGGCGTGCTGTGCGGGCTGGCCGGGATGATCTTCACGCTCAACTACCACGACGTGGACGCCTTCATGGGCAACGAGGTCGCGACCAAGGCGATCGCGGCGATGGTGATCGGCGGCCTCGGCAACATCTGGGGCGCGGTCGCCGGCGGCCTCATCGTCGGGCTGACCGAGACGCTCTCCATCCAGTTCTTCGGCGGCGAGACGGTCAAGATCACCGTCTGGGGCTTCCTGCTCGCCATGCTGCTGGTCAAGCCGCAGGGCCTGTTCGGCCACACCCGCATCGGGAAGGGCAAGTTCTGATGAGCGGGTACTGGTCCGGCGTCCTCGCGATCCTGTGCATCAACGTCATCTTCGCGTACTCGGTGTTCCTGCCGGCGGC
>JBFWQM010000413.1:0-2656 GCA_050249455.1 Rhodospirillaceae bacterium | reverse complement strand
TCGGCGCCAAGGACATGCACTACACCGCCGACGACGGACGCAAGATCCTGGACGGCACCTCCGGCATGTGGTGCGTCAACGCCGGCCACTGCCGCGACCCGATCGTCAAGGCGGTGCAGGACCAGGTGGCGCGGATGGACTACGCGCCGGCGTTCCAGTGGGGCCATCCCGGCGCATTCGAGCTGGCGGCCAAGGTCGCGGCGATGCTGCCCGGCGACCTCGACCACGTCTTCTACTCCAACTCGGGGTCGGAGGCGGTCGACACCGCGATGAAGATCGCGCTCGCCTATTTCCGCGCCAAGGGACAATCGACCCGCACCCGCTTCATCGGGCGCGAGCGCGGCTACCACGGCGTCGGCTTTGGCGGCACCGCGGTCGGCGGCATCTCCAACAACAGGAAGCAGTTCGGCAACCTGCTGGCCGGCGTCGACCATCTGTCGCACCCGCTGAACCTGAAGGAGATGGCGTTCTCGCGCGGCCAGCCGAGCTGGGGCCTGCATCTGGCGGATGAGCTGGAGCGCCTGGTCGCGCTGCACGACGCATCGACCATCGCGGCGTGCATCGTCGAGCCGGTGCAGGGCTCGACCGGCGTCATCGTGCCGCCCAAGGGCTATCTGGAGCGCATCCGCCAGATCTGCGACAAGCACGGCATCCTGCTGATCTTCGACGAGGTGATCACCGGGTTCGGCCGCCTCGGCACGCCGTTCGGCGCGCAGTATTTCGACATCGTGCCCGACATGATCACGATGGCGAAGGGGCTGACCAACGCCACCGTGCCGATGGCCGCCACCGCCGTGCGCAAGCACATCTACGACGGGCTGATGGAAGGCCCGCCGGGCGCGGTGGAGCTGTTCCACGGCTACACCTATTCCGGCCACCCGCTGGCCTGCGCCGCCGGCATCGCCACGCTCGACCTCTACGCCAAGGAAGGGTTGTTCGAGCGGGCGAAGGAGATGGCGCCGCATTTCGAGAACGCGCTGCACAGCCTGAAGGGCACGAAGCACGTCATCGACATCCGCAACCTCGGCCTGATGGGCGCGGTGGAGCTGGAGCCGCGCGCCGGCGCGCCGGGCGCGCGCACCTACGACGCCTATGTGAAGTGCTTCGAGAACGGCCTGCTGATCCGCCAGGCCGGCGAGGTGCTGGCGCTGTCGCCGCCGCTGATCATCGAGAGGGGCCAGGTCGACGAGATCGTCTCCACCATCGCCAAGGTGCTGGCGGCGGTCGACTGACATCGGGGCGGCGCGGACCCGCGCCGCCCTCGCAAAGAAGAACACGTGCACGACCCCAGTGGGAGGACGCGATGCTGACGCTGTACAACTTCGCGCAGTCGACGTGCAGCCAGAAGGTGCGGCTGGTGCTGTGGGAGAAGGACATCCCGTTCACCGACCACCTCGTCGACCACAAGACGCGCGAGCACCTGACCGACTGGTACCTGAAGCTCAACCCCAACGGCGTGGTGCCGACCCTGGTGCACGACGACAACGTGATCATCGATTCCTCGGTGATCATGGAATACCTCGACGAGGTGTTCCCGCAGGTGCCGATGGTGCCGCGCGATCCGGTCGGCCGCGCCCACATGCGCAAATGGCTGCGCTGGATGGAGGAAGTGCCGACCGCCGCGATTCGCGTGCCGTCGTTCAACAAGTATCTGTCGCGCCGCTACGCCAACATGAGCGAGGCGGAATTCGCCAAGATGGCGGCCAACCACCCGATCCGCAAGCAGTTCTACCAGCGCATGGCCAAGGAGAACGGCTTCGACGAGCGCGACACCGCCGAATCGCTCGACCGGCTGCAGCAGACGGTGGACCGGGTCGAGAAGACCCTGGCCGGCCACGGCAAGCCGTGGATCATGGGCGATGCGCTGACCCTGGCCGACCCGTGCCTGATGCCGACCATCGACCGGATGAACGACCTCGGCCTCGCCCGGATGTGGGCGGACCGGCCGAACGTCGCGGCGTGGTACGCGCGCTACGGCGAGCGGCCGGCGTTCAAGAAGACCTATTATCCGGGTACCCGCCTGACCGAGATATTCGAGAAGCCGCCGGCGGCGGCCGAGTGAGCCCCCGGGAACGACATCGCAGGGAGAAGGGAAACCCATGAAGCTCGACATCTACAACCACGTCTTCCCGGTGAAGTTCTTCGAGAAGATGCAGGACGTGATCCCCAACAAGGGGCCGATCAAGCGCTGGCTCAACATCCCGATGCTGTACGACGTCGACGCGCGCCTGAAGATCATGGAGCGGTTCGGCGAGTACCAGCAGATCCTGTCGCTGTCCGCGCCGCCGATCGAGTACGTCGCCGGCCCCGACGTGACGCCGGGCCTCGCCACGCTCGCCAACGACGGCATGGCGGAGCTGTGCAAGAAGTGGCCCGACCGCTTCCCGGCGTTCATCGCCTCGCTGCCGATGAACAACCCGAAGGCGGCGGTAGCCGAGATCGACCGCGCGGTGCGCGACATGGGCGCGGTCGGCATCCAGATCTTCAGCCACGTCAACAACAAGCCGCTCGACGAGCCGGAGTTCTACCCGATCTTCGAGCGCATGGCGCAGCTCAACCGGCCGATCTGGCTGCACCCGGCGCGCGGCGCGAACTTCCCCGACTACCTGACCGAGAAGAAGTCGAAGTACGAGATCTGGTGGACCTTCGGCTGGCC
>JBFWQM010000412.1:0-2714 GCA_050249455.1 Rhodospirillaceae bacterium | reverse complement strand
GCGAAGGAGCGGCGCAATGCTGTCGGTAAAAAGGCTGTCGCTTGACGACGCCAAGGTGATGCTGGCCGGCGCCGAGAAGAAGGCGCTGCAGATCGGCGTCCCCATGTGCATCGCGGTGACCGACGAGTCGGGCAACCTGATCGCGTTCACCCGCATGAATGGCGGCAAGGTGACCAGCATTCCGATCTCGATCGACAAGGCGTTCACCGCCGCCGCGGCGCGCCGGCCGACCCACGTCTATAACGAGCTGTGCCGGCCGGGGAACCCGACCTTCGGCATCCACGTCACCAACGAAGGCCATTTCTCGATCATCGGCGGCGGCCTGCCGGTGACGGTGGATGGCGAGATCGTCGGCGGCATCGGCGCCAGCTCCGGCACGCCGGCGGAGGACATCTCGGTGTCCCAGGCCGGTATCGACGCCCTGCTGGCGACGTGGAAGAAGGCGGCCACCAAGAAGCGGCCGGCGGTCGGCAAGCCGGCGCCGCGGCGGGCGCAGGCCCGACGCACGCGGGCGCGCACGCCGCGCTAGTCGCACCCGCCGGGAGGCGGCGATGAAGGCCATGGTCCTGCGGTCGCCGGGCACGCCGTTCGTGCTTGAGACCCGGCCCGACCCGGTGCCGGGTCCGGGCGAGGCCGTGGCCAGAGTCGTCGCCTGCGGCGCAGGGCTGACCATCCACCACGTCCGCGCCGGCCGCGCCAGGGTCGACTACCCGCGCATCATCGGGCACGAGGTTGCGGGGGAGATCGTGGCGGTCGGCCGCGACGTGGCGGGGCTCGCGGTCGGCGACCCGGTGACGGTCTGGTTCTACCTGACCTGCGGCCACTGCCGCTGGTGCCTCGGCGGGCGCGAGACCTTATGCGAGAACTTCGGCGGCTTCATCGGCCGGGCCGTGGACGGCGCCTATGCCGAGTACGTGAAGCTGCCGGCGCGCAACTTCCTGAAGCTGCCCGACGACCTCGACTGGAAGGCGCGCCCGGCCGAAGCGTCGGTGATCTGCGATGCGGTGGCGACGCCGTACAAGGTGATCCGCCGCGCCCGCGTCGCCCCGACCGACACGGTGGCGGTGATCGGCGCCGGTGGCGGGCTCGGCATCCACATGGTGATGATGGCGAAGTGGGCGCACGCCCGCGTCATCGCCGTCGACCGCGCGGCAGAAAAGCTGCCGGCCTGCCTGACGGCCGGCGCCGATGCGGTCGTCGATGCCTCGCGCAACGACGCCACCGAGGCGCTGATCGAGCTGACCGGGGGCAAGGGCGTCGACGTCGCAATCGACTTCGTGTCCTCGACCGAGAGCCTGGAGCGCGCCGCCGCGGCGCTCGGCGTCGGCGGACGGCTGGTCACGCTCGGCGGCTCCGGCCAGCCGTTCCGCGCCAACAGCGCCGCCATGCTGGCGAAGGAGCTGGAGCTGATCGGCAGCCGCTACGCGACCCGCCAGGAGGTGCTCGACTCGCTGGCGCTGGTCGCGCGCGGCGACATCGCCCCGCTGGTGACGGAGACCTATCCGCTGGAGCAGGCCGAGGCGGCGCACCAGCGGCTGGAGCACGAGAAGACGATCGGGCGCGCAGCGCTGCTGATCGGCTAGGGTTGGTTTTGGGGCAGGCTCCCCCTCCCCCAACCCCCTCCCACGAGGGGAGGGGCTCCTAACTCCCCCTCCCCTCGTGGGAGGGGGTTGGGGGGAGGGGGCGTCTCAACCAGGAGATATCAGCATGTACCTCCGCAACGCCTGGTACGTCGCCACCTTCGGCGACGAGCTGACCGACGCGTTGCTGGCGCGGACCTTCCTCGACCAGCCGGTGGTGCTCTACCGCACCGCGTCCGGCACGCCGGCGGCGCTGGTGGACCGCTGCTGCCACCGCAGCCTGCCTCTGTCGATGGGCAAGCGGGTCGGCGACGACGTGCAGTGCGGCTATCACGGCCTCGTCTTCGACGCGGCAGGTCGCTGCATCCAGGTGCCGGGCCAGACGACGGTGCCGCCGGGCGCGCAGGTGCGCGCCTTCCCGGTGGTGGAGCGCCATGGCTTCGTCTGGATCTGGCCGGGCGACCCGGCGCGCGCGGATGCCGCGACGATCCCGGACATCGCGTGGAACGCCGACCCCGGCTGGGTGACGGTCGGCGAGCGCTGGCACCTCAAGTGCAACTACGAGCTCGTCACCGACATCCAGCTCGACGCCACGCACGCGACCTACGTGCATCCCGGCACGCTCGGGTCCAACGCCATCCAGGACACGCCGCCGAAGGTCGAGCGCGACGGCGGCACGGTACGTATCGAGCGCTGGATCCTCGATCAGCCGCCGCCGCCGATCTGGGCCCAGGCCGGCGGCTTCAACGGCAATGTCGACCGCTGGATCCTGTCGCAGTTCGTGCCGCCGTCCGGCTGCTTCTTCGACATCGGCGCCGCGGTCGCCGGCACCGGCGCGCCGCAGGGCGACCGCCGCCGCGGCATCACCATGCGCACCGCGCACCTGACGACCCCCGAAACGGCGACCACCACGCACTACTTTTGGCGCTTCGGCCGCGACTACAAGCGCGACGACGACGCGCTCGGCGCCCAGGTGCACGCCAGCATCCGGCGCACCTTCGAGGAGGACGTGGCGGTGGTGGAGGCGCAGCAGCGCGCGCTCGGCGCCCGCCGCAACCCGGCGCGCATCGACGTCAACGCCGACAAGCCGACCATCCAGGCCCGCCGCCTCCTCGCCGGCCTGATCGCGGCGGA
>JBFWQM010000411.1:0-2720 GCA_050249455.1 Rhodospirillaceae bacterium | reverse complement strand
CAGCACGCCGCGCGGCTGCACGCAGCGCAGCGAGCCCTCGAACGTCGTCCTGCCGACCGAGTCGTAGACCGCGGCGCAGCCGCGGCCGCCGGTGATCTCCTTCACCCGCGCGACGAAGTCCTCCTCGGTGTAGACGACCGGGTGGTCGCAGCCGAAGTCGCGCACCGCCTTCGCCTTGTCGCGGCTCGAGACGGTGCCGATCACCGTGGCGCCCAGGTCCTTCGCCCACTGGCACATGATCATGCCGACGCCGCCGGCCGCGGCGTGGACCAGGATCGTGTCGCCGGCCTTCACCGCATAGGTCTCGCGGATCAGATAGCGCGCGGTCAGCCCCTTGAGCAGGATCGCCGCCGCGGTGCGGTCGTCGATCGCGTCGGGCAGCGGCACCAGCTTGTCGGCGGCGACGACGCGCGCCTCGGCATAGGCGCCCTCCGGCCCCGCCGTGCAGGCGACGCGGTCGCCCGCCTTCACGTCGGTCACGCCGGGGCCGACCGCCTCCACCACGCCGGCGCTCTCGAACCCGAGGCCGGACGGCAGCGTGCCGTCGTGCAGGCCGGTGCGGACGTAGATTTCGCGGAAGTTGACGCCGACGGCGGTGTTGCGCATCCGCACCTGGCCCGGCCCCGGCGCGCCGAGCGCGACGTCCTCCCAGCGCAGCACCTCCGGACCGCCGCGCGCGTGGAACCTGATCGCCTTCGTCATGTCGGCCTCCCCGGTTGCCGGAAGTATCGGCGCGGCGGCCGCGCTTGCCAAGCCGGGGCGGCGCTGGCTAGCGTCGCCGCATGGCCAAGCAACCGATCGACCGCCTGCGCGCGATCTGCCTCGCTCTGCCCGAGGCGACGGAGAAGGAGGCGTGGGGCGATCCCACCTTCCGCGTGCGCGACAAGATCTTCGCGATGGAGAAGCGCGGCGACGGCCGCGTCTCGGTGTGGTGCAAGGCGCCGGAGGGCAGCCAGTTGGTGCTGGTCGGTGCCGACCCGGCGCGCTTCTTCGTGCCGCCCTATGTCGGCCCCAAGGGCTGGATCGGCATCCGCCTCGACACCCGCCCCGACTGGGACGAGGTCGCGACGCTGGTCCGCCGCAGCTACCGCCTGATCGCGCCGAAGAAGCTCGCGGCGCTGGTGGAGTAGGCGGTCACGACCTTGTAGGGGCGGGTTTCAACCCGCCCGTCCATCCGCGCATCGTCGTTGGGAATCGTGCGGCGGCAGCGCCGCGGGCGGGTTTGAAACCCGCCCCTACGAAGCATCGGCGGTGGCCGGCTCCGCCGGCATCCCCTCCGCCATCGCCGCCAACGTCTCGATGCGGTCGGCCTCCGCCGCCGGCTTGTCCCAGCGGATGCGCGCGACGCGCGGGAAGCGCATGGCGAGGCCGGACTTGTGGCGCGGGGAGGGGTGGACGGAATCGAACGCGACCTCCAGCACCAGCGCCTTCTCGACCTCGCGCACCGGGCCGAAGCGGTTGACGGTGTGGTTCCGGATCCAGCGGTCGAGCCGCTTCAGCTCCTCGTCGGTGAAGCCGAAATAGGCCTTGCCCACCGGCACCAACTCGTCGCCGCGCCACACGCCGAAGGTGTAGTCGGAATAGAACGAGCCGCGCTTGCCGTGGCCGTACTGCGCGTACATCAGCACCGCGTCCGCCGTGTGCGGGTCGCGCTTCCACTTGTACCACAGGCCCTTCACCCGCCCGGCGACGTAGGGCGCGTCGAGCCGCTTGAGCATCAGCCCCTCGCGCCCCAGGGCGCGCGCCTCGCGCTGCAGCCTGGCGAGGTCGTCCCAGGCGGCGATCGCCAGCACGTCGGACAGCGCGAGCCGGTCGTTGGCATGGCGCGCGACGAACGCCTCCAGCCGCTTGCGCCGGACCGACAGCGGCAGCGGCCGCAGGTCCTCGCCGCCGTCGTAGAGAAGGTCATAGGCGCAGACATAGGCCGGAGAGTCGGCGATCATCTTCGCCGTCACGCGCTTGCGGTTCAGCCGCTGCTGCAAGGCGTTGAACGACGCCGGCTCGTTGGCCTCGCCGCGCACCAGCAACTCGCCGTCGATGACGCCGTCGAAGTCCATCCGCTCGACGACCTCGGGAAAGGTGCCGCCGATCTCGTCGCCGGAGCGGGAGTAGACGCGGCGCTCGCCGCCCCGCGCGACGAGCTGGACGCGGATGCCGTCCCACTTCCATTCGACCTGGAACTCGGCGTGCGGCAGCGCCTGGCCGTCGTCCAGCGGGTGCGCCAGCATGAACGGGCGGAACACTGGCGATTGCTCGATGTCGGGCTTGTCGGCGCTGCCTTCCAGCCAGGCGAACAGTGCGGCGAACGGCGGCTCCAGGCCGTGCCACAGCTCCTCGATCTCCTCGACCGGACGGCCGAACGCCTCGGCCAGCGCGGTCTTGGCGAGCCGCGCCGAGACGCCGACCCGCATGCCGCCGGTGACCAGCTTGAGGAGCGCCCAGCGTCCCGTCGAGTCGAGGCCGTCGAGCAGCAAGGCGAGCCGCGCCGGCGCGTCCGACCGGCTCGCCGTCCGCAGCCGCTCGACCGCGGTCGCGAGGTCGGGCGGCGCATTGGCGCCGCGGCCCTGCCACAACAGCGCGACGGTCTCCGCCAGGTCGCCGACATAGTCGTAGGACAGCGCGAACAGGGTGGGGTCGAGCCGCTCCAGCGCCAGCGCGCGGATCGTCCCGCCCTTGACGTTGGGGAAGTCGAGTCCGCCGGTCAGCGCCGCCAGGCCCCA
>JBFWQM010000410.1:0-2723 GCA_050249455.1 Rhodospirillaceae bacterium | reverse complement strand
GGCCGCGCGATGTCCTCCTGCTTGACGTAGCGGATCGAGCTCTTGCCGCGGCAGGCGCGCGGCAGGATGAAGCAGCGCACGAACTCGGTCTCCTCGCGGTCGGTGGTCGGCGCCAGCACCGGCTCGTGGCCGAGCTCCAGCCACGCCTGGCCGGGGCCGTAGGCGTGGGTCGGATGGCCGGGCACCTCGATGCGGATCTCGCCCTGCAGCACGCAGCGCACGCCCGGCCCCTGGTGGACGTGGGTGTAGGCGACGCCGCCCTTGGGGAAGCCGACCCGGTCGCAGCGCATCAGCCATTGGATGCGCCCGTCGAGCTCGATGTCGGCGGCGAGCTTCTCCGTCGAGGTGCAGAACGGCGCCGAGCGCAGCCTGCCCGCCGGCGCCGGGGTCTCCACCAGCTCCCAGCGGTAGAGCTTCGCGCCCGCCGCGCCGGCCAGCAGGGTCGCCTCGCCGCTGCCGACCCAGGCGGTGTCCTTGCGCTGAAGCTGGGCGCCGTCGGCGTCCTCCACCGTCACGTCGCCGTCGATCACGTAGACCGCCCGGGTCGCCGCCGGCAGGTAGACCGGGCTGTATGACGCCGGGATCGCATCCTCGAACAGGCGCAGTACGCAGGCGGTCATCGGTTCCTCCCTCTCCTCGTTACGGCGTTTCTAGGGCCTCAGGCGGCTGCCGGCAATCGGATCGATCCGCCGGCTCGGGCATTGCATCCTGACGGCGGGCCGTAATCTGGATCAAGGACGCCGAACCGGCTGCCGCCGGACGATGGCCCGCCGTTCGACCGGCAAGGAGGCCCAGGACATGCGACGGATCGTGCCCGACGTCATCGGAAGCCAGCGCCTGCTCAAGCTCCCGCCCACCGCGACGGTGCGCGAGGCGGCGAAGAAAATGGCCGCGCGTGCGGTGCGCTCGGTCCTGGTGTGCCAGCGCGGCAGGCTGCAGGGCATCTTCACCGGGACCGACCTGATCAAAGTCGTGGCGGACGGGCGCGACCTCGACGCGACGCCGCTATCGGCGGTGATGACGGCGGCGCCGCAGACGGTGGCCTCCGACGAGCCTGCCGTCGAGGCGCTGCGCCGGATGCACGCCGGCCGCTTCCGGCATTTGCCGGTAGTGGACGCCGGCAAGCTGGTCGGCATCCTGTCGCGTCGCGACTTCATCGGCATCGAGGTCGACGAGATCGAGCGCGAGGAGCGGGTGTGGGAGCGGATCTGATCCGCGCGTAGGCGCCGCGCCCTCACGCGATGAAGGTCTTGAGGAAGTGCTCCTCCTCGTACAGGAAGCCGTCAAAGCCGGTGAGCACGATCAGGATGTCGTTGGCGGGATCGAAGAAGTCCTTGATGCCGACCCGCTCGTAGAGGACGTACATGTCGTCGCCCAGCCGGCCCCATGACACGGCGTTGTCGGTGCGGGTGAACTCGGCCATCGAGTCGGCGATGATCTGGTACTTGCCGACCGGGTCCGCGGGCGTCTTGACGAAGGTGAGCTGGACCGAGACGCTGATCTTCTGCTTGGAGAAGACCTCGGCCGCGAACGCGAACTCGATATGGTCGTGGTCCTCGTCGAAGTCGGTGATGAAGTCGGGGCGGCCGTAGTCGCCCTGGCGCATGCCGGGACGCGCGTCGAACGAGAACACGTCGGCGCCGTCGCCGCCGGTCATGGTGTCGCTGCCGGCGCCGCCGAACAGCCGGTCGGCGCCGTCGCCGCCGATCAGGACGTCGTTGCCCGCCTCGCCGTAGAGCCGGTCCGCGCCGGCGCTGCCGGTCAGCGTGTCGTTGCCGGCGCCGGCCAGCACCACGTCCTTGCCGCTGCCGGCCTGGTACGCGGCGTTGCCGTCGCCGCCGACCAGCAGGTTGATCGGCCGGGGGCCGGCGGCGTCGCTGCCCGCCACGCGGTAGAGACGCCCTTCGAACCGACCGTAGCCCAGGAAGTGCTCGTAGGCGCTGCCGAACGCGCCGGACTGCACGGCCGCGGCGATGTCCGGATGGTCGGCGCGATAGGCCGTTTCGTCGAAGTCGGCGTTGGGATCGCGGCCCTCGGCGCCGCCGTAGAGGGCGTAGTGGGTCAGCGCGCTGGGCAGCGCGCCCTTCAGCACCGCGGTCGCGACGTCCGGGTTGGCCTCCAGGTAGTAGAGCTCGTCGAACCGGGCGAAGGCCTCCTTGGCGTCGAAGCTCGGCGCCCGCGCCTCCAGGATGCCGAAATGCAGGTAGTGGTCGAGCGGGCTCGACATGCTGCCCGCCCGCACCGCCGCCGCGACGTCGGGGTTGTTCTGCAGGTAGTAGGCTTCGTCGAACCGGAAGGAATACATGGCGGAAGCACTCGGATACGCACGACGACGGCCGCACTATCGTCGCGGAGGAGAGTTAATCCCAGGCAAATATTGGTGATGCCTTGTCCGTCGGCCTCCCCCGAACGGGGGATGTAAGACGATCCCGATTGCGCTAGTCGCGGCGCCGCCGACGCAAGGCGAGCGCCGCCAGGCCGAGGACGAAGGCGGCCGCGCCGGCGGGCTCCGGCACCAGCGCGATATCGAGGTAGACCAGCCGGTGGTCCGACGTCGGGAAGCCGCCCGGCAGCGACGGGTCGAAATCGCCGACCAGGCGGAACAGCGGGTCGTTGAGCTCGGGCCAGAACACGGCGCCGCCGACGATGTCGAGGCCGTCCGCCGAAGGCAGCACGTAGTCGGCGCGCAGGTTGCCAGGCGCGGTGTCGGCGAAATCGGCGGT
>JBFWQM010000409.1:0-2724 GCA_050249455.1 Rhodospirillaceae bacterium | reverse complement strand
CGCGCCACCCGCTCCACCGCCGCCGAGATCGGCGCGAGGTCGAGGCCGCGCGGCACCGCGCCTTCGACGAACCGGGCGATGCCGTTCAGCATCACCTCGGCGATATATTCGCCGGCCTTGGGGAACACGCTCTTGCCGACGATCTTCGTGTTCAGGTCGGCCTTGCGCAGGATGACGTTGACCGCCTCCTCGATGTATTCGGGGAAGCCTTCCTCGACGATCAGCACCGCGCGCTTGCCGGCGCAGAACGCCGCGATCTGGTCGTCGACCAGCGGGTAGGTGACGTTCAGGCAGTGGATCGGCACCCGCGCGTTGCCGAACGCGTCGGCGAGGCCGAGCCCGCGCAGCCCCTGGATGGTCGAGTTATAGAGACCGCCCTGGCAGATGATGCCGATGTCGTCGAGGTCGCCGACGAAGGTCTCGTTCAGCATGTGCGAGCGCACGTACTCGATCGCCGCGGGGAAGCGCTTCTCGATCTTGAGCTTCTCCTGCAAATAGGTCGCCGGCGGCAGAGCGATGCGGTCGAAGTTGAAGGTCGGGCCTTCCAGCTTCGCATTGCGCGACTTGGCCGGCGCGATGTTGTCCGACGTCTCGAACCGGCCGGTCAGGTGGCAGGCGCGGATGCGGAATTCCAGCATGATCGGCGTGTTCGACGCCTCCGACATCGCGAAGGCGTGCTTGACCAGGCTGACGATGGTCGGGTGGTGCGGCCGTGGATCGAACAGCCACAGCGACGACTTCATCGCGAAGGCGTGGGTGCGCTCCTGGATGATCGAGGAGCCTTCGCCGTAGTCCTCGCCGATGATGATGACCGCGCCGCCGACCACGCCGGCCGAGGCGGCGTTGGACAGCGCGTCGGCGGCCACGTTGGTGCCCACGATCGATTTCCATGTCACCGCGCCGCGCAGCGGGTAGTTGATCGAGGCGCCCAGCATCGCGGCCGCGCCGGCCTCGTTGGCGCACGCCTCGGCATGGACGCCAAGCCCGTCGAGCAGGTCGCGGGCGTCCGACATCACATCCATCATGTGCGACACCGGCGCGCCCTGGTAGCCGCCGACATACGCCACGCCCGACTCGAGCAGCGCCTTGGTGATCGCGAGGATGCCCTCGCCCTCGAACACCTCGCCGCGGCCCTTGCCGAGCAGCGCCACTTCCTTCGCGAACGACCGTTCCATCGTGTGCCTTCGACCTGCCGGATGGGTGGGCGTTGAGCCTTGGGTGGGAGTATAGCATGCGGCCCCAGGGGGCAAACCCCACCCGCCGAGGGTCACGCGTGGGAGGGCGCCCCGATCACACGTCGAGATCGACCCAGGCCAGCGCGTGGTCCGACCCGGCATGCGCGGGCGCCGTGACCTCGGCGAAAGTCTCCCACCGCTTCGGCCTGACGCCGGGCCACATCGCCTTGCGCATCAGGCCGCCGGCCTTCACCCGGGCGAACAAGGCGGGGGACAGCAGCAGGTAGTCGATCTTGGTCGACGGGCTGCACAGGCCGAACGTGCCGGGGAAGCCCCCGTCGTCGAACGCGGGGTGCGCGAAGGCGTCCTTCAGCGTGGTGCCGGTGAGCAGCGGCGTGAGCGGATCGCTGTCCGGGCTGTCGTTGAAGTCGCCGACCACGGCGACGAGCTCGGCGCCGCCCGCAACCAGGCCGTCATAGATCTCGGCGACGCGCGCGGCCTGCGCCTTGCGCTTGGCGTTCGACGACGCCTGCGCGCCGAAGCCCTTGCTCTTGAAGTGGTTGACCAGGAGGTTCACCGTCGCGCCCGCCGGCGTCGCGACGCAGAAATGGGCGCAGTCGCGCGAGAACACCGGCGAGCCGTTGTCCTGGCGGTCGTCGACGTGGCTGCGCATCGGGCCGATCGGGAAGCCGTCGCGCGACATCAGCCCGACGTCGATGCCGCGGTCGTCGTTGCCGTCGATCAGCATGACGTGGCGGTACGGCGCGCCGCCCATCGCGGCCAGGATCTTGGCGTTGTAGGCGGCGAGCACCGGCCGGCTCTCCGCCTCCACCACCGCCAGCACGTCGGCGTCCGCGGCGGCGATGGCGCGCGCGCAGTTGCGCATCGCCTCGTCGTCCACCGGCTCGTCGCGCAGCTCCAGCGTTCCCGACCAGTCGGCGCGGCCGGACGCGGTGATCGTCACCTTGCCATTGCTGCGGGTCAGCAGGTCGCCGCGGTTGCGGCGCAGGGACACGAACGGCCCGGTGTCGGACCTGGCGAGGCCCAGGGTCGTCATCAGCGCCGCCATCTTCGCCTTGCGCGCCGCGGTGTAGTTGACCTCGCCCAGCAGCGCGCTCAGTGCCGCGAACGCCTCCAGTGTCGGACGACCCTCCGTCCAGGTCGCCAGGTTCAGCACCTTGGCGCGGTCGAACAGGTTCTCGACGTTGTACGTCGCGAGTCGCATGGCAGCCCCCGTCATTCCCCGCGCGCAGGGTACACCGCGCGCGTGGCAGGGGTGAGTCGGGAGAGTAGGGGCGGACCTCAGGTCCGCCCCAGCGGGCGGCCTATGCCTTCGCGGACGGCCGCGCCGAGACGGCCGCGTGCCACCGCTTCACGTTCTTGCACGACTCGGGCGGCGCCAGCTTGATCCAGCCCGCCCAATCGACGGTGATCTGGGCGGTGATGTCGGCCATCGTGTAGCGGTCGCCGGCGAGGTATTCGCTGCGCCCCAGCCGGTCGTCGAGACCCTGGAAGAACAGCTCCATGCGCTTGAGGCCGCGCTGGGCGA
>JBFWQM010000408.1:0-2769 GCA_050249455.1 Rhodospirillaceae bacterium | reverse complement strand
TGTAGCCGCCGCCGGGGTTCGTCGTCACGCCGTCGCTGATGCGCATCGCCACCGCCGCCTGCTCCGTGGCGGAGGGGCCGCCGGTCGGGTCGAGGATGCCCTGGTCGATCAGGCAGGTGATCCACTGGCGGTCGCCGCTGATCGACAGCTGGCTGAAGTTGGGACGGATCTGACCGCTGACCGGCATCGTCAGGAACACGACCTGGTTGGTCAACGAGTCGACGCGCACCAGCTGGCCGATGCCGCTCGTCAGGAACGACGGACCGATCAGCCCGACCAGGAACCGATCGTCGATCCAACGCACGTCGCGCACGCTCGACGCCGTGGTCCCGGCGCCGAACGGCACCGGCGGCATCGCGATCACCGACGATGCGCTGGCGGTCGCGGAGGCCTGCTGCAGGGCGACGCTGCCGCCCGACGGATACGCCAGGCGCTGGCCGTTGGGCGACAGGTCGAGGCTGCCGGTGGCGAGGTTGGCCGCGGAGTACGGCGTCGCGGCGGCGGCGCTGGACATGCGATACACCTGCCCGGTGTCGGTGACGCGCAGGTACAGCACGCTGTTGCCGGGAGCGATGGCCTCGACGCGCCAGTCCCCTGCGGCCGCCGCCGGGCCGAGCGTGCCGACCTGCACCGGCGCGGAGCCGATCGAGACCTGGAACAGCTGCGGCGCGATGTTCAGCGGCGCCGAGCCCTTGGTCGTCAGCACCGCGATCTGCGGCAGGGTCGCGGACCGCAGCCAGCGGTAGCTGTTGAACGACTGCCCCGGGGTCAACAACGAGAACACCGGCGTGGTCCCGTCGGCGTCGAAGAAGCCGACTTCGAAGCTCGGCGAGAACGCCAGGGCACGCGTCGACACGTCGCCGAACACCAACGTGTCGGGGCGCTGCAGGCCGGCCACGTTCAGGACAGAAGAGGACTTCGACTGGGCGCACACCGGCGCGGCGACGATGCCGAGGGCCAAGGTGAGTACGGAGATGGAAACAGTCGCAGAATGCATGACGACACCACGTACCAAGGGTTGAACTCCGGCCGCGTCGCCGACGTGGCGATGCACGGGTCCTCCTTCGCGAGGCGAACACGGCCAAAAGTTCTGCGGACCTGCGATCTCCGAATGCCCAGGACACCACGAGCACGACCGACGGCCTCCGCACCGAGTGAGCCGTTCCCATGACCGGATCGCAGAGCGGGTCGGATCGCGTCGTCAACGCCTCGGACGATGCGCGCCGACCCGCGGTCGCGGCTGACGCGCGCGCGAGCGACTCAGAAGATCGGCTGCTCGGTCACCCGACCGAGCGTGAACACGGTGCCGTTCGGCCCTGGCGACAGCCAGCAGGTCTGCCAGAAGAACCGGATGCCCAGCGGCGCCGGGCTGGTCTGCAGCGGGATCGTGAACACGACGTCGCTCGACGCCGCGATCACACTGCCGAAGAAGATCTGCGGGTTCACGATCAGCAGGTCGTTGAAGAAGTCGGTCAGCGGCACCGGGACGGGCACGTGGGTGCGATCCAGCGAGGCGGCCACGATCAACGCGGTGTCGTTGGGACCGGACCGCGTGCCGAACGTCAGCGGCGTCGTCGTGGTCGGGTTGGTGGTGGCGCGGTTGGTGATCGCGACGTCGCCCTGCAGCGAGGCCGAAAACATATGCGTCAGGCCCGAGGTTCCGGCGGCGCGCCCTTCGAACACACACCGCGGCTCGAACGCGCTGCCGGTCTGCTGGATGCGAGGCGCCTGCAGCACGGACCAGGAGGAGCAGGCGTCCAGCACGATGTACCCACCGCCGGGCGAGGTCGTCACGCCGTCATGGATGCGCATCGCCACCGCCGATTGTTCCTGGGTGACCGCGGAGCTGCCCGTGTCCTGGATCGACTGGTTGATCAGGCAGGTGATCCACTGGCGATCGCCGCTGATCGACAGCTCCTTGTAGTTCGGCTGGAGCAGTCCGCCGACCGGCTGGGTCAGGAAGTCGACCTGGGTGCTGTTCCGATCGATGCGCGCCAGCTGGCCGCCGCTGGTGGCACTTGGAGCGAGCAGCGCGACGAGGAACTGGTCGTCGATCCACCGCACGTCGCGAACGACCGGCGTCGTCGGTCCGGTTGGCCCCATCACCTGCGGCATCATGAGCAGGCTGCCGCTGCCGCTGGTCGTGCTGGTGGGCTGCAGGGCGACCTTGTCACCGAACGGATACGCCAGTGTCTGGCCGTTCGGAGACAGGTCGAGGTTGCCGACCGCGGTCGCGGCCGAGACGTACCGAACAGCCGGACCGCCGTTGGTCGGCATGCGGAAGATCTGGCCGTTCGTCGCGTTCCTCAGGTACACGAACCCGTTGCCCGGAGCGATGGCGTCGATGCTCCAGCTTCCGGATGTGGTGCCGAGCCCGCCGACCAGGCTGAGCAGGCCGCCGATGGTCACGCGCCAGAGCTGCGGCGGGGTGCCGCCGGTACCGGGCGTTCCATTGGTCGTGAGGTAGGCGACGAGCGGCGAATTCGACCGCTCCCAGCGGAAGCTGCTGAAGCCGGAGTTGCCCGGGGTCATCGACGAGAACACGGGCATCGCCTGGTCCAGGTCCATCCAGCCGACCTCGAAGTTGTTCGTGTAGGCGAGGGCCCGCCGCGTCGCGTCGCCGAACTGCAGCGTGCTGAAGCGCGGGATCGAGGAGGTGCCGAACGTGATCTGGCTGGAGGTCTGGACTTGCGCGTGCGCAGGCGACAGCGGAAGGCCGACGGCGAGCGCGAGGACGGGAAGGGAACGCAATGGGAATCGCATGAGGGA
>JBFWQM010000407.1:0-2771 GCA_050249455.1 Rhodospirillaceae bacterium | reverse complement strand
ACCCTGCGCACGCTCATCTGCGCCTACCAGATGATCCTGCCGGGGGAGGAGGCGCGCTCGCACCGCCACACGCCCAACGCGCTGCGCCTGATCCTGGAGAACGAGGGCGCGACGACCATCGTCCAGGGCGAGCGCATCAAGATGTACGAGAACGACGTGCTGCTGACGCCGAACTGGCACTGGCACGGCCACGACAGCAAGGCCGACGGCCCGGTCTACTGGCTCGACGGCCTCGACGTGCCACTGGTCCACATGCTGGAGCCGATGTTCCTGGAGCATCACCCGGAAGGCTTCGAGCGCAACGCGACGGAGACCCGCACGTCGCCGATGATCTTCACCTGGGAGAGCACCCAGGCCGGGCTCGACCGCGCGAAGCCGGATGCCGACGGCGTCTACGGCCGGCGCATCCAGCTCGGCGAGCCGGCGATGCCGACGATCGGGCTCTACATGGAGCGGTTCCCGTCCGGCACCCACACGCGCAAGTTCCGCACCACGGTGAACCGGGTGTTCTGCTGCGTCGAAGGCGAGGGGACGACGATCATCGACGGCGAGCGCTTCGCCTGGACCCGCGGCGACGTGGTCGCGGCGCCGGCGTGGCGGCCGGTGGAGCACGTCGTGACGAAGGACGCGACGTTGTTCGAGATCTGCGACGAGCCGATCCACGCGAAGCTCGGCTTCCTGCGGACGCGGATGGACTGAACGGTTTCAACCGCACCAAGCCAGTCGGCGCGCGGCGCACGGGGCGCCGCCGCCCAGCCGGTGCCAGCCTGAGGGTGGTGCCATGCGACGGGCAACCTGTCTTCTGGTCTTCTCGCTTGCCGCGGCGGCCGTGCCGGCGCATGCCGCCGTCGACGTGACGTTCGCCGAGCCGGTGCGCTACAGCGACGCCCGGCTCAACGGCAACTATCGTCCCGGCGCCGACGAGTCGGTGCTGAAGCAACTCCGCGCCCACCTCGAGACGCTCGGCACGCGCTACCTGCGCGACGGCCAGGTGCTGAAGGTCGAGGTCCTCGACATCGACCTCGCCGGCCGCTACGAGCCGTGGCGCGCCCAGGCCTACGACGTGCGTTTCCTGCGCGACATCACCTGGCCGCGCATCAAGCTGCGCTACGCGCTGCAAAGCGGCGGCGCGGTGGTCGCGCAGGGCGAGGAGACCGTGACCGACCTCGACTACCTGTCCCACCCGGAGGTCCGCCTGTCCGCCGATCGCCTGGGCTACGAGAAGCGGATGCTCGACGACTGGTTCCGCACCCGCTGCGCGGCGCAGACGCAGGCGCAGAGATAAGCATCAAGTAGTCATGCGCGGGCTTGACCCGCGTATCCAGCGGCGCGGCATTGCCGCGCAGAAGAGTCTTTTGCGCGCTGACCGCGCGCGCTGGATACGCGGGTCAAGCCCACGCATGACTCCAGATCAGACGCGTCAGAACGGCATCCGGCCGCCGGCGTAGCGGTGGAAGCCGACGTCCTCGGCCCAGATGCGCTTGTGGGCGGCGCGGATGTGGGGCATGGCGGGGGCGGCGGCGGCGACGTAGGATGAGAAGTCGCGGCGGAACGCCGCCATGGTGTCGGCGACCTCGGCGCGCAGCGCCGCCTCGTCGACCGTCTGCATCTTGCGGTCGCGCATGACGATGCGGCCGTCCACGATCACCGTCTCCACGCCGCGCCCCGACTCGGAATAGACCAGCTGGCGCGCCGCGCTATTGAACGGAACGAACGCGACGTCGGAGAGGTCGAGGATGGCGAGGTCGGCCTTGCGCCCCGGCTTGATCGCGCCGACTTGGTCCTGCAGGCGCGCCGTGCGGGCGCCGCCGAGCGTCGCGGCGCGCACCGCCTCCGCCGCCGACATCGTGGTCGGCTCCGGCTCGCTCACCGCGTTCAGGATGCAGAACAGCTTCATCGCCTGGAACAGGTTGATGGTGTCGCTGCACGAGCAGTTGTCCGACCCGAGCGCGAGCCGCACGCCCTTGTCGCGCAGCAGCGGGATCGGCGCGATGCCGCTCTTGATGCGCATGTTGCTGAGGAAGTTCATCACCAGCCCGACGTCGCGCTCGGCCATCCGCGCGATGTCGTCGGGGGCGAGCCAGACGCCGTGCGCGATGGTCAGCCGGCCGTCGAGCGCGCCCATGCGGTCGAGGAAGCCGAGCAGCGAGCCGCCGTCGTTGCCGTATTGCTGGCGCGCCAGCAGCGCCTGCGCCTTGGTCTCGTAGACGTGGGTGTAGACCGGCAGGTCGTGGCGCGACGCCATGTCGACCACCGCCTCCCACAGCGGCGGGGTGCAGCGCTGCGGCGCCGACGGCCCGAGCGCCCAGTGGCCGCGCGGCCCCGGCGTGGCGCGGCGCTTGAGCTGCGCGGCGACGAAGTCGGCCAGCGGCTTGGGGTCGACGTCGGCGTTGCCGGCGATCGCCTGGATGTCGGCCGGGAACTCCTTCCAGTACGGCACCGTCGTGACGTTGGAGAGGTCGCGCACCTGGATCGCGTAGACGACGCGGATGCCGGCCTCCTCGTAGGCCGACAGGATGGTGTCGAGCACGTCCTCGTCGAACGGCGCGAAGGTGCTCATGTCCTGGATGGTGGTGATGCCGTTGCGCAGCGCCTCCAGCGCGCCGACCAGGGTGCGCAGCCGCAGCTCCGCCTTCGACCGCGCCGCGCCGAGCGGGCCGGTCAGGAGCTGCCACATCTCCAGCGGATGCTCCTCGATCAGGCCCTTCGCCAGCACGTCGTGCGAGTGGTAGTGCGCGTTGACGAAGCCGGGGATGACCAGCTTGCCCGCG
>JBFWQM010000406.1:0-2799 GCA_050249455.1 Rhodospirillaceae bacterium | reverse complement strand
CACGTCGAAGGTGCACACCGCGGTCAAGATCGCGCCCAACTACAGCGGCCCGGTGATCCATGTCACCGACGCCTCGCGCGGGGTCGGCGTCGCGCAGAGCCTGCTCAACCCCGAGCGCAAGGCCGCCTACGTCGCCGGTATCCGCAGCGAGTACGACGGCGTCCGCGGCCGCCACGAGAAGGGCGGCGTGCGGGAAAAGCGCATCCCGCTGGCCGACGCGCGCGCCAACCGGGCCACGGTGGACTGGACCGATGCGCCGGCGCCGTCGTTCCTGGGCGTGCGCGCGATCGAGGACGTGAGCCTGGCGGAACTGCGCGGCTACATCGACTGGACGCCGTTCTTCCGCGCCTGGGAGCTCGCCGGCACCTTCCCGCGCATCCTGGAGGACCCGGTGGTCGGCGAGACGGCGCGCAGCACCTACGACGACGCGCAGCGCATGCTCGACCGGCTGATCGCGGAGCGGTGGCTGACGCCGCGCGCCGCGGTCGGCTTCTGGCCCGCCGCGTCGACCGGCGACGACATCGCGCTGTTCGCCGGCGAGACGCGCCAGACCACGGTGGCGACCATCCACACCATCCGCCAGCAGATGGCGCGCAACGGCGGCCGGCCGAACCTGGCGCTGGCCGACTTCGTGGCGCCGCGCGAGGCCGGCGTGCGCGACTATGTCGGCGCGTTCGCGGTCAGCACCGGCCACGGCATCGATCCCGTGGTCGCACGGTTCGAGGCGGCGGGCGACGTCTATTCGGCGATCATGGTGAAGGCGCTGGCCGACCGCTTCGCCGAGGCGTTCGCCGAGCGGCTGCACGAGAAGGTGCGCCGCAGCCTGTGGGGCTACGCGCCGGACGAGGCGTTCGGCAACGACGACCTGATCCGCGAGGCCTACCAGGGCATCCGCCCGGCGCCGGGCTACCCCGCCTGCCCCGACCACACCGAGAAGGCGACCCTGTTCGACCTGCTCGACGCCGGGCGCACCGCCGGCATGGTGCTGACCGAGAGCTTCGCGATGCTGCCGGCGGCGTCGGTCTCCGGCTGGTACTTCTGGCGGCCCGAGGCGGCCTATTTCGGCACCGGCAAGATCGGCCGCGACCAGCTTGCCGACTACGCCCGCCGCAAGGGCGTCGACGACGCCGTCGCTGAGAAATGGCTGTCGCCGATCCTCTACGACGAGGAAGGGTAGCGTTCAACGCGACCCGATGCTCGATAGGGGCGGGTTTCAAACCCGCCCTGTTTTCCTTTTTTTGCCGTCTGCGTCAGAGTGGCCCGCTCATCGCGGGCGGGTTTGAAACCCGCCCCTACCGAGCGCTATGTCCGTGTCACAACAGGCGACCCGACCCATGACCATCCCCGCCCCGCTCGAGCTCTGGCGCGAAACCGTGCTGCCGGAATGGACCGACTACAACGGCCACATGAACCTCGCCTACTACGTGCTGATCTTCGACCACGCGACCGACGCGTTCTACGACCACGTCGGGCTGGGGCGGAAATACCGCGAGGCGACCGGCGGCTCGACCTTCGCGGTGGAGGCGCACATCACCTATGACCGCGAGGTGATGGCCGGCGCCGAGGTCCGCGTCGCCACCCGCCTGCTCGACCACGACGAGAAGCGCATCCACTACTTCCACGAGATGTTCGACGCGGCCACCGGCGCCCTGTCGTCCACCACCGAGCTGATGGCCGTCCACGTCGACCTCAACGTCCGCCGCGTCGCCCCGATGCCGGCGGCGATCCGCGAGCGCCTCGCCGCGGTCAAGGCCGCCCACGCCGCCCTGCCCCGCCCCGACCAGGCGGGGCGCATCATCGGCATCCGCCGCAAGGGCTGAGCGGCTCACTCCATCACGACGCCGAGGCGGTCGAGCGCGTCGCCGATCGGGATGAAGAAGTTGAGTCCCGCGGCGCGGCGATGGCCGGCCACCGCGATGCCGACGACGTTGCCGCGCGCATCGAGCAGCGGACCGCCGCTGTTGCCCGGCTGGATCGCGACGTCGCTCTGGATCATCGACAGTCCCTCGATCCGGCGCAGGCTACTGACGATGCCGCGGGTCACCGTGCTCTGCAGCCGTGCGGCGAGCGGCGAGCGGACGGCATAGACTTCCGCGCCCGCCGGCGGAATGTCACGCAATACCGGCAGCGGCTGCGATGCGGCGGCGGCGGCACGCACGAGCGCAACGTCGCGCCAGTCGTCGGTCGCAACGGCCGCGCCGTCGAGCTCGCGGCCGTCGTGGTGGCGCAGCTTCACCCGCCGCGCCGAGCCGACCACGTGGTGGTTGGTCACGACATCGCCGTCGTTCCCGACATAAAACCCGGATCCGTGGCCATCGCCGCCGCGCACCGTGACCACCGCGCGCTGCACGGTCTCGATTCCGGAAGCGATCGGTGCCGACGACCGGGTCACGCCGACGAGGCGGATCGATGCCGGTGCGGCCGCCACGGATGTCGCGCGCGGCGACACGACGATGCGATGAAATCCCGGCTCGGCCAGCAGGTTGCGGGTCGCCGAAGCGAACGCGAGGCTGAAAAGCTGCGCGACGCCGCCGGCCTCTCGCCCCTCCTGCCGGGGCGACATCGGCTTACTCGTTCTGTCACTCAATATGTTCATGCATTGTTCAGGCTAGCCGGACCCGCGTCAAGTCTCGTGCGCCATTTTGTTGCCGCAAGACGTGTATCGCTTTGCCTCGCCCGCTGGGCAGGATAAACGTGAGACGATGTCAGTGCGCCCGTCAGCTATCTGCCTCGCCTTCGCCGCCCTGCTGGCGGCCGCGCCGGCGTGGGCCGACTGCGCCGACCCGGCGGCGCCGGGGG
>JBFWQM010000405.1:0-2811 GCA_050249455.1 Rhodospirillaceae bacterium | reverse complement strand
TCGGCTGCGCCGGGCTGGCCGCGGCGCCGACGGCGTGGGGCGTCGCCGGCTACGTCGCCGCCCTGGTCGTCGTCACCGCCGGCTATGCGCTGTTCCAGACCGCCAACAACACGGTGGTCATGACCGGCGTCGGCCCCGACCGGCGCGGCGTCGTCTCCGGCGTGCTCAACCTGTCGCGCAACCTCGGGCTGCTGACCGGCGCATCGGCGATGGGCGCGGTGTTCGCGCTTGCGTGCGGGACACCGGACGTCGCCGCCGCCCCGGCCGCGGCGGTCGCCGCCGGCATGCGGGCGACGTTCGCGGTCGCCGCCGGCCTGATGCTCGCCGCGCTCGCCATCGCCGCCGCCGGCCGCGCGCTGGCGGCGCGGCGGGCCGCGGCGTCCTAGAAGAAGCCGAGGAGGAACGCCGCGGCGGCGTCCGAGAGGCCGACGATCTTGTCGGTGGCCTGGCGGTACAGCTTGAAGTTGAGTTCGGTGCCCGGCCGGCCATCGTCCCAGTCGGCGAGGGGGCGGAGCTCGCGCCGGCCCAGCGGGCGCCGGGCGAGCGCCGTGCGCCGGACGGCGATGCTGACCCGCGGCGTCTGCCGCTCGACGCCAGCCAACCGCGGGGTCGGCGTCGCCGCGGTGACGACGCCGCGCGCGACCAGCCCTTGCCCACCCGCGTTCTCGCTCGCGAAGATGAAGAGCGTGTCGCCGGCGGCGATGGCCTTGCCGCCGTACATCGTCTTCTGCGCGGCGAACGTGAGCGTCCTCGCGCGCGGGTCGTCCACCGCGGCCTTGATCGCGAACGCCGCCATCCCGGCCCCCGTTGCCGCCGTGCGCGCCGTCACGACCGGATGAAGGCCAGCAGGTCCCTGTTGATGGTTTCGGCATGCGTCGTGCACATGCCGTGCGGGTATTTCTCGTAGACCTTCAGCGTGGCGTTCCTCAGCAGCTTGGCGGAGAGCGGCGCCGAATCGGCGATCGGCACGATCTGGTCGTCATCGCCGTGCATGACCAGCGTCGGCACGTCGATCGCCTTCAGGTCGTCGGTGAAGTCGGTCTCGGAGAACGCCTTGATGCCGTCGTAGTGCGCCTTGGCGCCGCCCATCATGCCCTGGCGCCACCAGTTGTCGACCACGCCGGGGATCGCGGCGACGCCGGGCCGGTTGAAGCCGTAGAACGGGCCGGCAGCGACGTCGCGATAGAACTGCGCGCGGTTGGCGGCGAGCTGCGCGCGGAAGCCGTCGAACACCTCGATCGGCAGCCCGCCGGGGTTTGCCGCCGTCTTGAGCATCAGCGGCGGCACCGCGCCGATGATGACCAGCTTGGCGACCCGCCCCTTGCCGTGGCGGGCGACATAGCGCGTCACCTCGCCGCCGCCGGTGGAATGGCCGACGTGGATCGCTTCCCGCAGGTCGAGCTGCGCGACGACCGCCGCGACGTCGGCGGCGTAGTGGTCCATGTCGTGGCCGTCGCCGACCTGCGCCGACCGGCCGTGCCCGCGCCGGTCGTGCGCGATCACGCGATAGCCCTGCGCCAGGAAGAACAGCATCTGCGCGTCCCAGTCGTCGCCGCTGAGCGGCCAGCCGTGGTGGAACACGATCGGCTGCCCGCGGCCCCAGTCCTTGTAGAAGATCGACGTGCCGTCGGCGGCGGTGATGGTGGGCATGGGATGTTCCTATCGGTCAGGTTTGACGGGACGCAAGGCGGCGCGCCCGCGACGCAGGCGAGGCGCACTGCCGCCGCCGCCACGTCGCGGGAACGCGAGAGTCGTCGCACGGAAGCGTGACACCGGGATGGAATGCCGCTCCGGAACCGACCGTGCCGGACGGTGAGCTATGGCGATGCGATCGGGCCGGCAACCTTCGGACCTAACGGCGGCATCACGAAAATGCACTTGTCGAAATTGGCGCGAGGCAGCACTTCGCGTCCGGTCGAATGCGCGGATGGCGGCGCCGGGTCGCACACGCCCGCAGGCCGCCACTTGATGGGGGATGATGATGTCCGATGAACCGAACGACACCAATGCGCCCGCCGATCCGGATCGTCGGACCGTTCTGCGCACGGCGGGCGCCGCCGCGATCGGCGGGGCTGCCGCGCTTGCGGCCTCGTCCCCGGCCGTCGCCCAGGGTGGCGCCGCGGGCGCGCGCGCCGGCACCTCGCTCGGCGCGCGGCTGCGCGGCGTGCAGCACTTCGGCGTCACGGTCCAGAACATGGACCGCGCCTTCGCGTTCTACACCGAGGTGCTCGGCGGCACCGAGGTGATGCGCGACGGCGACTTCCAGGGCGAGCGCATCCACAACACCCTGCTGACCGACCAGGAGATCGTCGCGCGCGAGCGCGGCGTGAACCCGCGCACCATCGGCGTGCCCGACCTCAAGGGCGGCGGCCAGCGCCTCGACGTGCGCTTCATCCAGTTCGACAACGTTGTGATCGAGCTCCTGCAGTACCGCGACGCCGGACAGCCGATGGGCAGCGGCGACAGCTTCGCCGAGCCGCGCGACCACATGAGCCCGGCCTACCCGCGCTCGATGCACATCTGCTTCCACCTGCGCGACGACGCGAACTTCAACGAATTCATCCGCGACCTCGAGGCGGAATCGGCGCGCCGCGGCATGACCCAGGTGAAGGCCAACCGCATCGTCACCGTGACCACCGAGCAGGAACGCCGCGCCGCGCCGCTCTCCGCCAACTCGAACCCGATCACCGAGGGCCGCTCGACCGGCTGGACCCTGATCTACTGCAAGGGCCCCGAGGGCGAGCAGCTCGAGTTCGTCCAGGCGCTCGGCCCGGTGAAAAAGGTCTTCGACGACGCGCTGGAGGCGCGGCG
>JBFWQM010000404.1:0-2820 GCA_050249455.1 Rhodospirillaceae bacterium | reverse complement strand
TGCCGGGCCTCCTTCGCCTCGCCCAGGGCGGCACCGCGGTCGGCACCGGGCTCAACGCGCCGGCGGGCTTCGACCGCCGCTTCGCGCGCGAGGCCGCGGCGCTGACCGGGCTGCCGTTCAAGCCGGCCGGCAACACGTTCGCCGCGCTGGCCGCGCACGATGCGCTGGTCGACGCCTCGGGCGCGCTCAACGGCCTCGCCGTCGCGCTGATGAAGATCGCCAACGACATCCGCCTGCTCGGCTCCGGCCCGCGCTCGGGGCTGGGCGAGCTGATCCTGCCTGAGAACGAGCCGGGCTCCTCCATCATGCCGGGCAAGGTCAACCCGACCCAGGCGGAGGCGCTGACGATGGTCTGCGCGCAGGTCATGGGCAACCACGTCACCGTCACCGTCGCCGGTAGCCAGGGGCACCTTGAGCTCAACGTCTACAAGCCGGTGATCGTCTTCAACGTGCTGCAGTCGATCCGGCTGCTGGCCGATGCGGCGACGAGCTTCGCCGACAACTGCGTCGCCGGCATCCGCGCCGACCGCGCGCGAATCGCCGACCTGGTCGGCCGGTCGCTGATGCTGGTCACCGCGCTGGCGCCGCACATCGGCTACGACCGCGCCGCCGCCATCGCCAAGAAGGCGCACCACGACGGCACCACGTTGAAGGAGGCCGCGCTCGCCCTTGACGCCGTCAGCGCCGCCGATTTCGACCGCTGGGTGCGCGCCGACCGCATGCTGGCGCCGGAACGCGCCAGGCCCGCGAAGCGCGCCCGGTGACTGACCTGAAGAAGCGCTCGGTGGTCGTCGCCGGCCACCGCACCAGCGTGTCGCTGGAGGCGCCGTTCTGGGACGAGCTCGCCCGCCTGGCCCGCGCCGCCGGCGTCTCGGTCAACGCACTGATCGCGGGCATCGACCGCGACCGCGACGGCAACCTGTCGTCGGCGATCCGGGTCTACGTGCTGGATGCGGTGAAGCGGGAGGGGACCCGTGACCCGTAGGGGCGCATCTCAGATGCGCCCGCGGCGCCGCCGCGCCATGGCCGTTTGCAACAAAAGGGCGGACCTGGGGTCCGCCCCTACCCAACCGTTCACCGGTTCGCGCCCGCCTACATGTGCGACTGCAGGTAGTTCTGCAGGCCGGTGTCCTTGATCAGCTTGAGCTGGGTCTCCAGCCAGTCGACGTGGTCTTCCTCGTTGTCGAGGATCTCCTTGAACAGCTCGCGGGAGATGAAGTCCCGCACGCTCTCGCAATGGACGATCGCCTCGCGCAGATCGGGGATCGCCTTGCGCTCCAGGGTCAGGTCGCAGTCGAGGCACTCGGGCACGTTCTCGCCGATCATCAGCTTGTCGAGGTGCTGCAGGTTGGGCAGGCCCTCGAGGAACAGGATCCGCTTGATCACCTTGTCGGCGTGCTTCATCTCGTCGATCGATTCCTTGTACTCGTACTCGCCGAGCTTCTTGAAACCCCAGTTGTCGAACATGCGGGCGTGCAGGAAATACTGATTGATCGCCGTCAGCTCGTTGAACAGCACCTTGTTCAGGTATTCGATGACCTTGGCGTCGCCGCGCATGGGATCATGCTCCGTGGTGGGACGGGCGTTATCTGCAAAATAGGAATGATATCAAGGCGTGTCAAACCACGCCGGCGAATCTGGACATTCGCGGCGTGGCGCAGGCGAGCCTGGAGCCGGCGGTCAGCCGGCGGCGAACTCCGCCTCGCAGTGCAGGTCGGCGCGGCTGCCGGCATCGGTACGCAGCATGGCGTGGATGTCGCCGACGCACTTGCCGCAGCGCGGCCTGACGCCCCGTGACCGGAAATAATGGGCCGCGGAGGGCGTGTTCCCCTCCTCCGCCTTACGGCGGAGCTCGCGGTCCGAAACGGCGTGGCAGATGCAGACGTACATGAACGGTCCGTTCGCTTGCAGCCGGTGTCCCCGGTCCAGGGGCAGACGCAAAGCTACTGAGAGTGATTTGCAGTTGCAAGCGGATTCTGCGCCCCGCGGCGGGCGCGACAGCCTGTCGCGGCCGGGGTTCCGGTGCCACGACCACACCGTGCGCGCATCGTCCACAGCGATGCGTCGACGCGGCGCGATCGGCGTGTTGCGCTCGCCCGCGAATCCGCTAACCTGTCCCGGTCGTGGCATCGCTGGACGCTTACGCGTCGACGGGACGGGCACCATGGGCGAGGTGATCAATCTCAACCAGTACCGCAAGAAGCGCGAGAAGGACGACGGGCGGAAGACCGCCGCCGAGAACCGCGTGCGCTTCGGCCGCGACAAGACGGAGCGCCGCGAGGCCGCCTTTGAGGCCGAGCGCCGCGAGGCCAACCTGAACGGCAGCCGCATCGAGCCGCACGACAAGCCCAAGCCCGACGCGCCCCCTGCCCCCGACAAGCCCACCGACGACCGCAAGGGCTGAGCGGGACAGACCGCCCCACTTTCACCTCGATTATTTTTTCGTCATGGCCGCGCTTGTCACGGCCATCCACGTGTTTTGCCCTCTTTTTCGTTTCCGTCACCCGAGGCCGCCAGCGTCCCGGAAACGCGACAACGGAAAAAACATGGATGGCCGGGACGAGCCCGGCCATGACGATCCTTGAGGGGTCTGTGCCGCGGGGCTGACGCGCGTCACCCGTCCGGCAGCACCTTGCCGGGATTCATCAGGTTCTGCGGATCGAGCGTGCGCTTGAGTGCGCGCATGACGTCGAGGCCCTCGCCGTGCTCGGCCGCCAGGAAGCGGCTCTTGCCGTAGCCGACGCCGTGCTCGCCGGTGCAGGTGCCGTCGAGGCCTTGCGCGCGCGCCACCAGCCGCTCGTTCAGCGCCTGCACCCGCGC
>JBFWQM010000403.1:0-2840 GCA_050249455.1 Rhodospirillaceae bacterium | reverse complement strand
GGCATCGTCGTCGCCGTCCACGTCGCGGCCGGCGACCGGGTGACCAAGGGCCAGCCGCTGGTGGTGCTGGAGGCGATGAAGGTCGAACACACCATCCGCGCGCCCGCCGACGGCACGGTGGAGGCGGTGCGCTGCGCCGTCGGCGACCAGGTGGCCGAGGGGGCGGAACTGGTCGCGTTCGTCCCCGACCCGGCGTAGCGCCGCCGCGTCGCCCGCCCTATATTCCGCGCCATGGACGGGCTCAATCTCGGGACGGCGACCCGCGTGGTGGTCGCGATGTCGGGGGGCGTCGATTCCTCGGTGACCGCCGCGCTCCTCAAGGAAGCGGGTCACGACGTCGTCGGCATCACCCTGCAGCTCTACGACGCGCGCGGCGCCGCGCAGCGCGGCAAGACGTGCTGCGCCGGCCAGGACATCTACGACGCCAAGCGGGTGGCGGAGGCGATCGGCATCCCGCACTACGTTCTGGACTACCAGGATCGCTTCCAGGCCGACGTGATGACGGCGTTCGCCGATGCCTACGCGCGCGGCGAGACGCCGGTGCCGTGCGTGCTGTGCAACCGCACGGTCAAGTTCCGCGACCTGCTGGGCGCCGCCCGCGACCTCGGCGCCGCGGCGTTGGCGACCGGGCACTACGTGCGTCGCGAGACGGGGCCGGACGGGGCGGAGCTTCACGCCGGCGCCGACCCGGCGCGCGACCAGAGCTATTTCCTGTTCGCCACTACGCGCGACCAGCTCGACTTCCTGCGCTTTCCCCTGGGGAGCCTGCCGAAGCCGCTGGTACGCGCGCATGCCGCCCGTTTCGGCCTCGCGGTGGCGGAGAAGCCGGACAGCCAGGACATCTGCTTCGTGCCCGACGGCAACTATGCCGGCGTGGTGTCCCGGCTGCGCCCCGATGCGGCCGAGCCCGGCGACATCGTCCACGTCGACGGCCGCGTGCTTGGCCGCCACGACGGGCTGATCCACTTCACCGTCGGCCAGCGCCGCGGCCTCGGCCTCGCCGCGCCGGAGCCGCTCTACGTCGTGCGGCTGGAGCCGGCGGCGCGGCGGGTGGTGGTCGGGCCGAAGGCGGCGCTGGGCCGCGACCGCTTCGCGCTGCACGGGGTCAACTGGCTCGGCGCCGGCGCGGCGCCGCCGGCCGGCGGCATCGACCTCGCCGTCCGCATCCGCTCGACCCGCCCGCCGGCGCCCGCGCGCGTCGCCGGCGGCCCGGACGGCACGGCGACCGTGGTCCTGCAGACGCCGGAGCCGGCGGTCTCGCCCGGCCAGGCCTGCGTCTTCTACGACGGCACCCGCGTGCTGGGCGGTGGCTGGATCGCGCGCGAACCTTGACGCGGGGCGGCGGTTCGCCCTATACGCTCCGTCCAGCCCGGCGCCGGCCCACCGTGTCCGCGCCGGGCCGTCGTTTGCCCGATGGGGCGGGGTAGCTCAGCGGTAGAGCAGGGGAATCATAATCCCTTGGTCGGGGGTTCAAATCCCTCCCCCGCTACCAACGACGGGACAGCGGCCAGATCATCAGTCGCAGGGCGTTGCTGGACAGCCTATCGGGGCGGTGCGCCACGTGGCGATTGGCCCAGCATCACCGCCCGCCGTCGATGCTCCGCTCCATCCGCTCGCGCAGTTCCGCCGTGACGGTGGGCTCGATCCCGAACCACAGCTTCCACGCCGGCGGCCCCTGGTGCAACAGCATGCCGAGGCCGTTCAGCGTGCGGTTGCCCCGCGCGCGGGCGGCGGCGAGGAACGGCGTCTCCAGGGGCGTGTAGATGATGTCGGCGGCCAGCGCCGATCGCGGCAGCCGGTCGAGCCGGATGTCCAGCGCAGGCTGGCCGTCCATGCCCTGGCTGGTGACGTTGACCGCCAGGGCGACGCCGTCGAGGGCGTCGTGGCGCTCGGCCCACGATACCACGCGGATCGGGCCGCCGAACTCGGCCGCGATGGCCGCTGCGCGCTCGTGGGTGCGGTTCACAAGGCGGATCTCCGTCGTACCCAGCCGCAGCAGGGCGTAGCAGACCGCGCGGCCGCCGCCGCCGGCGCCGATCACCGCCACCGGGCCCGCATCGGCGCGCCAGTCCGGGTGGTGCTGCTTCAGGTTGCCGACGAAGCCGAGCCAGTCGTTGTTGGTGCCGAACAGCGAACCGTCGTCGCGCACGACCACGCAGCTGATGGCGCGGATCTTTGCCGCGACGTCGTCGACCTCGTCCACGATCGCCATCGCGTCCTGCTTGTGCGGGATCGTGAGGTTGCACCCCGAGAAGCCCAGCGGATGCAGCGCCCTGAGCGCCGGGCCGAGGGTGCCGGGACGGATCGCCAGCGGCACGTAGGTGCCGGCGAGACCCTGCTGCGCCATCCAGTAGTTGTGCATAAGCGGCGAGCGCGAATGCATGACCGGCCATCCCATCACGCCGGCCATCAGGAAGCGTTGCGCCTCGCTCATCGGGCGTGACCGGCCTGAGCCGACTGTTCCGGATCGATCATCGTCCCTCGTCGAGCTTGGCGCTGAAATGATCCCAGGTCCGCTGGAACAGGCTCGGGGTCCACAGCTTCTCGCGGCACAGCGCGAGCTCCGCGGCGCTGAAGGCGTAGGGCGTGCCGATCTGCTGCGCCATGTACTGGCGTTGGGCGTTGTCCTCCAGGTAGGTCATGAGGACGAAAGCGTCGACGATGGTCTTGCCCGTCGTCACCGCGCCATGCGCCTTCATCAGCGCGGCCGGGCGGTCGCCGAGGACGTCGGTCAGCCGCTTCGCCATGTCCCGGTTGTTGATCGAGTCGGGCGAATCGAGCTCCGGCAGCGGGTAGACCAGCGAGCCCTGGGCGTAGACCGGCAGGGACTGGACGCCGGC
>JBFWQM010000402.1:0-2849 GCA_050249455.1 Rhodospirillaceae bacterium | reverse complement strand
AGCGGCTCGCCGGTCTCGGCGTCGAAGCCGGTCTGCACGGTGCGCATCAGGGTCTCGCCCGACTTGCGCGCCTCCTCCAGCCGGGCGTTGTAGCCGGCGATGTTGCGCACGCCGAGCTGCGACATGGCGCGGTAGCGGGTCTCCATCTCGCGCACCGCCCAGCGCAGCGCCACCACCGCCTTGCCCGGATCGGTCACCACCGGCGCCAGCAGATGCGGGATGCCGTCATAGACCGACAGCTCCAGCATCTTGGGGTCGATCATGATGAAGCGGCACTGCTCCGGCGGCAGCCGGTACAGCAGCGACAGGATCATCGAGTTGATCGCGACCGACTTGCCCGAGCCGGTGGTGCCGGCGATCAGCAGATGCGGCATGCGCGCCAGGTCGGCGATCTGCGGCGTGCCGCCGATGTCCTTGCCGAGCGCGAGCGTGAGCCGCCCGGTGGTGCGCTCGCACGCCTCGCTGCTCAGGATGTCGCGCAGCGAGATCACCTCGCGCCGGCTGTTCGGCAGCTCGATGCCGATCACCGTGCGGCCGGGGATCACCGCGACGCGCACCGACACCGCGCTCATCGACCGCGCGATGTCGTCGGCCAGGCCGATGACGCGCGACGACTTGGTGCCGGGCGCGGGCTCCAGCTCGTACAGGGTGACGACCGGGCCGGGGCGCACCTTGACGATCTCGCCGCGGACGCCGAAGTCCTCGAGAACGGATTCGAGCAGCCGCGCGTTGGCCGCCAGCGCCTCCTCGTTCAACTCGCTGTCGCCGTCGTCGTCGGGCGGCGGGTCGAGCAGGTCGAGCGGCGGCAGGGTGTAGCCGTCGTGGTCGAGCGCGAGCGAGGCCTGGCGCGGCTCGGCGCGCTTGGCCGCGCCGGCGCGGCGTCGCGGCGTCGCGACCAGCTCGGCGTCGTCGCGCTCGCGTTCGCGCTCGGGCGCGCGGGCGGCCTCGCGCGGCTTTTCCGGCGGCGCGGCCCGGGGCGGCCGCGGCGGCTCCGCGGCGGGGCGCTCGGCCTTGCGCGGCGGCGCGCCGTCCAGCCGCGGCTCGACCCGCTCGCGCCGGGCCTTGTCCGGCGCGGGCGCCGGCCGGTCGCGGCGGTCGCCGCGGCGGAAATGGATGAGGCCCGCGGCGGCGCGGCCGGTCGCGAGCGCGTGGCGGCCGGTCCACGCGCCGGCGCGGCCGCCGACCCGGCCGGCGGCGGCGATGCCGCGCCCGATGCCCAGCCACTCGGCCGGCGCCAGGCCCAGCGCGACGAACAGCAGGCCCGCGGCCGGCACCGCGACCGCGACGCCGACCCAGCCGGTGAAATCGGCCAGGCCGACGGCGGCGACGACGCCTGCGATGCGGTCGTGCAGTAGCTTGCCGGCCAGCCCGCCATAGCCGGTCGGCACCAGCGCGCCCTCCGGCGCGCCGAGCGCGGCGAGCGCCGCGGCGGCGAGCAGCAGCCCGATGGCCAGCGTCGCGAGCTTCAGCCACACCCGGTCGAGCCCGCGGTGCGAGGCGAAGCGCCAGCCCCAGGCGAGGAACGCCAGCCCGACGATCCACGCCGCCAGCCCGACGCTCTGGAACAGGATGTCCGACAGCCGGGCGCCGAACCCGCCCAGCCAGTTGCGCGGCGTGCCCGGCGCTGCGAAGGTGAACGACGGGTCGGCCGGGTGATGGGTGGCCAGCGCCAGCGCCACCAGTGCGGCCAGGGCGACGCAGCCGATGCCGGCCGCCTCCTCCAGCCGCCGGCGCACGAACACGGCGAAACGGTCCCACGGCAGGGACGACCGCAGCGCGCTGCCCAGGAAGCCGGCCATCGCCGCTCCCCCTACAGCACGCGCGCCAGGCGCGTCAGCGCCTCGGCGGTGGTGTCGAGGTCCTGCACCAGCGCGCAGCGGATGTAGCGCGCGCCGGGGTTGACGCCCGCGGCGTCCGGCTTGGCCAGGTAGGCGCCCGGCAGCACGCGCAGCGCCGCTTCGCGCCACAGCCGGCGCGCCGCCTCCTCGCCGTCGCCGACGTCGAGCCACAGATAGAACCCGCCGCCCGGCCGGTAGTAGCCGTGGCGGCCGTCCAGGATCCGGCCGGCCATCTCGAACTTCCTGCGGTAGAGGTCGCGGCTCGCCTCGACATGCGCCTCGTCGCGCCACAGCGCGGTGGCCGCGGCCAGCAGCGGCAGCGGCGGCGCGACGCCGCCGTAGTCGCGCAGCCGCGCGAACTTGTCGATGAACGGCGCCGCCGCGGCGACGAAGCCCGACCGCAGCCCGGGCGCGCTCGACCGCTTGGACAGCGACTGGAAGATCGCGACGTTGTCCAGCGACCCGTCCAGCGCCGCGCACGCCTCCGCCGCGCCGGGCGGCGGCGCATCGAGCCAGATCTCGCTGTAGCACTCGTCCGACACCAGCAGGAAGTCGTAGCGCCGGGCCAGCGCGACCGTCGCCTTCAAGGTCTCCAGCGAGGCGACGGAGCCCTGCGGGTTGGCCGGCGAGGAGAGATAGGCGAACGCCGTGCGCGCCAGGATGTCGGCCGGCAGCGCGGCGTAGTTGGGCTGGAAGCCGGATTCCTTCGTCGCCGGCACCAGCACCGGTTCGGCCCCGGCCAGCACCGCGGCGCCGATATAGACCTGGTAGAACGGGTTGGGCATCAGCACGACCGGGCGCTTGCCGCCCTTGCTCTCCGGCACCGCGGCCAGCGCGACCATGAACAGCGCCTCGCGGGTGCCCGACACCGGCAGGACGTGGCGGTCGCCCTCGATCATCCCGGCCGGCAGGGCGTAGCGGCGGGTCAGCCAGTCGGCGACCGCCTCGCGGAACTCGGCCGTGCCGCGCAGCGGCGGGTACTTGCCCCACAGCGGCGCGTTGGCCTCCACC
>JBFWQM010000401.1:0-2894 GCA_050249455.1 Rhodospirillaceae bacterium | reverse complement strand
GCCGTGGCGCGCGAGCCGGCCGGCGCGCTGGAGGGCGCGCTGTCGTGACCCCGTGGGCCTCGATCCGCGCCGCGCTGGGCGCGCTGCGCGCCAACCCGCTGCGCAGCGCGCTGACCACGCTCGGCATCATGATCGGCGTCGCGGCGGTGATCATCATGGTCTCGATCGGCTCCGGCGCCCAGGCCGAGGTCCAGAACGTCATCCGCTCGATGGGGGCGAACCTCCTGATCGTGCTGCCCGGCACCAGCCAGTCGCTCGGCGTCCGCCAGGGCCGCGGGTCGCGCCCGACCATCACCGACGAGGACGCCAAGGCGATCGTCGACGAGATCCCGAGCGTGCAGACCTCCGCGCCTTCGATCCGCGGCCAGGCGCAGTTCATCAACGGCAACCTCAACTGGCAGACCCAGGTCTTCGGCGCCGGCTACGAGTACATGGAGGCGCGCGAGTGGGACATCGCGCTCGGACGCAACTTCACCGCCGAAGAGGTCCGCTCCAGTGCCAAGGTCGTCCTCCTCGGCGACACCGTGGTCGAGAACCTGTTCCCCGGCGAGAACCCGGTGGGCCGGCAGATCCGCGTCGACCGGGTGCCGTTCACCGTCATCGGCACCCTGGTCAAGAAGGGCCAGAGCCCGTTCGGCTTCGACCAGGACGACACCGCCATCGTGCCGCTGATGACCGCCCGCCAGCGTCTGCTCGGCGGGCGCTGGCTGCGCGGCAACGCGGTCGGCTCGATCCACGTCAAGTTCCGCGACGCCGAGGACATGGTCTACGGCGAGATGCAGGTGCGCGAGCTGCTGCGCCAGCGCCACCGCCTGCGCGCCAGCCAGGACGACGACTTCCAGGTCCGCAACCTGTCGGAGCTGGCGCAGGGCCGCGCCACGACGACGCGGGTGATGACCATCCTGCTCGCCGCCGTCGCCTCGGTGTCGCTGCTGGTCGGCGGTATCGGGATCATGAACATCATGCTGGTCTCGGTGACGGAACGGACGCGCGAGATCGGGCTGCGCATGGCGATCGGCGCCGAGAGCGGCGACATCCGCCGCCAGTTCCTGATCGAGGCGGTGACCCTGTCGGCGATTGGCGGCGTCATCGGCATCGGGCTCGGAATCGCCGGCGCCAACGCGGTCGCCGCGTGGGCGGAATGGCCGACCCTGATCGAGCCCGAATCGATCGTCGTCGCGTTCGGCTTCGCCGCCCTGATCGGCGTCTTCTTCGGCCTCTACCCCGCCCACAAGGCCAGCCGCCTCGACCCGATCGAGGCGCTGCGTTACGAGTAGGCGGAACGCTGGCCGAATTATTGGCTTGTCGTCCTCCGGCTTGACCGGAGGCCCCATTCCTCCGCGCTTCGATGCGCGGCCCGATGGGTTCTCCGGTCAAGCCGGAGAACGACCAAACGAAAAATCGAGGGACCGCTTCATGCAGCTCAGCACCGACCGCATCCTGACGACGCACGCCGGCAGCCTGCCGCGGGCGCCGGCGCTCACGGCGCTGCTGGCGGACCGGGAGAACGGGCGCGCCGTAGACGAAGCGAGGCTGCGCACGCTGGCGGCGGAAGGCATAGGAGAGGTCGTGCGCCGCCAGGCCGCCGCCGGCATCGACGTCGCGAGCGACGGCGAGCAGCCGCGCACCAGCTACATGACCTACGTCACCCATCGCATGAGCGGCTTCGGCGGCGAAAGCAAGCGGGCGGCGCCGCGCGACCTGCTCGACTTCCCCGACTACATGGAGCGCCACCGTAAGATCTCGGCCGCGCTGTCCGGCGGCCAGACCCGCATCTTCAACGCGCCGCAGGCGATCGGGCCGGTGCGCTACGAGGACGCCTCGGCGGCGGCCGAGGAATGCGCGATGTTCCGCGCCGCGCTGGACGCCGAGCGGCCGCCGTTCGCCGAGGCGTTCATGACCGCCGCCTCGCCCGGCGTGATCTCGTTCGGCATGGCGAACGCCCACTACCCCAGCCACGCCGACTACGTGATGGCGCTGGCGGACGCGATGCGCACCGAGTACGAGCTGATCCACAGCGCCGGGTTCCTGCTGCAGCTCGACTGCCCGGACTTCGCCAACGAGTATTCCAAGGGCTTCTGGGACCGGCCGGTCAGCGCCTACCAGGCGATCCTGGAGGTCCATGTGGAGGCGATCAACCGTGCCGTCACGAACATCCCGCGCGAGGCAGTGCGGCTGCACGTCTGCTACGGCAACTACGAGGGGCCGCACACCCGCGACATCGCGCTGGCCGACATCCTGCCGATCGTCTGCCACGCGAAGGTGGGCGCGCTGCAGATCGAGTTCGCCAACCCGCGCCACCAGCACGAGCTGCGCACGGTGCGCGAGATCGGCCTGCCGGCCAACATGGCATTGATCCCCGGCGTGATCGACACCACAACCAACTTCGTCGAGCACCCGGAGGTGGTGGCAGAGCGCCTGCTCCGCGCGGTCGAGGCGGTCGGCGACCGCGAGCGCGTGCTGGCCGGCACCGACTGCGGCTTTTCCACCTTCGCCGGCGTCGAGAACGTCGCCCGCGACGTCGTGTGGGCGAAGCTCGCCGCGTTGGCCGAGGGCGCCCGGCGGGCGAGCCGCACGCTGTGGGGACGCGGCTGAGGCGCGCAACCGCGACTCCCCTGTCCGATTGAGCGGTTGTTGCGGCGCGGCCGAGTCCGGCATACTCGCGCCCGTCTCAACTCCCGAGCTTCCTGAAACCCACGCGTAACGGGATTGCGTTGCGATGGCCGATCTGTTCCGCAAAGTCCAGAACGACGACGACTACTCCGCACAGGACATCGAGGTCCTGGAGGGGCTGGAGCCGGTGCGCCGCCGCCCCGGCATGTATATCGGCGGCACCGACGAGCGCGCGATGCACCACCTGGTCGCCGAGGTGCTGGACAATGCGATGGACGAGG
>JBFWQM010000400.1:0-2909 GCA_050249455.1 Rhodospirillaceae bacterium | reverse complement strand
TGTTGATCTTGGCCGCCGCGGCGACGCTGACCAGGTTGATCTTGTCGCGGCTGGTGCCGCCGGCCTTGAAGAACGCGTCGAGGAACGGCGCCTCCAGCGAGCCGGTGGTGTAGATCAGCCGCTTGCCTTCGAGATCCTTGACCGTTTTGATATTGAGCTCGACCGGCGTCAGCACGCCCATGTCGGAACGGCGCACATAGCCGGCGATCGAGGTGACGGGCAGGCCCTTGTCGCGGCCCATCGCCATGCTGGCCAGGTTGGCGTGGCCGACGTCGAAGTTGCCCGAGCCGACCAGCTGCACGGTGACGACCGAGCCGTTGCCGTCCTCCATCTTCACGTCGAGGCCCGCCTTGCGGAAGGCGTCCTTCTCCGTCGCCAGGTGGAACGCGGCGTGCATGCCGTGCGTCACCCAGTCGAGACGGACGGTAAGCGGCTTCAGCGCCTGGGCCGAGGCGGTCCCGGCGACGAATACCGCCGCGGCGCCCGCGATGGCCGCAGCCATCAGGCGTGTGGTTGGTTTCATCGGCGTTCTCCCTTGAGCGGCGCAGTCGGGTGCGCCATTGCCGAACGAAGTTACCGAGGCTGCGGCGGGCGCGCCAGCCAAATCAGAACGGTCGATCCCCTCGGATCGCCACGCGGCGCATCATCCGCCGCTGGTCCGGCGGGAAGTCGGTGCGCGCATGCAGGCTGCACCGGTTGTCCCACATCAGGAGGTCGCCCGGCGTCCAGCGATGGGTGTAGACGAATGCCGGATTCTCGACGCTGCCGAACAGGACTTCGAGCAGCTCGGCGCTTTCGGCCGGGTCCATGCCCTCGATCCGTTCGGTCATCAGCCGGTTGACGTAGATCGCCTTGCGTCCGGTCTCCGGATGGGTGCGGAAGACCGGGTGGACGTAGCGCGGCGCGTCGGCGCTCGGCTCCTTCGCACGCACCGTCGAGTTGGCGCCGTAGTCGTAGACGTTGAGCGCCCCCTTCCCTTCCAGGCGCGCGCGCACCGCCGTCGGGAGCGTGTCGTAGGCGAGGTAGCAGTTGGAGAACAGCGTGTCGCCGCCGTCCTTCGGCACCTCGATCGCGAACAGCGTCGTCGCCTTGGCCGGGCACTCGTAGTAGCACTGGTCGGAGTGGAACTGCATCTCGCCGTCCTCCAGCGCGGTGCGCAGCCCGGCGTCTCGGACGTTGGAGATGAACATGACGTGCGGCTGCTGCTCGGTCGCGCTGGTCGAGCTCTTGACCCGCTCGATCTCGCCGAAATGGCGCGCGAAGGCAGTCTGCTGGTCGGCGTCGAGCGACTGGCCGGGGAACACCACCATGACATGGCGCAGCCAGGCCTCGCGGATTTCCGCGAGCGTGGCGGCGTCCAGCGGCTCCGAGAGATCGACGCCGGTGATCGCGGCGCCGCACGCCTGCGACAGCGGCGTGACGGTGATCGACATGGATGACTCCTTCGTTCTTCAGCCCTCGCCGCGCAGCGCGAGGTGGACCAGCCAGTGCCCGGTCGCGGTGAGCTCCCAGTCCCTGTAATAGCCGCCGAGCAACTGGATGCCCATGGGCATATTGTCCACCGCCAGCAGCGGCAGGTTGAGTGCCGGCGCCCAGGTGATCGACGACAGGTCGCCGTAGACCGGGCTGCCAACCGGGATGCCGACCGGCGCCGGGCACGGCGCGTTGAGGGTGATCAGCGCGTCGCACTGCGCGGCCAGCGCCTCGTACATCGCGCGGATCCTGGCCTGGCGGTCGAGCGCCCGGTGGTAGTCCGCCGGCGTCATCGCCTCCGCCGCCGCCATGCGGTCGGCCGCCGTCTTGCCCATCTGGTCGCGGTGGCGGTCGTAGAACTGCTGCAGCGGGTAACGGCCTTCCCAGGTCAGGATCGCGGTGGACACCTCCAGGATCGCCGCGACCTCGCGCTCGAACGCCTCGACCGCCGGGTCGTCCTTGCGGCCGACGATCTGGACGTCGCGCGCGGCGAGCATGTCCAGGAACGCCTCGTAGGCGGCGCGGGTCGGCGCGGTGGTCTCCGCCCAGCCGGCGGTGTCCAGCCGGATGATCCGCTTCGGCCGCCGCGCCGCCGGCAGGCCGGGCTCGCCCGGCAGCGAGCGGAAGCCGCAGTCGCCGCCCGCCGTCTGCGACAGGTAGTACGCGGTCGCCCACATGTCCCACAGCGATCCGGCGAGCACGCCGAGATGGTTGATGCTAGCCGGCGACGGGAAGCCGCCGGTGCAGTTGATGCCGCCGTGCGAGGGCTTGAGCGCATAGACGCCGCTATAGGCGGCCGGGCGCAGGACGGAGGCGCGGACCTGCGTCCCCGTCGTCACCGGCAGCATGCGCGCGCCGACCGCCGCGCCAGAGCCGCTGGACGAGCCGCCGGCGGTGCGATCGGTATCCCACGGGTTACGCGTCGGGCCGGGGGTGGAGAACGCGAACTCGGTGGTCACGGTCTTGCCGACCACCGCCGCGCCGCCGCGGCGCAGCCAGTAGACCGACGGCGCGTCGGTGAGCGGCCGGTTGGCCTTCATGATCGGGCTGCCGGCTTCCATCGGCATGTCGTGGGTGTCGACCACGTCCTTGATGCCGACCGGCATGCCGTCGATCGGCGAGGCCGGCCGCCCCGCCTTGTAGCGAGCGGTGGAGGCGTCGGCCGCGGCGCGCGCGCCCTCGACGTTCGTCGCGACGAACGCCTTCACCTCCGGTTCGCGCGCCGCGATCGTCTCCAGGCAGCGTTCCAGGTAGGCGCGCGGCGTGTCGGCGCCGTCGACGAACTTCGGCACGTTCGGCGCGAACGCCAGCAGGTTCGCCGTCTTCGGATCGTAGGGGGTCTTGGACATGGCGACGACTCCTGAGGCGGCTGACCTGCAACCATAATCCATCGTCCTCCGGCTTGACCGGAGGACCCAGGCGGCGCGCGGGCCCTC
>JBFWQM010000399.1:0-2926 GCA_050249455.1 Rhodospirillaceae bacterium | reverse complement strand
ACCGACGTGGTGCCGTCGTTCGCCTTCGCGATCGGCAATGTGGCGACGCATTTCGGCTTCGGCGGCATCTTCCGCCTCGGCCAGGGCCTGGCGGTCGACTTCGGCCCGCCGCGCATCCGCCCCAGCCTGCCGGGGTCGGAGGCGTTCTACACCAAGGGCGGGCTCGCCTGGTATCTGTTCGCCGGCGCCGAGGTGCGCGTGGTCGCGCGCGACATCTTCCTCGACGGCAACACCTTCGACGACAACTCGCCGGTCGACAAGAAGCACTATGTCGGCGACTTCCGCGCCGGCATCGCCTTCGTCTGGGGCGCGACCCGGCTGTCCTACACCCACACCGTCCGCACCGCCGAATTCGACGGCCAGGACAGCTACGACCAGTTCGGCGCCGTGACCCTGTCGTTCGTGTTCTGACCTCGGCGGCGTGCGCCCGCATCTCGGGAAATTGGTTAACGGCAGCGTCTAACGCTTTGAGAGCGTTCGGCGCGCGGTTTATCATTCCCCCGGGTTGGGGGTGACGCCACGGGCAGCCGCGAACACGCGGCCGCCGGCTGTGGACAATGGCACATCGCCGCCGCCAGCAGCGGCCTATCCTCCGCCCCGCCGCGCGCGAAGCTGCGCGCACCACACTGCGGGAGGGCAGACCATGACCACGACCTCCGCCGCCGTCGAGACGGCCGAAGAACGCGCGCCGCGCCAGCCGCGCGACCGTCGCAGGCGCAATCCCGATTCTGCGCTGCCGTGCCGGTCGCGCGTCTGCATGGGCGCCATGGGCGGGCTGCTGCCGATCGTGGTGACCCTGGCGGTCACCGACGTCGTCACCATCCAGCAGGTCATCAACAACGGCTTCGCCGGCACCGGCAGCGTCGCCTCGTTCGCCGGCTGGGCGGTCAAGGTGCTGATGCTGATGACGATCGGCGGGCTGGTCGCCTATTTCTACGAGTCCGAGACCAGCCGGCTGAAGCTGCTGCAGATCGGCATCGCCGCGCCGGCCATCCTGACCTCGATGGTCAACGGCGCCAACGTCGCCGCCAAGCCGGTCGACGTGGGCGAATGGCGGCCGGCGCCGGCGCAGTACGCGGCGATCGCCCGGCCCGGCGAAGTCGGTCCGGCGATCGTGTTCCAGCGCAAGGAGAAGCCGTCGCCGTTCGACTGCTTCGTCCGCGGGCTGATCGACCGCAAGTGCTGAGCGGACGGCCTCACGCCTCAGGGATGCGTGCGAGGCCGCGGTTGTAGGCGTCTGTGAAGCGGTCGAGGCCGTGGCTACCGCCGTTGACCAGCTTGCGCGCGGTGCGCAGGTCGCCCTCGATCAGCGCGGTCTTGATCGCGGTCTCCTTGCGGCCGAGGAAGCGGGCCAGGATGCGCCCGGCGTTGGCCGGGTCGTTGGCGAGATCGGGCTGCGCCTCCAGCTTCAGCCCAAGGTCGGCGCCGATCTCCTTGTAGTTGGCTCGGCCGGTGAGCTGGACGTAGCCGCGCCCCCTGTATGTCGAGCCCTCGCCCGCACCGTTGTTACCGATATCGGTGCGGAAGTCGTAGAGGTCGAACGGCGGTCCGTTGGGCGAGGTGTTGTAGCGCGAGATGCCTTCGTCTATCGGGCGGAACGACTCGGTCTCGGCCCGGATGGTCGCCAGCGCCATCAGCGCCATCGGCCGGTCGGTCAGGTCCTGGTCCTTCAGTCCGTCGAGCACGAACGGCAGGTTGGCCTTGATGTTGCCGACGTTCGTCAGCGGGAACATCTCGGCGACGATCGCCGCGGTGACCTTGCCCAGGACGTCGGGCCAGTCGGCGGTGACCGCCGCCTTCACGCCGGCGAACAGCGCCTCCAGCGTGCGCGTGCCGGCCTTGCCGTCGACCAGCAGGGCGTGTGCCGCCTGGAACGCGCGCACCGCCGCCTCGGTCCCGGCGCCGTACTTGCCGTCGATGTCGCCGGGGCTGAACCCGACCGCCGCCAGGCGCTTCTGCAGCTTGCGCACGTCGGCCCCTTTGGAGCCGAACATCAGCGCCGGCATGGCCCCCTCCCCCTTCGTTCACCCGCGCATACGATAGCATGCACGGGCCGCAGGGGGCAGGCGTTCAGCCGGCCGCCGCATCCCCGACGCCGGCGTCGAGGCGGGCGTGCGCCGCCTTCATGACCTTGCCGAGATAGTGCTCGGCATAGGTGACCGGCGGGTACTTGGCGCCGTCGCCGACGCAGCTGTCGAAGCAGCGGATCTCGGCGTCGTGGTTGGGCAGCTGGAAGAACACCAGCGAGATGCGGTCGGGCGCGTTGGCATCCTCCGGCGGCACCGCGACCCGGTGCAGGGTCGACACCCAGCGGTCGTTGGTCCAGCGCATCATCGCGTCGCCGATGTTGCACACCAGCGCGTCGGGCGCGATGTGGACGTCGATCCAGCCCCCGTTGCGCGCCTTGACCTGCAGCCCGCCTGCGGTGTCGTCGCCGCGCACGAAGGTGATCGTGCCGTAGTCGGTGTGGACGCCGGCGCGGAGCTGGCCCGGCGCCGGCGGCGCGGTCAGCGCGGGGTAGCGGATGATCCGCGAGACCGAGGGCTCGCGGTCGAACTTGTCGGCGAAGAAGTCGTCCGGCACGTCGAGCGCGCGCGCCATCAACCCCAGCACGGTGCGGCCCAGCCCCGACATCGCGCCGTACCAGGCGGTCATCGCGGCGCGGAAGCCGGCCGGGCGGTCGGGCCACAGGTTGCGCGCCAGCATGGCGGCGGCGACGTCGCCGGCGCGCCAGTCGGCTTCCGAGGTGTCGTCGGGGCCGAAGGCGAACGCCTCCTGGATGTCGGGCGGCGCGGCGAGGCCGAGCGAGTAGGCGAGCGAGCGGTCGCCGATCCGGTTGTAGCCGCGGCTGATCTTCTGCGGCGGCCGCTCGACCTTGAGTTTCTCCTCGGCGGGCAGCGCGAAGAACTCGACCGCCCTGCCCCGC
>JBFWQM010000398.1:0-2958 GCA_050249455.1 Rhodospirillaceae bacterium | reverse complement strand
AACACGAACGCGGCGCCCGCCGCCGTCGCCTCCTGCACCGCCGCGACGATGCGGTTGAGCGCCAGGAAGGTGTCGCGGAACAGCGCGACCTTCAGCAGCACCAGCGCGAAGGCGTACTGCAGCGCGATGCCGGTCGCCACGGTGCGCCACGGCACCGTGCGGCGCGATTCGCTGACCGCCCAGGCGATGGCGCACAGGACGGCGATGCCGAGCAGGCCGCGGTAGGAATCCATCTAGCAGGCGCCGGCAGCGCGAGGCGGAGACGCCCCCTCCCCCCGACCCCCTCCCACGAGGGGAGGGGGAGAAAAAGCCCCCTCCCCTCGTGGGAGGGGGTTGGGGGAGGGGGCCTTTCCGGGTCCGGACATCGATCGTTTACCGCGCTGCCAGCCTGTCGAGCCCGGCGGCGAGGTAGCGCGACAGCAGGTTGCGCCCGACCAGCAGCAGGACGTCGCCGCCGGGGGAGACGCGGCGCGCCTCGGCCAGCAGGGCCGGCCAGTCGGCGGCGGTCTCGCCGCGGTCGCCGCGGCCGAGCCACATCAGCGCCACCAGCTCGCCGCGCTCGGCCGGCGTGAACGCCTCGATCTCGCGCAGGAACGCCTGGCGCGTCGGGCTCTCGAAATACATCGCGACGGCGGCGACCCAGCGGCCGGCCTCGGCGCCGTCGCCGCCGAGGCCGCGCGTGACCGCCTCCACCCGCTCGGCGCCGGCGATCAGCCGGCGCACGCGTGCCGCGTCGATCGTCAGGGTCACGGCGTGTCGACCGGCGCGGGGTCGGCCGGCGCCTCGGCGTCTTCGGCCACTTCCTCGGCCTCGCCCTCGATGGTCGGTTGGCTCAGGTCGATGAGCTGGTAGGCCGGTACCTGCGGCGGCAGCGGGCGGGTCTTCTGCGGCCGCACGCCGAGCTTCTCCAGCGCCTTGGCGCGCGGCAGCAGGCGCTTGTTGATCGAGGACGCGAAGTCGGCGAAGCCGTCGGCGGCGGTGCGCAGGTTGCGGCCGACCTTGTCGGCGTGGCCCAGCGCGACGCCGACCGCCTCGACCAGCCGCCGCGCGGCGTCGACGATGCGCTCCTGGTTCTCCATCTGGCGGCCGTAGTCGATGTCGAGCCGGGCGAAGCCGACCAGCCCGGCGAGGCCGGCCGGCCCGACCGGCACGATCTGCGCCTGGGCGGCGCGGCGGTCGAACTCGGGGTCGGCGGCGCGCAGCCGCTCCAGCACGCCCTCGTTGGGCAGGTACATGACGTTCAGGATGCGGCGGATCTCGCTCGCGCGGCCGGTGTCGCGCCAGCACGCCAGCACCGCGGCGCTGTAGTCCTTGGCGGCCAGCGCGCGCAAATGCGTGTTCATCGTCTGCACCAGCCGCGTCCGCGCCTCCTCCTCCGCCTCGGTCGATTCGGCGCCGGCCATGTCGAGCACGAACTTCGACGCCTTGCTGTCGATCACCAGCACCGACTCGGCGGGCAGGAACACGATCGCGTCGGGGCGCAGGCGGCGGCCATCCTCCGCGTCCTGGATGGTGTGCTGGATGACGAAGTCGCGCCCGAGCTCCAGCCCGAACGACTTCAGCGTGTTCTCCAGCCCGATCTCGGCGTAGTAGCCGGCGCCGCCGGGGTTGGACAGTGCGCTCCACACCGTGTCGATGGTCTTCTGGTTGACCGTGACCACGTCGTTGAGCGAGGCGAGGCGCTGCGCCACGGTCTCGAACCGCACGGTCAGGTCCTCGGTCGCCTTCTTGACCCGCTCCTCGTTCTCCTTCTTCGCCGCCTCGGTCTCGCGCTTGTGGTCGTCGATCAGCTTCGACGACAGCTCCCGCGCGGTGGTCAGCACGGCGGCCTTGGCGCTGTTGAGCGATTCCTCCTTCGCCTTCTCCCAGTCGGCGATGCGCAGCTCCATGTCGGCGAGGCGCTGCTCGGCGGCGGCCAGCTTGGATTCAACCTCGTTCTGGCGCGCCTGGGCGCTTTCGCGCTGGCGGATGGCGGCCTCCAGCTGCTGGCCGGCGCGGGCGCACTCGGCGCGGGCGGCCTCGCACGCCGTCTCGGCGGCGGCCTTGTCGGCGGCGGCGCGCGCGATCCGCTCCGCCGTCTCGTTCAGCCGGCCGCTCGCGTCGGCCAGGCCGAGGCGGAGCGCCGCCGCTTCCTGCGCCACCGAACGCAGCCGGGTCCACGTCACGGCGGCGGCGACCACGGCGGCGAACGCGACCACGGCGGCGATCAGCAGGGGCAGTTCCATCGGCGATCTTTACCAGTGCGGCGGAATGTTACGCTAGCATGGCCGGGCCTTGACGCCACCAGGACGCGGCAATACGTAGACGGTTCATGGCCAAGCTTCCCATCATCGTCGCGCCCGACCGGCGCCTCAAGCTCAAGTCCGCTCCGGTGGAGCGGGTGGACGCAAGCGTGCGCCGGCTGATGGACGACATGCTGGACACGATGTACGCCGCCCCCGGCATCGGCCTCGCCGCGCCGCAGGTCGGGGTGACGAAGCGGGTGATCGTGGTGGATTGCGCCGCCAAGGATGCACCGGCGGCGCCGCTGCGGATGGCCAACCCGACCCTGGTGTGGACCTCCGACTCGGTGTTGACCTACGAGGAGGGCTGCCTGTCGCTGCCCGAGCACTACGCGGAGGTGAAGCGGCCGGAGCGCATCCGCGTCCGCTTCCTCGACCACGACAACGAGATCCGGGAGGTGGAGGCCGACGGCCTGCTCGCCACCTGCATCCAGCACGAGATGGACCACCTCGACGGCGTGCTGTTCGTCGACCACATCTCGACCATCAAGCGCAGCATCATCCTGCGCAAGCTCACCAAGCTGAAACGGACCGAAGCCACGGTCGGCGCGTAGGGGACCGGCCGTGGCCCGCCTCCGGCTCGCCTTCATGGGCACCCCGGAGATCGCGGTCCCGGCGCTTGCCGCGCTGGGCGATGCCGGCCACGACGTCGCCGCGGCCTACACCCAGCCGCCGC
>JBFWQM010000397.1:0-2963 GCA_050249455.1 Rhodospirillaceae bacterium | reverse complement strand
TTCCTGTTCTTCGGCGGCTTCGTCGCGCCGTCGGTGCTGGCGTCGGCCGCGCGCCACGCGCCGGCGCCGGCGCTGGTCGGCACCTCGATGGGCCTGACCATGCAGCTCGTCTCGACCGGCCACCTGTTCGGCCCGCCGGCGCTCGCCGCCGTGGTCGCCCTCAGCGGCAGCTGGGAGGCCGCCGCCCTCCTGACTTCCGCCCTGTGCGCCACCGGCGTCGTCGCGGCGCTGGCGCTGCGCCGGCTGGAGGCGCGGACACGCCCTTGACGCGATCCCCGAAACTTGGCGCAGTGGCGCCGACCCGAACCCGGAGCCAGCCATGACCGAGACGCCTTCCGGCCGCATCGTCCGCCCGCGCCGCAGCCTGCTGTTCGTACCGGGGCTGCGCCCCGACCGCTTCGCCAAGGCGTGCGCCGCCGGCGCCGACATCGTCTGCGTCGACCTGGAGGACGCGGTCGCGCTGCCGCGCAAGGAGGAGGCGCGCGCGCTGACCCTGCCGCTTTTCGCCGAGCCGCAGCCGCCGCAGGTCGAGACCATGGTGCGGATCAACTCGCTGTCCTCGCCCGACGGGCTCAAGGACGTGCTGGCGCTGCTCGCCTGCCCGGCGCCGCCGGCAGCGATCATGATCCCGAAGCCGGGCTCGGCGGCCGAGATCCGCCTGCTCGCCGACCTGCTGCAGGGCAGCTGCGCCCACATCCGCTTCCACGTCATCATCGAATCGACGCATGGTCTGGCCGACGTCGATGCGATCGCCTGCGCCAGCCCGCGCATCGATTCGCTGCTGTTCGGCGCGGTCGATCTGTCGGCGGACCTGCGCTCGGCGAACACCTGGCTGACCTTGCTCTACGCCCGCTCGCGCGTGGTCCATGCCGCCGCGCGGTTCGGACTCGACCTCCTCGACGTGCCGTGGCTCGACCTCGCCGATCCCGACGGCATGAAGGTGGAGGCGACGGCGAGCCGCGACCTCGGCTTCACCGGCAAGGCCGCCATCCACCCCGACCAGATCCCGGTCATCAACGGCATCTTCTCGCCGTCGGCCGCGGAGGTCGAACGGGCGCGCCGCATCGTCGCCGCGTTCGCCGAGAGCAAGGACGGCCTGCTGATGGTGGACGGCAAGCTGATCGAGGCGCCGGTCCTGCGCACCATGCATCGCATCCTCGCCATCGCCGAACGGCTCGGCGCGCGCTGATGGCGAAATTCGCCGACGCCGCCCGGGAAGCCGCCATCCGCCACGGCGGCGCCAAGGCGGTCGCGGCGATGCTGCCCGAGGTCAAGACGGCGGACGAACTGCGCGCCGTGGCGGACGACCGCTATCTGTCGCTGATGTCGCGGCGCATCTTCCGCGCCGGCCTCAACCACACCGTGGTCGACAACAAGTGGCCGGCGTTCGAGGAGGCGTTCCGCGGCTTCGTGCCGGCGCGGGTGCGCGCGATGAGCGACGAGGCGCTGGAAGCCCTCATGAAGGATACGCGGCTGGTCCGCCACTGGGCCAAGATCCGCTTGGTGCGCGACAACGCCGCCGCGATGGCCGCGATCCAAACCGAGGCCGGCAGCTTCGCCGCCTGGCTCGCCGACTGGCCGGCGACCGACACGGTCGGGCTGTGGGATGCGCTGGCCAAGCGGTTCTCGCAGATGGGCGGCAACTCGGCGCCGCGTTTCCTGCGCATGGCGGGCAAGGACACCTTCGTGCTGACCGACGACGTGGTCCGCGCGCTCAAGCACTGGGGCTTCTACACGGGCACCGGCAAGGGCAAGCGCGAGCGCGCCGCGATCCAGGCCGCCTTCAACACGCTGGCCGCCGAGACGAAGAAGCCGTTGGGCCACATCAGCCGCATCCTGTCCCTGTCGGTGGATTAGGATATTTTTAGCCATCAAGCCACCAACTGCCAACTTGATGGCACGACCTGCAACCACTATCTTTGGTCCGGACCGACAGGAAGACGCCGATGGCCGAACCGCAACTCTCCGTACGAAGTGGCAAGGCGCGCGACCTTGCCCACCGGCTCGCGCGTCGTGAGAAGCGCTCGATCGCCGATATCGTCGAGCGGGCACTGGAAGCATATGAGATCAGCCAGGCCGGGCGCGAGCCGGCGGCATCCTTCTATGCGCGCTTGTCGGCGAATTCCGGAACCGACATCGACCTGGACGCGATCATCCGTGCGGCGCGGCGCGCGCACGGGGGTCCCGATCTTTGATCTTCCTCGACACCAATGTCGTTTCCGAGACCTTGCGCAAGGCACCCGACCCCGCGGTGATCGCCTGGCTCGTGCGGCATGACGCCGAGTTGGCCTTGCCGACCGTAACCATCGCCGAGATCGCGTTCGGGATACAGAAAGTCCGACCCGACCAGCGCGCAAACGCGCTGGAGCGCAGCCTTACCGACTGGCGGCACCGCTTCGCCGACAGGATCTTCGGACTGACCGAGGATGCCGCACTCGCCTACGGCGACATCATGGGCACGGCATCCCGGCAGGGACTCGGCATGTCGGCGCCGGACGGCATGATCGCGGCCATTGCGCGAGTCAACAACGGGCGCCTGGCCACGCGCAATCTGTCGGACTTCCAGACGACGGGGCTCGAACTGATCTCGCCCTGGGATTTCTGATCCGCGCGAGCGGCAGCCCGCTGCCCGTCGGCGCCGTCCGTCACCCGGCCCGGTACACCTTCGGCGCGTCGGCGACCACCGGGTTCCTCAGGACCCCGAGTCCGGTGATCTCGACCTCGAGCGTGTCGCCCGGCTTCATGTGGACCTGGCCCTTGACCTTGATCGGGCCGAACTGGTTCTCCGGCGCGCATTCCTTGTCGTCCGGCCGGGGGTCGAGCTGGCCGGGGGTGCCCATCACGATCACGTCGCCCGGCCGCAGCTTCATGCCGGTCGACAAATAGTGGATCACCTGCTCGATGTTGAACAGCATGTCGTTGAGCGGCGTGCGCTGGCGCTCCTTGCCGTTCAGGCGGGTGAC
>JBFWQM010000396.1:0-2971 GCA_050249455.1 Rhodospirillaceae bacterium | reverse complement strand
TCAACCAGGCGAAGGACCTGCTGCTGGGCGAATGAGCGGGCGGCGTGCCGACGTGTCGCAGCGGCGGGCGGCCGGTTGCCCTGCTTTTGTCCCATTAACGCGGCAATTTGGTGCGGGCGCACGAGTTTGCGAGCCGTTAATGGTCGCGGAATAGTTTCGGGCGGGTTGCTTGCAAGGGAATCGAGCGGTGTGGCACAAGTGCCGCGCCGCGGGGGAACCAGACCGGGCTCGCACCGGTTGAACGTGGGGGATTTTGACAGCATGGCGACACGGGTCCGCAAAGCGGTGTTTCCGATCGGCGGCCTTGGCACCCGGTTCCTGCCGGCGACCAAGGCGATGCCGAAGGAGATGCTGCCGGTGGTCGACAAGCCGCTGATCCAGTACGCGGTGGAAGAGGCGCTGGCCGCCGGGATCGAGACGTTCGTCTTCGTCACCGGCCGCGGCAAGTCGCTGATCGAGGATCACTTCGACCACGCGGTGGAGCTCGCCGGCACGCTGGACCGGCGCGGCAAGGTCAAGGAGCTCGCCGACATCCGCGCCGTCGTCCTGGATCCCGGCCGCATCGTTTACACCCGCCAGCAGGAGGCCCAGGGCCTCGGCCATGCCGTCTGGTGCGCCCGCGAGGTGGTGGGCGACGAGCCGTTCGCCGTGATGCTGCCCGACGACCTCGTCCAGGCCGACGTGCCCTGCCTCAAGCAGCTCACCGACGTCCATGCCAGGCACGGCGGCAACGTCGTGGCGGTGATGGACGTGCCGCGCGAGCACACTAACCGCTACGGCATCCTCGACGTCGGCAAGGACGACGGAAAGCTCGCCGAAATCAAGGGCTTGGTCGAGAAGCCGGAGCCTGCGAAGGCGCCCTCCACCCTGTCCATCATCGGCCGCTACGTGCTCGACGGCGCGATCTTCGAGCACCTGTCGCGGCACGAGCGCGGCGCCGGCGGCGAGATCCAGCTCACCGACGCGATGGCGCGCATGATCGGCGCCATGCCCTTCCACGGCCTGCGCTTCGAGGGCCGCCGCTTCGACTGCGGCGACAAGGCCGGCTTCGTCGAAGCGAACCTCGCCTTCGCCCTGGCGCGGCCCGACCTGCGCGACGCCATCCGCCCGGTCCTGAAAAGGTATTCTTGACCACCTGGGGTTAGCCTCAGCCGCCTGCCGCTGAACCGAAAGGGCTGCCATGCGTGTTGCGATGGTCGGGACCGGCTATGTCGGTCTGGTTTCGGGCGCCTGCTTCGCCGAGTTCGGCGTCGAGGTCGTCTGCGTGGACAAGGACGAAGGCAAGATCGGCCGCCTGCGCCAGGGCGACATCCCCATCTACGAGCCGGGGCTCGACGCACTGGTCGAGAAGGGCGTGAAGGCGGGCCGGCTGTCGTTCACCAGCGATCTGCCGTCGGCCGTGCGCGGCGCGGACGCGGTGTTCATCGCCGTCGGCACGCCGAGCCGCCGCGGCGACGGCCATGCCGACCTGAGCTACGTCTACCAGGCGGCGAAGGAGATCGCCGATTGCATCGACGGCTACATGGTCGTCGTCACCAAGTCGACCGTCCCGGTCGGCACCGGGCGCGAAGTGGCGCGGCTGATCCGCGAGCGCCGGCCCGACGCCGAGTTCGACGTCGCCTCCAACCCCGAGTTCCTGCGAGAAGGGTCGGCGATCAACGACTTCATGCGGCCCGACCGCGTGGTGATCGGCACCAACGCCGACCGCGCGGCGGGCGTGCTGCGCGCGCTGTATCGGCCGCTCTATTTGCTCGAGACGCCGATCGTTTTCACCACCCTGGAATCGGCGGAGCTGATCAAGTACGCGGCCAACACCTTTCTCGCCACCAAGATCACCTTCATCAACGAGATCGCCGACCTGTGCGAGAAGGTCGGCGCCGACGTGCAGGATATCGCGCGCGGCATCGGCCTCGACGGGCGCATCGGCGGCAAGTTCCTGCACGCCGGCCCCGGCTACGGCGGCTCGTGCTTCCCGAAGGACACCTTGGCGCTGGTCCGCACCGCGAAGGATTACGGCGCGCCGCTGCGCATCGTCGAGACGGTGGTGGCGGTCAACGACGCGCGCAAGGAGCTGATGGCCGACCGCGTCGTCGCCGCGTGCGGCGGCTCGGTCGCCGGCAAGACCATCGCGATCCTCGGCCTCACCTTCAAGCCCAATACCGACGACATGCGCGAGGCGCCGAGCCTGGAGATCCTGCCGCGGCTGCGCCAGGCCGGCGCGACGGTGCGCGCCTATGACCCGCAGGGCATGGCGGAGGCGCGCCATCTGCTGGCCGGCGTCGAGTTCGGCGACGACCCCTACGCGATCATGAAGGGCGCCGATGCGCTGGTGATCGTGACCGAGTGGAACGAGTTCCGCGCCCTCGACCTGCGCCGCGTGCGTGCGCTCCTGAAGCAGCCGGTGCTGATCGACCTGCGCAACATCTACAAGCCCGACGAGATGGCCGAAGCCGGGTTCGACTACCACAGCGTCGGCCGCAGCCCCGTGGAGCGGAAAAGCCAGCAATGAGCCAGAACGCACACCGTTTCGACCCGACAATCCTGCGCGAGTACGACATCCGCGGCGTCGTCGGCAAGACGCTCTCGGCGGCCGACGCGCGCGCCATCGGCCGCGGCTTTGCAACCCTGGTCGCACGCGCCGGCGGCCGGCTGGTCGCGGTCGGCTACGACGGACGGCTGTCCTCGCCCGAGATGGAGAAGGCGACGGTAGAGGGCATCACCGCCGCCGGCGTCGATGCCGTCCGCGTCGGCCTCGGCCCGACCCCGATGCTCTACTACGCCGTGCATGCGCTGAAGGCCGATGGCGGCATCATGATCTCCGGCTCGCACAACCCGCCGGAATATAACGGCTTCAAGATGATGATGGGCCACGGCTCGTTCTACGGCGCCGACATCCAGCGCCTCGGCGCCATGGCCGAGAAGGCCGACTTCGCCTCCGGCGCCGGCACGGTGAGCGATCACCCGATCATCG
>JBFWQM010000395.1:0-3031 GCA_050249455.1 Rhodospirillaceae bacterium | reverse complement strand
ATCACCGGCAGGCTGTCGGGCAGCGACGGCCGGTGGCCCATCCAGCGCACGCCGCCAGCGGCGTTGAGGCCGGGCAGCAGCTCCTGCGCCATCGGCACCAGCATCTCGGCGCGAGCGTAGTTGGGCGGGCGCACCAGCCCGGCGAGCTCCGCCGTGCCGGCCAGCCGCACGCCGTCCACCATCGGCGTGATGGCGAAGCGGTGGTCGCCCGACAGGATGGCGACGCGCAAGGAGATCCCCGGGTCGGGCAGCATCACGTGGTAGCCGCGCTCGGTGTCGAGCGGCACGCGGATGCCGAGCTTCGCCGCCCACGGCTTCGACCACGCGCCGGACGCAAGCACCAGGCGGTCGACCGCGTGCGCGCCGCGGTCGGTCACCACCCGCGCCGGGCGGCGGCCCGCCATCTCGATGCCGGTCACCGCCTCCTGCACGATCGTGCCGCCGCCCGCCACGAAGCTCTCGGCAAGCCGGCGGGTGAAGCGGAACGGGTTCGCCGTCGCCATGCTGTCGGGCAGCAGGACGCCGCGGTGGAAGATCGGGGCCAGCGCCGGCTCGAGCTGGCGCAGCTCCTCCGGCGGCAGGTCGACGACGTTGACGCCGCGGCGCCGGCGCAGGTCGTGGAACGGCGCGTGCGCCCGGTACGACGCCTCGCGCTTGTAGACGTAGAGCTCGCCCAGCGGCCGCACCAGGTCGTCCGCGGCGGCGCCCTTGATCAGCGGCGCGTAGCCGTCCCTGGCGCGGTCGAGAAGCGCCGCCAGCGCGATCGAGATCTGCTCCACCCGGTCCGGCCGCGCCGCGGCGATGAAGCGCATCAGCCAGGGTGAAATCTGTGGCAAGTAGCGCCACTGCACGACCAGCGGCCCCTTGGGGTCGAGCAGCATCTTGGGCACCTGGCGCAGCACGCCGGGGGTGGCGATCGGCACGCAGGCGCCGGTCTGGATCAGCCCGGCGTTGCCGAACGAGGTGCCCTCGCCCGGCGGCAGGCGGTCGATCACGGTCACCCGGTGCCCGTCGCGCTGCAGCCACAGTGCGCAGCTGATGCCGACGATGCCGGCGCCGATGATGGTGACGTGCCGTCCCCCGGCCGTCGCGGTGGTCATGGATGTCGGTTCCGCGCTGCGTGACGGCGCCACCCTATCGGGCGGACGGTGCACCCGCAACGGGGTGCGACCGCTTGCGCAGGCGGGGGAATATTGGCACTGTCACGGCAAGGAAACACAACGGATGCGCCGCACGAAGGCGCACCGGATGCGACAGGGCGGCGGGGGTTGCAACCGGTTTCGGCATCGGGCGTTGCCTGGTCATGCGGGCGGCCCGGCAGCATGGAGGAAAGACGACTGGCATGGCGCGTCTCACCGATCTGAGACCCGAGACCATGAGCCCGGAGCAGCGCAAGGCGGCGGAAGAGATCGCCGCCGGGCCGCGCGGCGCGGTGGTCGGTCCGTTCAACGCCCTGATCCGCAGCCCGGAGATGTGCGCGCGGATACAGAAGGTGGGCGAGTACCTGCGCTTCCAGTCGTCGCTGCCGGCGCGGCTGCGCGAGCTTACGGTGCTGCTGGTCGCGCGCTTCCACAGCGCCAACTTCGAGTGGTACGCGCACGCGCCGCTGGCCGAGCAGGCCGGCGTCGATCCCGGCATCATCATCGCGATCCGAGATCGCCGGCGGCCCGACTTCGCCGACCCGCTCGACATCGCCGTCTACAACTTCGTGCGCGAGCTGCTGGACAAGCACAACGTCAGCGATCACGTCTACCGCCCGGTGCTGATCCGCATCGGCGAGCAGGGCGTGGTCGAGCTGGTGGCGCTGGTCGGCTACTACACGCTGATCGCGATGACGCTCAATACGTTCCAGATCCCGACCCCGGACGGCAAGTCGCCGTTCGTGTGACACGGGACGGCAGGGAGGGCGCGATGCCCAAGGCGATGGTTGTGCGCGCCTATGGCGGGCCGGAGGTCCTCACGCCGGAGACGGTGGAGGTCGGCGCACCGGGCGCCGGGCAGGTGCGCATCCGCCACACCGCGATCGGCGTCAACTTCTCCGACGTCTACCGCCGCCGCGGCACCTACAAGCTGCCGCTGCCCCTGGTCGTCGGATCGGAAGGCGCCGGCGTCGTGACCGAGGTCGGGCAAGGCGTGACGGCGTTCAAGGCCGGCGACCGCATCGCCTATGGCGGGCCGCTGGGCAGCTATTGCGACGAGCGGCTGGTCGCGGCCGACCAGATCGTGAAGATCCCCGACGGCATCAGTGACGAGGCCGCGGCGGCGATGATGCTGAAGGGCCTCACCGTCCACTATCTGCTGTACTGGACCTACGCGGTGAAGCCGGGCGACGCGGTGGTGATCCACGCCGCCGCCGGCGGCGTCGGCCTGATCTTCTGCCAGTGGGCCAGCCACCTCGGCGCCACGGTGATCGGCACCGTGGGATCCGACGAGAAGGCGGCGGTCGCGCGCGCCCACGGCTGCCACCACCCGATCGTCTACACGCGCGAGGACTTCGCCGACCGCGTCCTGAAGATCACCGACGGCGCCGGCGCGCACGCGGTCTACGACTCGGTCGGCAAGGACACCATCCTGAAGTCGATCGCCTGCACCCGCCCGCGCGGGACGATTGCCTCGTTCGGCGGCGCGTCGGGGCCAATCGCACCGCTCGACACCAACCTGCTGGCGGGCTCGAAGTTCTTCGCCAAGCCGAGCCTGGGCGACCACACCGCGACGGCCGAGATGCTGGCCACCGGCGCCGACCGCCTGTTCGACCTCGTCCTGCGTGGCAAGGTGAAGATCGAGGTCAACCACCGCTACAAGCTGGCCGACGCCGCCGACGCGCACCGCGCGCTGGAAGGCCGCGCAACGACCGGCTCGACGGTTCTGCTGCCGTAGCGGCACCTGGCTTTTCTTTTTTGTCGTCCTCCGGCTTGACCGGAGGACCCATGTCATCGCACTTCGGCGCCGGCAGAATGGTGGGTCCTCCGGTCAAGCCGGAGGACGACAAAGGTAAGTAGCTAGCCACCAGCCTCCGCGAAGTAATCCGCGA
>JBFWQM010000394.1:0-3034 GCA_050249455.1 Rhodospirillaceae bacterium | reverse complement strand
CGTCGTGTCGGTGGCCGACAGCACCAGCACGTTGGTGACGAGGTGGGCGGTCCACGGCAGCGGGTCTGTCGCCCACGACTCCTCGCCCTCGATGCGGAAGACGCGCGCCTCCAGCCCCGGCTTGTCCATGTACATCAGGCTGAGCTCGCGGTCGGGATCGGCGGTGAACGCATCGTCCGACGCCCACGCCGGCGCCCAGAAGACCGCGTCGTCGGCATAGAGCGCGAGCCAGTCCTGCCACTTGCGCGCGTCGAGCAGATACGCCTCGCGCGACAGCAGGTCGGCGACGGCGGCGGCCAAAACGGGGTCGGCGGCGAAGGTCATGTCCGGTGCTCTTGCTGCTGGTCGCGCATTCGGTTTCGCTCGTCCCGATGCAGAACCGGGCAGACCATTCTTCTCCTCGCTGTCGCGAGGGCCCCCTCCCCCTGCCCCCTCCCTCCAGGGGAGGGGGAAGTCGACGGGCGCGTCCCGATAGCCCCCTCCCCTGTAGGGAGGGGGTTGGGGGAGGGGGCCGCTGCGAGGCGACAGTCACCGTTCCGACGCGTGGTGCCGGTGCAACCATCGAATTCAAGAAAAGAACTCATCTCGACCGACCGCGGCGCCGCTCAGCCCGCCAGCCGGCGGCGCCATTCGCGGTAGAAGCCGTGCATGGCGGTCTCGCTCTCGCGGCCGGGGTTGGAGCTGACCGGGACGAAGCCGAGGTCGAGCGCGGCCTCGTCGGGGCCGGCGACTTCGGTGTGGCGGCCGAGCGCGAGCTCGTTCCAGCCGGCGTCCGCCGCGCCGCTGCCGTCGTGGGCGCCCTGCATCGCCGCGACGTCGTCGGGCACGGCGAGGCTGGCGGGCAGGAAGAAGTCCTCGTACTTGCGGATGCGCGCGCGCCGCGCCGCCGCGCTCTCGCCCTTGGGCGCGAGGCACCACGTCTCGATCTCGGTCAGGTCGGGCGCGAGCGGCCGCCAGGTGCGCAGGCAGGTCGAGGCCATGTCGTTGAGCAGCAGGTTGGGGAACACCGTCACGGTGCGGCCGCGGTCGATCATCCAGCGCACCTTGCCGGCGCCGTGGCGGGCCTCCAGCGCGGCGCGGCCCTCGTTCAGCGGCACGGTGTGCGGCGTGCGGGTGGACCAGCTCACCATGTGGCCGCCGCCGAGGTCGTAGCCGCCCGAGGTGATGCGGTCCAAGGTCAGGATGCGCGCCGCCTCGGTCTTCATCATCGGGTCGACCGCCGCGCCGTGCAGCGTGTCGCGGTAGGACAGGGTGGTGCCGAAGCTGCGGTGCACGGTGGCGACGTGGTAGCCGTCGGCCGAGTTCTCGGTCTGCAGCTTCCAGTTGGCGCGCATCATGTAGACGCTCTCGCCCTTCAGGATCTCCATGCCCTCGCCGGACTGGTCGGCCATCAGGTCGAAGAACGGCAGGGTCTGGCCGAGGAAGTCCGCCAGCGGCCCGGCATCCGGGTCGAGGCAGCCGAACACGAAGCCCTTGTAGGTGGAAAGCCGCACCGGCTTCAGCGCCGCGGCGTCGCGCTGCACCGGCGTGCCCTCGTAGCCGTCCTCGCCGCGGATGACGAGGCAGCGGCCGTCCGGCCCATAGGACCAGCCGTGATAGCGGCAGGTAATGCGCTTGGCATTGCCCGCCTTGCGTGCGGTCAGCACGGTGCCGCGGTGCGAGCAGGCGTTGAGGAAGGCGCCGAGGCTGCCGTCCGCCTGCCGGATCACGAACACCGGCCGGCGGCCGATCGCGGTGGCGACATAGTCGCCCGGCGCAGGCACCTGGCTGTCGTGGCAGAGATAGATCCACGCGCGCTCGAAGATCGTCTCGATCTCGCGCTCGAACAGCGCCGGGTCGAGGTAGACCGAGCGGTGGACCCGGAACACGCCGGCGTCGGGGCGATCGTCGATCAGGGCGGCGGCGTCGGTTCGGGCCGTTACGGCTGCGTCGGGCACGGGCAATCCTCCTGGGCGGCGGCGCTGGACGGATGGTCGCCATCGGCGCCGCGCAAGTCAACGCGGCCGTTTGCGATGGACTGCCGCAGCCGCATCCCCTAAAAGCGGGCGTTTCGACAAGACGGCGTGGAGCGGCCCGCGGGGCCGGCGAAGAGGGACATGGCGGACATCAAGCGCGAAAAAGCGGCCTTCGGCGACCTGCGCGGCTGGATCGAGGCGTTGCGCAAGGCCGACGAGCTGCACGAAATCAAGGCCGAGGTGGACTGGGACGTCGAGCTCGGCACCATCGTCCGCATGGCCCAGGGCACCGGCGACGGCCCGGCGATGCTGTTCTCCAACATCAAGGACTACAACAAGCCCGACAGCCTGTGCAGCCAGCTCTTCACCGGCGGCCAGGCGAGCTATTCGCGGCTCGCCATGATGTTCGGCCTGCCGCGCGAGACGCCGCCGCGCGAGATGGTGAAGATCTGCAAGACCATCTTCACCGAGCGCGTCGCCCCGCGCGTCGTCAAGACCGGCGCGGTGAAGGAGAACATCGTCGCCGGCAAGGACTTCGACCTCCTGAAGCTGCCGGTGCCGCACTGGAACCGGCGCGACGGCGGCCGCCACGTGCTGACCTATGCCGGCTGCGTCACCAAGGACCCGGACACCGGCGTCCACAACGTCGGCATTTACCGCGGCCAGGTGGTGGCGCCGGACAAGATCGCGGTGCTGATGTGGCGCGCCCAGCACTGGGGCGGCCACTTCTCCAAGTACGAGGCGCGCGGCGAGGAGATGCCGGTCGCCTTCGTGATCGGCTGGGAGCCGTCGATGGGCTTCACCGGCGGCGCGCCGGTGCCGCGCGGCGTCTCAGAGTACGACGTGATGGGCGCGATCCGCGGCGAGCCGGTCAACCTGGTCAAGGGCGAGACCGTCGACCTGATGGTGCCGGCCGACGCCGAGATCGTGATCGAGGGCTACATCTCGCCCGACCGCAGCACCTACGAGCTGGAAGGCCCCTACGCCGAGTTCACCGGCTACTACGCGGTCGAGCGCACGCGCAAGCCGACCGCGCGCATCACCTGCGTCACCTACCGCAACAAGCCGATCTTCCGCGG
>JBFWQM010000393.1:0-3084 GCA_050249455.1 Rhodospirillaceae bacterium | reverse complement strand
GGCCCGCACGTCTTCGCCGGCTACCATAAGAACCCGGAGGCGACCGCCGAATCGTTCACCGACGACGGCTGGTTCCGCACCGGCGACCTCGGCCGGCTGGAGCCGGACGGGTCGCTGGTGGTGTCCGGCCGGCGCAAGGAGATCATCGTACTCGCCGGCGGCAAAAAGCTGGCGCCGGAGGAGGTCGAGGCGGCGCTGGTGGCCGGCCCCTACATCCGCGAGGCCGGCGTGTTCGAGGACAACGGCGCGCTGCGCGCCGTCGTGGTCCCCGAAATCGGCGCGCTCAAGGCCGCGGCGAGCGGACGGATCGACCAGGTGCTGCGCATCGCGGTGGCGGAAGCCGGCGCGGCGCTGCCGTCCTACAAGCGGCTCGCCGGCTTCCGCGTCGTCGCCGAGCCGCTGCCGAAGACGCGGCTGGGCAAGCTGCGGCGCTTCGCCCTGCCCGGCCTCTACGCCCGCGCCGCCGCCGCCGAGCGCGTCGAGCGCACGCTATCGGACGAAGAGGCCAAGTGGCGCGACAGCCCCAACGGCCGGCGCGTGGTCGCGATCCTGGCGCGGCGCTACCCGAACGAGACGATCACGCTCGACACCAGCCCGCAGCTCGACCTCGGCGTCGATTCGCTGGGCTGGCTTGAGATCGCCGCGGAGATCGAGACGACGACCGGCGCGACGATCGACGAGGCGGCGCTGTCGCGCGTGATGACCGTCGGCGACCTGCTGCGCGAGGTGGCGGAAGCGCCCGCGCTGGCACCCAGGCCGGTGGCGGCCAAAGGCGGCTTCACGCCGCAGAATGCCCGCGGCGCCCAGCGCGCCGTCGGCTTCGCGCTCTACGCGATTCTGTGGTCGGCGATGCGCCTCCTGTTCCGGCTGCGGGTGACCGGCGCGTTCCCCGACGGCCCCGGCCCCTACATGGTGATCGCCAACCATGTCAGCGATCTCGACCCGTTCGCGGTCGCCGCCGCGATGCCGTGGCGCTTCGTCAGCCGCAGCTGGTGGAGCATCGAGAACTCGCGCCTGCCCGGCGGCGGGGCCGGCCGCTTCCTGGCCGGCGCGGCGCAATTCTTCACCGTCGACGACACGCGGCCGTCGGAGACCCTGGGCAAGGCGGAATCGGTGCTGAAGGCGGGCCAGGTCCTGGTCTGGTTCCCGGAATCGTGGCGGTCGCCCGACGGCACGCTGCAGGAGTTTCTGCGCGGCGTCGGCGTGCTGGCCAACGATTGCCGGCCGGTCGTCGTGCCGGTGTGGATCGAGGGCACGTACGAGGCGCTGCCGCGCCAGCGCCGCTGGCCGCGGCTGGTGCCGGTCCGGCTGCGGGTCGGCGCGCCGATCGCGCCCGACGACTACCGCCCCGCCGCGGAAGACGATGCCGCCGCCACCGCGCGCGCGCTGCGCGCCCGCCTGGCGACGCTCGCCGACGCGGCGTAGGGGCCAGGTCGTGCCGACGGCAGTCGCCTCCCCGCCGCGGCGATGACCGCCGCGGTCCCGCGCTATCGCCGCGAAGGCGGGGTCGCGCTGATCGAGATCAGCCTCGGCTCGGTGCGCCAGCTATTCACCTCGCTCGACCCGGCGCCGTTCCGCGAGAAGGACCTGGACGACGAGGCGGAAGCCTACATCGTCGCCGCGGCGCGTGAGCTCGGCCACGGCGAGCCGCTGAGGCTCGTCGTCCACCTGCCGGAGGACCAGGCGCACGTCGCGGCCGAGATGGACCTTGCCGGGTCGGTCCACGGCTATTTCGACTATCGCCTGTGGGCGACGCGCCGGCAGCTCGCGCTGCTGCTGCGCAACGGGTGGATCTCGCTGGCGATCGGCCTGGGCTTCCTGTTCGCCTGCATCGGCGTGCGTCAGGTGTTCCTGGCCAACGCCGCCGGCACGGTGGCCCACATCGTCGCCGAGGGCCTGCTGATCTCCGGCTGGGTCGCCATGTGGCACCCGCTGCAGATCTTCCTCTACGACTGGTGGCCGCTGCGCCAGACCGCGCGCGTCTACGCCGAGCTGGCGCAGGTGCCGATCGAGATCAGGCCGACCGCCGCGCATTAGCGGCGGCGTGGCCTTCCAGCGCCGCCGCGACGGCGGCTTCCGTGGCCTCGCGCAAGGCCGGCAGGCCGACGACCGCAAGCGGCGGCACATGGATGAAGCCGACCGACCGGCCGCGGCCGGCGCCCCAGCGCAGCGCGCGATAGTAGGCGAAGTTGCACAGATAGGTGCCGGCGTCGTGCGACAGCCGCACCGGCACGCCGCGTGCGCGCACCGCCTCGCACACCCGCACCGCGTCGAACGAGCCAGCCATGGCCGGCGGCCCATCATCGATCGCGCCGGCCGGGATCGTGCCGGCGTTGTCGGCCCGCGCCTGCGACACGCGGTTGCGCGCGACGCATTCGACCCGCAGCGAATCGGCGCCGCCATGCACGCCGAAACTCACGACCGCGTCGGGGTCGAACGCGACCAACGCCGCATCCAGCGCCTGCGCCGCCGCGCCGTACTCGGTCTTCAGCACCAGGTGCTGCGCCTGCGCGGCGGCGGCCGGCCGCCAGTCGTCGTCCGCCAGCGCGCCGACCAGGCGTTCGGTCGGATTGTCCGGCACGCCCGGGAATGCCGAGAACCCGGTGACCAGGAGGCGCACCGCGCGCTCAAGCGTCGACGAATTCGAACGCATCGCCGTTGGCGACGACGCGGCACGGGTCGAAGTGCGAGGCGAGCACGACCACGTCGCGGTCGCTGTGCGATTCCAGGAACCGGCGGCGCGTGGCGCGCGCCAGCGCCGGGTCGTCGCACGCGCGGCTGTTCCAGCCCGGGTGCAGCCGCTGCAGCGGGTGGTGCAGCACGTCGCCGGAAATCGTGGCCTGCGCGCCGCGCGAGCGCACCGCGACGCAGGCGTGCGCCGGCGTGTGGCCGGGCGACGGCACCAGCCGCACTGCGTCGTCGATCTCGTGGTCGGCCTCGACCAGCACCACCTGTCCGGCGTCCAGCACCGGCTGCAGGCTGTCGTCGAAGATCGCCCGGTTCTGCCCGCCGGCCGCCGCCTTGGCCTCGAACGCCGCCAGCTCGTCGCGCACGATCAGGTATTTCGCGTTGGGAAAGGTCGGC
>JBFWQM010000392.1:0-3103 GCA_050249455.1 Rhodospirillaceae bacterium | reverse complement strand
GCGCTGGCCGGGCTGTCGCGCGCGGCGATGGCGATCCAGGCCGGCCAGTGCGAGGTGGCGCTGATCATCGGCTCGGACTCGCCGACCACCCAGTGGCGCGGCGCCAACGGCGGCTTCCGCCTGGAGTGGTGGGACCCGACCGGCATCCAGGGCCCGCCGGGCGGCTTCGGCCTGCTGATGCACCGCTACATGGCGCAGTACGACCTGAAGCCCGAGGCGCTGGGCAAGCTCGCCGTGGCGCAGCGCGAGGGCGCGGTGCTCAACCCGCTGGCGTTCGAGGGCTTCCGCAAGCCGATGACGGTGCAGGACTACCTCGACTCGCGGGTGATCTCGACGCCGCTGCGCCTGCTCGACTGCGTGATGTGGTGCGACGGCGCCGCCGGCGTGCTGCTGGTCAGCGCCGAGCGCGCGAAGAAGATGGGCGCCAAGAAGGTCGTCTACCCGACGGCCTATTCGGAGATGATCAACTTCAACGGCCGCGAGCGGCAGCCCGACATCACCGAGACCGGGTTCTCGGTGGCCGGCCCCGAGGCGCTGCAGATGGCGGGGCTCAAGGCCTCCGACATCCGCATGTTCCAGCCCTACGACGACTTCCTGATCGCCGAGATGATCCAGCTCGAGCAGATCGGCTTCTGCAAGCGCGGCGAGGGGTCGGAGTTCCTCCTGAACACCGACGTCAGCTACCGCGGCAAGCTGCCGATCAACACCGGCGGCGGCCAGATCTCGGCCGGCCAGATCGGCCTGGCGTCGGGCATGACCAACCTGGTCGAGGCGGTGCGCCAGATGTACGGCGAGGCGGGCGAGCGCCAGGTCAAGGACCCGGCCAACGCGATGGTGACCGGCATCGGCATCATCCCCTACGGCCGCAACTGGTACGTCTCGATCGTCGCCACGCTGGAGCAGTGAGATGAACGCGAAAAAGAATCCGCGGCCGCTGCCGCAGCAGACCGAGACGACGCGCCCGTTCTGGGCCGCCGCCAAGAATGGCAAGCTGATGCTGCAATACGATCCCGACGCCAAGGCCTACCAGTTCTACCCGCGCATGGGCAGCGTGGTGACGGGCAAGCGCAACCTCGAATGGCGCGAGGCGTCGGGCAAGGGCAGCGTGTTCAGCTACACCGACACCCTGGTGCCGTCGGCCGGCTTCGAGGACAAGGCGCCCTATGCGCTGGTCATGGTCGACCTCGACGAGGGCGTGCGCATCCTGGCCAACTACATGAACTACAAGCCGGAGGACCTGAAGATCGGCCGGCGCGTGAAGGTGTGCTGGGACAAGCTTAACGACGACGTCACCTATTTCGCCTTCGAGCCCGACAATTGATGCCGCATCGCTACGCTCAACATCCAAAGTCAAATGTAGTCATGCGCGGGCCTGACCCGCGCATCCAGCAGCGCGGTATTGCCGCGCAAAAGACACTCTTGCGCGCTGACCGCGCGCGCTGGATACGCGGATCAAGTCCGCGTATGACTCTGTTGGTTTGTAGGCTCGGCGCCGAGCGGGCATTCAACCGCACGAGCACGGCCACGACGGCGCCGGTGAGGCCCGGCACATGAAGGCCGCCGACTTCGACTACCTGCGCGCCGGCTCGCTCGACGAGGTCTGCACGGCGCTCGCCGGCGCGAACGGCGACGGCAAGGTGATCGCGGGGGGCCAGACGCTGGTGCCGATGATGGCGATGCGCCTCGCCCGGCCGGCGCTGCTGATCGACATCAACGACGTGGACGAGCTTCGCGGCATCGCGGCCGAAGGCGACGTGCTGGCGGTGAAGGCCTGCACGCGCCAGTCCGACGCGCTGTCCTCGCCCGTGGTGGCGCAACACCTGCCGCTGCTCGCCAAGGCGATCCACTTCGTCGGCCACGTCCAGACCCGCAACCGCGGCACCGTCGGCGGCTCGATCTGCCACGCCGACCCGTCGGCGGAGATCCCGCTCACCGCGCTGACGGTCGACGCCGTCCTGGTCGCGCGGTCGGCCCGCGGCGAACGACGCATCGCGGTCGACGACTTCTTCGTCGGCCCGATGATGACGACCCTGGAGCCGGACGAATGCCTGGCGGAGGTCCGCTTCCCGGTGTGGCAGGGCGGCCGGGTCGGCACCGGGTTCCAGGAGGTCAGCGCGCGGATCAGCGACTTCGCCGTCGTCTCGGTCGCGGCGCAGGTCGTGGTCGATGCGGCCGGCGCCTGCACCCGCGCGGCGATCGCGATCGGCGGCGCCGGCGCGCGGCCGGTGCGCTGCGACCCGGCGGCCCAGGCGGTGGTCGGCTCGACGCTCGACAGCGCCGCGATCGCCAAGGCCGCGGCCATGGTCCCCGACCTGATCGAGCCGGATACCGACCTGCACGCGACGGCGGACTATCGCCGCCGCGTCGCCCGCGCGCTGGTCGAGCGCGCGCTGGCGCAAGCCGCGGCAGACGCCGCGGAAAGGGCGTGAGGATGCAGAAGCCGCGCGACATCTCGATCACCATCAACGGCCGCCGCTACAGCGGCCGCGCCGCGCCGCGGGTCACGCTGGTCGATTTCCTGCGCGACGAGCTGGGCCTGACCGGCACCCATGTCGGCTGCGAGCACGGCGTGTGCGGCGCCTGCTCGGTCATCTTCGACGGCAAGCCGGTGCGCTCCTGCCTGATGTTCGCCGTGCAGGCGGACGGCCACGAGGTCATGACCGTGGAAGGGCTGGAGAGCGCCAAGGGCGAGCTGTCGCCGCTGCAGGACGCGTTCTGGGAGGCGCACGGTATGCAGTGCGGCTACTGCACCCCCGGCATGCTGATGGCCAGCCACGCGCTCCTCAGCGAGAACCCCGACCCCAGCGAAGACGACATCCGCGAGGCGATCGGCGGCAATCTGTGCCGCTGCACCGGCTACCAGCAGATCGTCGAGGCGGTGCAGCTCGCCGCCCAGCGCATGAAAGGGAAGTAGCCCGTGGACGGCCACGCCCCGCACGGCAGCAACTACCGCTACGTCGCGCGCAAGCGCCGCGCCAAGGAGGACAAGCGGTTCATCACCGGCCGCGGCCGCTTCGTCGCCGACATCTCGGTGCCCGGCATGAAGCACGTCGCGGTGGTGCAGAGCCCGCACGCCTGCGCCCGCATCGTCTCGATCGACGCG
>JBFWQM010000391.1:0-3104 GCA_050249455.1 Rhodospirillaceae bacterium | reverse complement strand
CCTCGGGCCTGACCGGCCGTCCGTCATCCGACGTCCGCCACTGACGGCGACGCGCGGCCCCGCGCCGCGTGCGCCGACGCACCGAGGTTCCCATGAGGCTTCCCGCCGCGATGGCGCTGGCCGCTCTCGTCGCCGCCTGCGCTCGGCCGCCGGCGCCGCTGGCCGGTCCCGACCCCGCCGATCCCGGCGCGCCAACGCGCGGCCTCACCTATGCGCCGCTCGCCGCCGACCCGGCCGGCAGTGCGCCGGCCGAGCCGCTGCCGTGGACGGAGATGAACCGCCGCGTCGCGCCGAAGGCCGCGCCATGACCTTACGCTGGGCCGCGCCGCATCATGAATGGTCGGCCATCGAGGCCGCCCACCTCACCCGCTCGCTGCGCTCGCACCCTCTCCCCCCAAATTGGGGGGAGAGGGAGGGGACCCGTCGCGGCAGCGACGGGGAGGGTGAGGTGGGGGGCCGCCGGCTCCTCCGGTCGCTACCGAGGGCCGTGGGCATTGCGCTGGCCGCGCTCTCGCTCGCCGGCTGTGCGAACTTTTCCGGCGACGGCGGCATGGCGCCGGTGGCGGCGCGGGTCGCGGCGGACACCGGCCAGGATGCGGTGAAGATCGCCGACGCCGACGCGGCGCAGCGCGCGCAGGCGAGAGTCGCGGAACTTCTCGCCGCGCCGCTGACGGCGGACGCGGCGGCGCAGGTGGCGCTGCTCAACAACCGCGGGCTGCAGGCTGCCTACAACGCGTTCGGCATCGCCGAGACCGCGATGGTGGAGGCCGGGCTGCCGCGTAACCCGACGGTGTCGGTCGAACGCATCACCGGCAGCGGCGTGGTGTCGCTGGAGGCGCGGCTGGCTGGCGACTTGCTGTCGTTCGCGACCGTGCCGGTGCGGCGTGATATCGGCGCAGCGCAGTTCCGCGCCGCGCAGCATCGCGCGGTGGCGGCGACCCTGCGGACCGCGGCCGAGGCGCGGCGCGCGTTCTACCGCGCGGTCGCCGCGGCGGCGCTCGCCGGCTACCTGGAGCGCGCGCTGGTGGCCGCCGACGCCGCAGCCGACCTGACCCGGCGGCTGGGCGAGACCGGCGCTGCCGGCAGGCTCGACCAGGCGCGCGCGGCCGCCTTCCGCGCCGAGACGGCGGCGCAGCTCGCCCGCGCCCGCCACGCCGCGGCGGCGCGACGCGCGGCGCTCGACCGCGCGCTCGGCGTGTGGGGCGCGGACGCGGACTATGCGCTGCCCGATGCGCTGCCGCCGGTGCCGGCGGACGTTGCGGACGGCGCGACGGTGGAGGCGGACGCGGTGCGCCGCCGCCTCGACCTCGCGATCGCGCGCGAAGACCTCGACCTCACCGCCCGCGCGTTGGGGCTGACCGAGGCGACGCGGTTCGTCTCGGTGCTGGAGCTTTCCGGCATCCGCGACACGGCGACGGGCGAGCCGCGCCGCTACGGCTTCGAGGTCGCGCTGCAGATCCCGCTGTTCGATTTCGGCGAAGTCGGCGTGCGGCGGGCCCGCGAAACCTACCTGCAGGCGGTCAATCGCCTCGCCGAACGCGCCGTCGACGTGCGGACGCAGGCGCGCACCGCCTGGTTCGCCTTCCGCGCCGCGCACGACGTCTGGCGGCTCTACGACGGCCACATCCTGCCGCTGCGCCGCATCGTCAACGACGAGGCGCTGTACCGCTACAACGGCATGCTGACCGACGCCTTCGAGCTGCTGACCACCGCGCGCGAAGGCATCGCCGCCAACATGGCGGCGATCGAGGCGGCGCGCGACGTCCACCTCGCCGCCGTCGACCTGCAGCAGGCCGTGATCGGCGGCGGCGACGGCGCCGATTCCCCCGACCCGACCATCGCCGTCGCGGCGCCCGGCGGCGCCGGCGGCCACTGACGGAGAGACCCGACATGACAGTCACACGCCGCAACCTGCTCGGCGCCGCCGCCCTCATCGGGGCCGGCGCGGTCAGCGGCCGCGTCCAGGCGGCCGCCATCCCCGAGGCGCCGACGATAACGGCGGCGACGATGCAGCCGCCGCTGGTGCCGAAGACCGGACGGCCGTACCGGCCGGTCGCCACCCTCAACGGCTGGACCCTGCCGTGGCGGATGAACGGCGACTGGAAGGAATTCCACCTCGTCGCCGAGCCGGTGGAGCGCGAGATGGCGCCCGGCATGGTCGCCCGGCTGTGGGGCTACAACGGCCAGAGTCCCGGCCCGACGATCGAGGCGGTGGAGGGCGACAAGGTGCGCCTGTTCGTTACCAACCGGCTGCCGGAGCACACCACCATCCACTGGCACGGCCAGCTCCTGCCCAACGGCATGGACGGGGTCGGCGGGCTGACCCAGCCGCACATCAAGCCGGGGAAGACCTTCGTCTACGAGTTCCAGCTCCGCAAGTCCGGCACCTTCATGTACCACCCGCACGCCGACGAGATGGTGCAGATGGCCATGGGCATGATGGGCTTCTTCGTCGTCCATCCGCGCGATCCCGGCTTCATGCCGGTCGACCGCGACTTCGTCTTCCTGCTCGCGGCCTACGAGATCGCGCCGGGCGCTGCGGTCCCGCGGGTGTCGGAGATGACAGAGTTCAACCTGTGGACGTTCAACAGCCGGGTGTTCCCCGGCATCGATCATCTCGCCGTACGGCAGGGCGACCGGGTGCGCATCCGGGTCGGCAACCTGACCATGACCAACCACCCGATCCACCTGCACGGCCACGACGTCGCGGTCACCGGCACCGATGGCGGCTGGGTGCCGCCGGCGGCGCGCTGGCCTGAGGTGACGATCGACATTCCGGTCGGCGCGATGCGCGCCTTCGAATTCGATGCCCATCATCCCGGCGACTGGGCGATGCACTGCCACAAGTCGCATCACACGATGAACGCGATGGGCCACCGCATCGCCAACTTCATCGGCGTCGACAAGACGGAGGTCGCCGAGAAGATCAGGTCGCTCGTCCCCGACTACATGGCGATGGGCAGCGCCGGCATGGCCGACATGGGCGCGATGGAGATGCCGCTGCCCGACAACACGCTGCCGATGATGACCGGCTTCGGCCCGTTCGGCCCGCTGGAGATGGGCGGCATGTTCACCGTGGTGAAGGTGCGGCCCGGCCTCGCCGC
>JBFWQM010000390.1:0-3124 GCA_050249455.1 Rhodospirillaceae bacterium | reverse complement strand
CTGCCGGTGCCGATCTCCTCGCCGGGCTGGGACAACGCGCCCTACACCTCGTCGTCGCACTTCATCACCAAGGATCCCGAGACCGGGATCCAGAACATGGGCAACTACCGCGGCCAGATCAAAGCGCCGAACCGGATGGGCATGAACCCGTCGATCGAGCTGCGCACCGGCGGCTACCAGCACTGGGAGAAGTGGAAGGCGCTGGGCAAGAAGATGCCGGTCGCCGTGGTGGTCGGCTGCCCGCCGGCGGTCAGCTACACCGCCGTGCAAAAGGTGCCCGAGAAGCTCGACGAGCTGTGGGTGACCGGCGGCCTGGTCGGCGAGCCGCTCAACGTCGTCAAGTGCCGCACCGTCGACCTCCTGGTCCCAGCCGAGGCCGAGGTGGTGATCGAGGGCTATGTCGATACCGAGTACCTCGAGCCAGAGGCGCCGTTCGGCGAGAGCCACGGCCACGTCAACCTGCAGGAGTACAACGGCTACCTCGACGTCACCTGCATCACCCGGCGCACCAACGCCGTCCTGACGTCCTGGGTCAGCCAAGTGACGCCGTCGGAGTCGTCCACCATCAAGCGGCCAGCCTACGAGGCGGCGCAGATCGAGCATTTGCGCGACCATCTCGGCATCAAGGGCATCGTGCACGTCGTGACGCACGAGCCACTGACCTCGCTGCACAAGCTGATCGTGATCCAGTTCGAGCGCAACGTGCCGCGCACCGAGATCTGGCGCGCGCTCTACGGCGTCGCCTCGTTTCGCCGCGCCGAGGGCAAGTGGGTGATCGCGGTCAACGACGACATCGATCCCGACAACGCCGACGCGATCTTCTGGGCGATGTCGTACCGCTGCAAGCCGCACCGCGACGTCCAGATGCTGCAGCACAAGGACGAGGGCCACGGCCCCCGCAGCATGATCGACAACGAGGACTCGGCCGTCCTGGTCGACGCCACGCTGAAGGAGACCTTCCCGCCGGTGTCGCTGCCCAAGCGCGAGTACATGGAGGCGGCGAAGAAGATCTGGGAGGACATGGGCTTGCCGCGGCTCACCCCGCAAGCGCCGTGGTTCGGCTACGACCTCGGCGAGTGGAACGAGGACCTGGAGCGGATGGCGCAGCTCGCCGTGAAGTCGGAATATTGGGAGACCGGCAAGATCATCGCCCAGCGCCGGCGCAACGACGTCAAGATGAATACCGAGGTGCGCACCTTGCCCGACTATCCGGGCAACCAGAAGAAATAGGGGAGGGGACAATGGGCAGGCTGGACGGGCGGGTCGCGATCGTCACCGGCGCGGCGCAGGGCATCGGCGCGGCGTTCGCCCGCCGCTTCGCCGCGGAGGGTGCCAAGGTCGCCATCGCCGACATCGACTCCGGCGAGAAGGTGGTGGCCGAGATCAAGGCAGCCGGCGGCCAGGCGATCGACGTCAGGACCGACGTCGCCGACGAGGCGTCGACCCAGGCGATGGCGAAGAAGACAATCGAGGCGTTTGGCCGGATCGACATCCTGGTCAACAACGCCGCGATCTTCACCACCGTCGAACGGAAGTCGTTCCTCGACATCCCGGTCGCCGAGTGGGACCGGCTGATGGCGGTCAATGTCCGCGGCGTGTGGCTGTGCTGCAAGGCGGTCGTACCGGACATGAAGACGCGCAAGTACGGCAAGATCGTCTCGATCGCCACCGGGCGCATCTTCAAGGGCATGCCGTTCTTCCTGCACTACGACGCCTCCAAGGGCGCCGTGGTCGGCATCACCCGGTCGCTGGCGCGCGAGGTCGGCGGCGATAACATCTCGGTCAACGCCATCGCGCCCGGCTCGACGATGAGCGAGAACGTGCTCAAGCGCACCAACTGGGCCGGCGGCGGCCCGTCGGACACCGTCCGCAGCCGCGCGCTCAAGCGCGACGAGACGCCGGAGGACCTGGTCGGCACCGCCGTGTTCCTGTCCTCCGCCGACAGCGACTTCATGACCGGCCAGACCGTCGTCTGCGACGGCGGCTCGGCGATGTGGTGATCGGGGGCGAGGTTTCCCACCTCACCCGCTCGCTGTGCTCGCACCCTCTCCCCCGATGGGCGGAGAGGGTTCGTATCTTCCCTCTCCGCCCTTGGGGGCGGAGAGGGTAGGGTGAGGTGGGGTGCCGCCCCGGGATTCGGATAGCATTGGCTCGGAGCTTCGCGTCATGGCAACCAAGGTGAAACCGGTGGAGACGCCGCGGGCCTATCCGGACCTGCGCGACCACCTGAAGTCGCTCGACGACGCGGGGCTCCTGGTGACGGTCGACCGGCCGATCAACAAGGACACTGAGATGCACCCGCTGGTGCGCTGGCAGTTCCGCGGCGGCATCCCGGAAAAGGACCGCAAGGCGTTCCTGTTCACCAACGTCACCGACACCAAGGGGCGCCACTACGACATCCCGGTTGTGGTGGGTGCGCTGGCGGCGAGCCGCGAGATCTACCGCATCGGCATCGGCTGCGCGCTGGAGGAGATCGGCGAGCGCTGGACCAAGGCGATCGCCAACCCGATCCCGCCCGTGGTGGTCGAGCGCGCACCGTGCCAGGAGGTCGTGATCGAGGGCGACGCGCTGGATGCGCCGGGTAAGGGCCTCGACGCGATCCCGGTGCCGATCTCGACCCCGGGCTGGGACAACGCGCCCTACACGACCCTGTCGCAGTACATCACCAAGGACCCCGACACCGGCGTCCAGAACATGGGCAACTACCGCGGCCAGGTGAAGGGCCAGCGTCGGCTCGGCATGAACCCGTCGCTGGAGCTGCGGCCGGGTATCTACACCCACTGGGAGAAGTACAGGAAGCGGGGCCAGAAGATGCCGGCGGCGGTCGTGCTCGGCGCCTCGCCGATCGTGACATTCACCTCGTCGCAGAAGATCCCGGAGCGGCTCGACGAGCTCGCGGTCGCCGGCGCCGCGGTCGGCGCGCCGATCGAAGTGGTGAAGTGCCGCACCGTCGACCTCTACGTCCCGGCCGAGGCAGAGATCGTCGTCGAGGGCTACATCGACACCGAGTACCTGGAGCCGGAGGCGCCGTTCGGCGAGAGCCACGGCCACGTCAACCTGCAGGAATACAACGCCTACATGGACGTGACCTGCATCACGCGGCGCAAGGACGCGATCCTGACCT
>JBFWQM010000389.1:0-3137 GCA_050249455.1 Rhodospirillaceae bacterium | reverse complement strand
CTCGCTCGCGTTCCTGCAGCTCTCCGCCCCGGACCTCGCGCTGACGCAGATCTCGGTCGACGTGGTGACGACCGTGCTGCTGCTGCTCGCGCTGAACCTCCTGCCCAAGCGGACCGCGCGCGAGAGCTCGTCGCTGGTGCGCTGGCGCGACGCGGGCATCGCGACGGCGGCCGGGTTCGGCATCGCCGGCCTCGTCTTCGCGGTGATGACCCGCGACTTCGAATCGATCTCGGCCTTCCACATCGCCGAGTCGAAGCCGGGCGGCGGCGGCACCAACGTGGTCAACGTGATCCTGGTCGATTTCCGCGGCTTCGACACGTTCGGCGAGATCATCGTGCTCGGCATCGCGGCGATCGCGATCTTCGCATTGCTGGACAAGGCGCTGACCGGCGACGCCGCCCGCCGGCTCGCCGCGATGCGCTCGCCCGACCAGGGGCAGGACGCGCATCCGATGATCCTGGTCGTGGTGACCCGTGTGCTGCTGCCGATCGCCCTGACGACCGGCGTGTTCATCCTGCTGCGCGGCCACAACCAGCCGGGCGGCGGCTTCATCGCCGGGCTGATCGTAGCGATCGCGCTGATCCTGCAATACATCGCCAGCGGTTACGTCTGGGCGGCGCGGCGCGCGCGGGTCGATGCGCAGTCCTGGATCGGCGGCGGCGTGGCGATCGCCGGGCTTACCGGCATCGCCGCCTGGGTGTTCGGCAAGCCGTTCCTGACCAGCACCTACGGCTACCTCCATTGGCCGGTGGTCGGCGAGTTCGAGCTCGCCTCGGCGATGGCCTTCGACCTCGGCGTGTTCCTAACCGTGGTCGGGGCGGTGCTGCTGTCGCTGGCGCAGATCTCGCGCATCGAGCAGCGCGCGGAACGGTCGCCGGACACCGAAAGCCCGATGGACGTCCGGCTGACGCCGACGTCCGGCACGATGCCCGCGCGGCCGCTGGTCGCCGCGCCGCTGCAGCAGGAGGACTGAGGTGGAGTTCCTCATCGCCAGCGGCGTCGGCCTGATGACGGCGGTCGGCATCTACCTGATGCTGCGCGGGCGCACGTTCCCGGTGATCATCGGGCTGACGTTCCTGTCCTATGCGGTGAACGTCTTCCTGTTCGCGATGGGTCGGTTCGTGATCGACCGGCCGCCGATCGTCGACCCCGGCGCGGCGGGGTACACCGACCCGCTGCCGCAGGCCCTGGTGCTGACCGCGATCGTCATCTCGTTCGGCATGACGGCGCTCATCGTCGTCCTGGCGCTGCGCGGTTTCCTGGAGAGCGGCTCCGACCGGGTCGAGCTGCTGGCGGCCGACCCGGCGCGCGACAGTGCCGCGGCGCCGGCGAGGCCGCGGCCGTGACCGACTGGATCATCGTGCCGACGGTGCTGCCGGCGATGACGGCGGCACTGCTGGTGCTGGCGATGCGCAACAGCCTGGCCGCGCAACGCGCGATCTCGATCGCGGCGACGGCGGCGCTGCTGGCCGTCGCCATCGGCCTCTACGGGCTCGCCGCGGACGGCGTGGTGCGGCCTTACTTCGTCGGCAACTGGCCGGCGCCGTTCGGTATCGTGCTCGTTCTCGACCGGCTGTCGGCGACGATGCTGATGTTGACGGCGGCGCTGGCGCTGGTCGTCGTCCTCTATGCCGCGGCGGGCTGGGACACCCGCGGGCGGCACTTCCACATGCTGTTCCAGTTCCAGCTGCTGGGCATCAACGGCGCCTTCCTGACCGGCGACGTGTTCAACCTGTTCGTCTTCTTCGAGGTGATGCTGATCGCCTCCTACGGCCTCATGCTGCATGGCGGCGGCGCGACGCGCCTGAAGGCGGGCTTCCAGTACGTCGCGATCAACCTGGTCGCCTCCACCCTGTTCCTGTTCGCGGTCGGGCTGATCTACGCGGTCACCGGCACGCTCAACATGGCGGACCTCGCCGTGAAGGCCGCCGCCGTCGCGCCCGCCGACGCGGCGCTGCTGAAGACCGGGGCGCTCCTCCTGTTCCTCGTCTTCGCGGTCAAGGCGGCGCTGGTGCCGCTGCACTGGTGGCTGCCGGGTACCTATGCCGCCACCTCGGCGCCGTCCGCGGCGCTGTTCATGATCATGACCAAGGTCGGTGCCTACGCGATCCTGCGCGTCCACGGCCAGATGTTCGGCGCCGGCGACGGCGCGGTCTCGCAGGCGGCGTCGGCGCTCGTCATGCCGGCGGCGCTGGTGACGCTGGCCGCCGGCGCGGTGGGCATGCTGGCGGCGCGCAGGCTGCGCGACCTGATCTGCTTCGCCGTCGTCGCCTCGATGGGGACGCTGCTGGTGGCGGTGGCGGCGTTCGACATCGGCGGGACCACCGCGGCGCTCTACTACCTCGTGCACAGCACGCTGGCCGGCGCGGCGCTGTTCCTGCTCGCCGACCTGGTGGCCGACCGGCGCGGGGCATGGCTCGACCGCCTGGTGCCCGCGGATGCGCTGCCGCGCACGATGCTGTTCGCCGCGCTGTTCTTCCTCGCCGCCATCGCCATGGCTGGCATGCCGCCGCTGTCGGGGTTCATCGGCAAGCTGATGATCCTGGACGCGACGCGGGGCGCGCCGGGCTGGGCGACGGTGTGGACGGTGGTGCTGGTCGCCAGCCTGCTGATGATCGTCGCGTTCGGGCGCGCCGGCTCGACGCTGTTCTGGAAGACCGGCGGGATGTCGACGGTCGATCGCGGAAGCGAGCGCCGTGCGCTGCTGCCCCTGGCGATGGTTGGCGCGCTGCTTGCCGGGATGGCGGCGATGACCGCAGGCGCCGGACCGGTCGCCGGCGCGCTGGAGGCGACGGCGCGACAGGCGCTCGACAGCGAAGGCTACGTGCGGGCGGTGCTGGGGCCCGATGCCCGCATCCGCGTCGCGGGAGGGCAGCCGTGATGCGGCGCCTTATGCCGCACCCGTGGCTGACGGTGCTGATCACCGTCGTCTGGATGCTGCTCAACAATTCGCTGTCGGCCGGCCACCTCGTGCTCGGTCTGATCTGCGGCGTCGCCATCCCCAAGATCACCAGCGTCTACTGGCCGGGCAGCCCGCGCATCCGCAACCCGGTGGCGATCGCCGAATACACGATGGTCGTGCTGTGGGACATCGTCGTGTCCAATGTCCAGGTCGCCCGGCTGATCCTGTTCCGCAG
>JBFWQM010000388.1:0-3143 GCA_050249455.1 Rhodospirillaceae bacterium | reverse complement strand
TCGATCATCTGGGAAGGCCACCGCGCCGGGCGCGAGATCGGCTACTGCCACATCGAGAAGCTGTCGAACCTGGAGGCGCTGCCGGCGACCGGCTTCACCGTCTCGTGCTTCCCGGTCAAGATCAAGGCCGCGTCGGCGGGCTGGACCCGCGCCGTCGCCATCTTCGAAGAATAGGGAACAGGGAGCGCCATGTCCGACCCGTCACAGCCGGTCCGCCGCATCGTCACGCAGAACGATGCGGACGGCCGGTCCTTCATCGCCGAGGATGGCCCGGCGCCGGCGGTGCGCACCGTCGCCGCCCGCCCGGGCTACCGGGTCACCAACGTGTGGACCACCCACCAGTCGCCGGCCGCCATCGGCCAGCCCGATCGCAGCGAGGCGCACCAGGGGCTGTTGCCGCCGAAGGACGGCACGCTGTTGCGCATCATCGACATTCCGCCGGAGCCGGCCGACCGCGCCGAGTTCGAGCGCATGGCGCGCGCCACCTTCGGCAACCTCTACGGCGGCGACATCCACCAGGATCCGGGCAGCGGCCCGCATCCTTTGATGCACACGACGGAGACGGTGGACTACGCCATCGTGCTGTCGGGCGAGCTCTATGCAGTGATGGACAAGGGCGAGACCTTGATGCGCGCCGGCGACGTTCTCATTCAGCGCGGCACCCCGCACGCCTGGAGCAACCGGTCCGGCAAGCCGTGCCGGATCGCCTTCGTGCTGATCGACGGGAAGGCGTGAGCGCGATGTTCTACACCTGCAGCCCCGCCGCGCCGGCGCACGAAGGCCACGCGCACCCGAAGCCGCGCCGGGTCCGCGGCCTGACCGTCGACATCCACTGCCACGTTCAGTCGACCGCGGCGCAGGCGCTGATCGCGCCGCACTTCGCGATCGAGAAGGAGCCGTCGCTCTACTACGCGACGCCGCAGACGCGCGACATCAACCGCCAGCAGATGGCCGACATCGCCGACCAGATCACCAACGCGGCCCGGCGCATCGCCGACATGGACCGGCTCGGCATCGACATCCAGGCGATCTCGCCGGCGCCGCCGCAATACTTCTACTGGGCCGAGCCCGACGTCGGCCGCGAGACCGCGCGACTGATCAACGACAACCTCGCCGCGATCGTCGCCGCGCACCCCGACCGCTTCGTCGCGATGGGCGCGCTGCCGATGCAGGTCCCCGAGCTGGCGGTGACGGAGCTGCGCCGCTGCGTCAAGGAGCTCGGCATGCGCGGCATCGAACTCGGCACCAACGTGAACGGCGAGGAGCTCGCCGCGCCCCGCTTCGCGCCCGTGTTCGCCGTGGCGGAGGAGCTCGGCATCCTGATCTTCCTGCACCCGATGGGCTTCACCGAGGGACGCCGGCTGTCGGCGCACTACTTCAACAACGTCATCGGCAACCCGCTCGACTCGACGGTGGCGATCGCCCACCTGATCTTCGAGGGCGTGCTCGACCGGCACCCCGGCCTGAAGATCTGCATCGCCCACGGCGGCGGCTACGTGCCGATGTATTCCGGCCGCTACGACCACGTCTGGCGGGCCCGCGCCGACGGCCACGTCCACCTCAAGCGCCGGCCGTCGGAGGCGATCCGCCAGCTCTACTTCGACACCGTGGTGTTCGAGCCCGACCAGCTCGAATACCTGGTCCGCCGCTACGGCGCCGACCACGTGCTGCTCGGCAGCGACTACCCCTACGACATGGCCGAGCCCGACCCGGTCGGCTTTATCGACCGCACGCCAAAGCTGACGGCGAAGGACCGCGCCCGGATAAAGGGCCTCAACGCGGCCGAGCTGCTCGGCATCGACGTCAAGGCGCGGCGGCGGAAGCGGTAAGGCCCGCAGGGACATTATGTAGGGGCGGGTCTCAGACTCGCCCGTCTCTCCGCCGACACATTTTCCGCGGCATGCCAGCACCGACGCCGCGGGCGGGTCTGAGACCCGCCCCTACGAATGGCCTGACCCGCTGGCATCAACTCCCGGAAGGTGGCAAAAGGGGAGGGACGCCAGCCCGGTCCCACCAGCGCGAGCCATCATGAGCGCCAGGAACTCCTACGTCGGCAACCCGATCAACCGGATCGAGGACCGCCGCTTCCTTCGCGGCGCCGGCATCTATGTCGGCGACCTGAATGGGACCGACCTGACCCATGCCGCGATCGTGCGCAGCCCGGTGGCCCATGGCAGCCTGCGCGGTATCGATGCGGCGGCGGCGCGGGCGATGCCGGGCGTGATCGCCGTCATCACCGCGGCGGAGATCGGGGCGGTGCCGCGCATCCCGATCCGGCTCGCCGCGACCGAGGAGCTGAAGCCGTTCGCCCAGCCGGTGATCGCCGACGCCAAGGTGCGCTATGTCGGCGAGCCGGTGGCCATCGTCGTCGCCGACACCGCCGGGCGTGCGGAGGACGCGGCGCGCGCCGTGGTGGTCGACGTCGACCCGCTGCCGCCGGTCACCGGCCGGGCCGCGGCGCGGTCGTCGCTGCTGTTCGAGTCGTTCGGCAGCAACCACGCGATCAGCTATTTCGCGACCAAGGGCGACGCCGACGCGGCGTTCCGCGACGCGCCCTATGTCCGGCGCGAGAAGTTCGCCGTCCATCGCCACTCCGCGGTGACGATGGAGCCGCGCGGCCTGCTGGCGCGCTGGGATTCGGCGGCCGGGCGCATGACCCTGTTCGGCGCGGCCAAGGTGGCATGGGCCAACCGCAAGATGCTGGCCGGCGCGCTGGGCCTCGCCGAGGACGCGGTCGAGCTGGTGGAGAACGACGTCGGCGGCGGCTTCGGCGTGCGCGGCGAGTTCTACCCGGAGGATTTCCTGGTTCCGTTCGCCGCGCGGTTCACCGGCCGACCGGTGAAGTGGGTGGAGGACCGGCGCGAGAACCTGATCGCCTCCAACCACGCGCGCGAGGCCGACTGCGAGATCGAGATCGCGTGCGCCCGCGACGGCACCATCCTCGGCCTGCGCGGCAAGGTGTGGAACGACATCGGCGCCTACATGCGCACCACCGGCGCGATCGGCCCGCGCAACGTGGCGCAATTCCTGTCCGGCGCCTACCGCGTGCCGGCGATCGCGGTCGAGGCGCTGGTCATGCTGTCGAACAAGACGCCGACCGGCACCTATCGCGGCCCCGGCCGGTTCGAGGCGGATTTCTTCCG
>JBFWQM010000387.1:0-3144 GCA_050249455.1 Rhodospirillaceae bacterium | reverse complement strand
CGTCACGTCACGGGCCAGCCGATCCGCTACATCGGCACCGGCGAGAAGACCGACGCGCTCGAGCTCTTTCATCCCGATCGCATCGCGAGCCGCATCCTCGGCATGGGCGACGTGCTGTCGCTGGTCGAGCAGGTCACGGCGAAAGTCGATCAGCAGAAGGCCGAGAAGCTGGCCGCGAAGCTGCAGCAGGGCAAGGATTTCGACCTCACCGATCTCAAGGAACAGCTGCAGCAGCTGCAGCAGATGGGCGGCCTCGCGGCGTTCATGGAGAAGCTGCCGACGCAGCTCGCCGGGCAGACGCCGCCCGGCATGGGCGATGACCGCATGGTCCGACGGCAGATCGCGATGATCGACTCGATGACCCCCCGCGAGCGGCGCCGTCCCGGCATCATCGACGGCTCCCGGCGGCGGCGCATCGCGGCCGGCGCGGGCGTCCAGGTGCAGGACGTCAACCGGCTGCTGAAGCAGTTCCTCGAGATGCAGAAGATGATGAAGAAGCTGCAGGGTGGCGGCATCAAGAAGCTGCTGCGCGGCCTCGGCGGGCGGCTGCCGCCGGGTCTGCGGCCTCCCGGCGGCGGCGGCTTCAGGCCCGGTTGAGGGCCGCAGGCGCGCGGCTTCGCCCGGCGCGGCGGGGCGCCCGGCGAGGCCTGCCCTGGACACGGCGCGTCCGGCCGCCGCCGCGCCTGCGGGCAGGCGTCATAACCGTTTCACTTCCCAAGTCTTTTCAGTAGAATGCGCGGCTCTTTCGCGGCCCGGGGTCCGGGTCGCGGACGCAAACGGTTTACGCGAATTCGAGGAATGACCAGATGGTAACCATCCGACTGACGCGTCGTGGCGGGCGCAATGCGCCGTTCTACCACGTCGTCGTCACCGACAGCCGCCGTCGCCAGGGCGGCCCGACGCTGGAGCAGGTCGGCTTCTTCAATCCGATCGCACGCGGTCAGGAGAAGAAGCTGGAGCTGAAGGTGGATCGCATCGAGCACTGGACCAGCACCGGTGCGCAGATGACGGATCGGGTGAAGACGCTGCTGCGTGACTATCGCAAGCAGGCGGCGAACGCCTGATCCGCTCGCGGGCAACGCGGATGGCCGGTGAGCCGTCGGCGCCCGTCCGCGATGCCGGCCCGGTGGAGCTGGGCCAGGTGCTGGGCGCGTACGGGGTGAAGGGCTGGGTCCGGATCCGTTCCTACACGACGCCGCCCGAAGCGATCCTCGGTTATGCCGGGCTGCGGCTGCGGCCGGTGGCAAGCCCGGAACGCAGCGCGATCGTGCTGGAAGGGCGTCGTCACGGGCGCGACGTCGTGGCGAGGCTCGAGGGCATCGCCGACCGCGATGCGGCCGAGACGCTCGGACGAGCGGTGCTGGTGGTGGACCGCAGCAGCCTGCCGCCGGCGGAGCCGGGGCAGTACTACTGGCGGGATCTGCTGGGCCTGGAGGTGTGGAACCTGCAGGGGGAGTGGCTGGGACGCATCGATCATTTCATCGAGGCGCCCGCCAATCCGGTGATGGTGGTTCGCGGCGAGCGGGAGCACTGGCTGCCACTCGTGCCGAAGCACCTGAAGTCCGTCGACCTCGCCGCGCGCAAGGTCGTCGTGGACTGGGAAACGACGGAAGCTTGAGCGCGCCGCAGGGTGCGTCATGCTGGCTATCGAGGTCGTCACGCTGTTCCCGGACCTGATCCGGTCCGCAGTCACGGCGGGGGTCCTCGGTCGTGCGGTGGAGCGCGGCCTGGTCAGCGTCGGCACGGAGGATCCGCGCCGCTACGCGACCGATGCGCATCGGACCGTGGACGACCGTCCCTATGGCGGTGGGCCGGGAATGGTGCTGAAGGCTGAGCCCTTCGCGGAGGCGATCGGCGCGGCACGGGCGCGGTTGCCGGCGGGCGCGCGGCGTGTGGCGCTGTCGGCGCAGGGCCGACCGCTGACGCAAGGTGACGTGCGCCGCCTCGCCGGCGAGGCGGGGCTGGTGCTGGTCGCCGGGCGCTACGAAGGCTTCGACCAGCGGCTCATCGACGCGGAGATCGATGAGGAACTGTCGATCGGCGACTACGTGTTGTCGGGCGGCGAGTTCGCGGCGCTCGTCGTGATCGATGCGCTGGTCCGGTTGTTGCCGGGCGCGCTCGGCGACGAACAGTCCGCGGTGGAGGAGTCCTTCGCCGACGGGCTCCTCGACTGGCCGCACTACACGCGGCCCGATCGCTGGCGCGGGCTGGCCGTGCCGGAGGTGCTGCAGAGTGGCGACCACGCGCGGATCCGGCGCTGGCGGCTGCAGCAGGCGTTGGGCCGCACGTGGCAGCAGCGGCCGGATTTGATCGCCGCGCGGGGGCTCGATGCCGCCGAGCGGCAGTTGCTGGAACAGTATTGCGCCGAGGCGGGGCTGGCCCCGCCCGGCAACGGAACGAAGCATTCAAGCAGGACGTGACCCATGAGCAAGATCGTGCAAGACCTCGAAGCCGCCGCGATGACCCGCCAGTTGCCGGCCTTCGCGCCCGGCGACACCGTCGTCGTCCAGGTCAAGGTGAAGGAAGGCGACCGTGAGCGCGTGCAGGCCTACGAGGGCGTCGTCATCGCCATCAAGAACCGCGGCCTGAACAGCTCCTTCACGGTGCGCAAGATGTCGCACGGCGAGGGCGTCGAGCGCGTGTTCCAGACCCACAGCCCGGCGATCGCCGAGGTGCAGGTCAAGCGCCGCGGCAACGTCCGTCGCGCCAAGCTGTACTACCTGCGCGAGCGCTCGGGCAAGTCGGCCCGCATCGAGGAGAAGATCGGCGCCTGAGGCCGGTCCTGCGATGACGCGAACGAGGCGGCCCCGGGGCCGCCTTTTTCGTCTGGGCGGTCGTTCCGTCGTCGCCTGCGGTTACACTCGGCGCGACCGGCGCCGCGTCCCGGTGGAGGAGTTCCATGGTGATCCTGCGGGCCATCGGGGCCCTGTTCCGGTTCGTGCTGCGCGCGCTGGATGCGCTGCGCAAGGTGCTGCACCTCGCGCTGCTGCTGATCATCTTCGGCGCCATGCTGGTCGCGAGCAGCACGTCGCTGCCGATCCTGCCGCACCGCGCGGCGCTGGTCGTCGCGCCCACCGGCACGCTGGTCGAGGAACTCTCCGGTGATCCGCTCGATCGTGCGATCGAGCGCACCAGCGGCGAGAG
>JBFWQM010000386.1:0-3193 GCA_050249455.1 Rhodospirillaceae bacterium | reverse complement strand
CAGACCGCGGTGGAGGTGGCGGCCGGCGCCAAGTTCCTCGGCCTCTACGATTTCGTCACCACCCGGCACGGGCGCTACGTCCAGGGCGGCGGCTGCACCTCGGTTGGCGTCGGCGGCCACATCCAGACCGGCGGCTTCGGCAGCTTCTCCAAGGGCTTCGGCATGACCGCCGCCGGCATGCTGGAGGCCGAGATCGTGACCGCCGACGGTCAGGTGCGCATCGCCAACCGACACGTCAACCCTGACCTCTTCTTCGCGCTGCGCGGCGGCGGCGCGTCGTACGGCGTGATCACTCGGCTGGTCCTGCGCACCCACGCGCTGCCGGCGACGTTCGGCGTCGTCAACCAGACCGTCCGCGCCCGCGACGACGCGGCGTTCAGGCGGCTGGTCGCGGCGTTCCTCGACTTCTGCGCCGCCGCGCTGATCGCGCCGCACTGGGGCGAGCAGGTGACGGTCGGCGGCGACAACCGCCTCGACATCGCGGTTTCGTTCCAGGGCATCGACGAGGCCGGGGCGCGGGCCGCGTGGGCGCCGTTCTGGGCCTGGCTGGCGGCCAACGCGTCCGACCTGGCGGAGGCGCAGACGCCGCGCGTGATCGCGATGCCGGCGCGGCACTGGTGGGACGCTGACTACCGCCGCCGCCATCTGCCGCAGTCGATCGTCATGGACGACCGGCCCGAGGCCAAGCCGGGCGCGTTCTGGTGGGCCGGCAACGCCAGCGAGGTCGGCATCTTCCTCACCGGCTACGAATCCGCGTGGCTGCCGGCGGCGCTGCTGGCGCCAAGCCGCCGCGGGGACCTCGCGCAGGCGCTGTTCGACGCCTCGCGCCACGCCGACGTCGGGCTGCACCTCAACAAGGGCCTCGCCGGCGCCGACGAGGCGGTGCGGCGCGAAACCCGCGCGCTCGCCGTCAACCCGGTGGCGGCCGATGCGTTCGCCCTCGCCATCGTCGCGACGACGCAGGAGAAGGTGCATCCCGGCCTCTCCGGCCGGGAGCCCGACCTCGGCGCAGGGCGCAACGATGCGCGTCGCGTCGCCGCCGCGGCCGCGGCGCTGCGCAAGGTCGCGCCGGATGGCGGCGGCTACTGCTCAGAGGCGAACTACTTCGCCGATGACTGGCGCACCGCCTCGTGGGGGCCGCATTACCCGCGGCTGCTCGCGATCAAGCAGAAGTATGACCCGACCGGCCTGTTCTACGGCCACCACTGGGTCGGCAGCGAGTTCTGGCAGGACGGCGGCTTCACGCCGCTGGCGTGAGCGCGTCCGCCACGACGGCTACGGAGTGATCGCCGCTGCCGGCCACACCACCGGGTACGTCTCGCTGTCGAGCGATCCGCCGGCGACGAGCGCGCGGGCGCCCGACTGCGACGGGATGTAGGGCCGCGGCGCATAGGTCGCCGTCTCGCCGGCGAAGCGCAGCGACAGCGCGCGGCGGCGGCGGTGGGCGGTGCGGTTGGGGTGGGCGGCGTGCAGCGCCGCCGAGTCGAAGAACAGGCAGTCGCCCGGTTCGCAGTCGAACTCGACGATGCGGTAGTCGCCGGGCGCGGCGTCGATGTCGGGGGCCGGGCCGTCGAACGCGTCGGCCTCCGCCACCTCCTGGCCGAGGCCGATGCGGATCGGGCGGAACGTCTTGCCCCAGCGGTGCGACCCGGCGACGAAGCGCATCGCGCCGCTCTCCGTCGTCACCGGATCGAGCGGGATCCAGAACGAGCCGAACTGGCCGCCGCCGACCTCGTAGTAGGGGTGGTCCTGGTGCCAGTAGGTCGGGTTCTCCGTCCCCGGTTCCTTTACCAGCAGGTGCTCGTCGATCAGGTTGAGCTTCGAGGCGCGCAGCAGCGCCGCGGCGAGCGCGACGACCGGCGAGTCGGACAGGAACCGGCGGAAGCCTGCGTCGCGCCGGCGCATGTGGTGGTCGGTGAAGAACTTGCCCTTGCCGTCTTTGGCGTAGTCCTTGGCGAACTGGCCGGGTGCGGCCATCACGCGGTCGGTGGCGGCGCGGAGTTCATCGATCCACCCTTCATCGAAGGCGCCGCGCAGCGCGACGACGCCGTCGGCGGCGAAGGTGTCGATCAGGGTCGGGTCGATCTGCATCGTAACCTCCCAGGTCTTCCGCGCGGAGAGGCCCCCTCCCCCAACCCCCTCCCGCGAGGGGGGGGGGAGAAAAGACGAGGGGGCCTCTCCGCCTCGCGCTGTTGCCTTCAGTTCGGCCGCATCGGCGGCAGTGGCGTGCGGCCGAGGATCAGGTCGGAGGCGCGGTCGCTCATCATGATGACGCCGGCGTTGAGGTGTGCCGACGGCAGGTCGGGCATCGCCGCCGCGTCGACCACGCGCAGCCGTTCCACCCCGCGCACCCGCATCTCCGGGTCGAGCACCGCCTCCGGCCCGCTGCCCATCGCGCAGGTGCTGGCCGGATGCTCCACCGTTACCGCGGTCTGGCGGATCCAGGTGTCGATCTCGGCATCGGTCTTCACGGCCGGGCCGGGCGCGGTCTCCTCGCCACGGAACGGCGCGAGCGCCGGCTGGCCGCCGACGTCGCGCGCGATCTTGAAGCCGTCGCGCAGCAGGTCGACGTCGGCCTGCTCGGCAAGCAGGTTGTAGAAGATGCGCGGCGGGTCCTTGGGGTCGGCGGAGCGCAACTCCAGCCAGCCGCGGCTCACCGGGTGCAGGATCACCGGCCGGATCGCATAGCCGTCGGCATAGGCCTGCTTGACGCCGGGGAACCACAGCCGCGCGTCGCCCGGCGCGCCGCGGAACAGGAACTCGAGGTCCGGCACCTCGACATCCGGCCGGCTCTTGATGAAGGCGTGCAGCCCGCCCGGCAGAACGGTGGCCGGCCCGCTCGCCGTGACGTGCGCCTGCACCATCGCCAGCGCCATCCGGTCGAACCGCATCAGGTCGCGGAAGCTGCTGGTGTTGTTCGGCCGCGTCCAGCCGACATTGACGGTCACATGGTCCTGCAGGTTGCGCCCGACCGGCAGGTCGGCAGCGACGGCGATGCCCATGGCGCGCAGGTGCGCCGCCGGCCCGATGCCCGACAGCATCAGGAGCTGCGGCGAGTTGATTGCCCCGCCGGCCAGGATCACCTCGCGCGCCGCGGTGGCGCGCACCGTCTGGCCGTCCTTGACGTACTCGACCCCGGTGGCGCGGGTGCCGTCCAGGGTGACGCGGGTGGTCAGCGCCTCGGTGACGACCG
>JBFWQM010000385.1:0-3203 GCA_050249455.1 Rhodospirillaceae bacterium | reverse complement strand
GCACCAGCGCGCAATAGGCCAGCCGGTCGAGCGGCGCGTGCGCGCCGTGCATCTTCAAGTAGTTCTCGCGATAGGCGTCGAAGATCGGCCGGATGCCCTGATAGCCGGCCAGGAACACGGCGCCGACATGCTTGTGCATGGCCACCGGCGCGGTCGACGGGCCGGAGCCGATCGTCACCCACACCGGCGGGTGCGGCTGCTGGTAGGGACGCGGCCAGATGTTGACCTGGCGGGCGTGGAAGAAGCGGCCTTCGAAGTTGAACGGCCCGTCGTGGGTCGTCCACGCCTTCATGATCAGATCGTGCGCTTCCCACAGCCGCTCGGAGCCGCGGAATGCGCTCATGTTGGCCGGCGCCGCCTCGTAGGGCACGCCGCGCACGAAGCCGCACTCGAGGCGCCCGCGCGACAGCACGTCCACCATCGCCATCTCCTCGGCGACGCGGATCGGCTGGTTGCGGTTGGCGATCGGGTTGCCGAGGATGAGGAGCCGCGCCCGCTTGGTGCGCTTGGCCAGGATGCCGAGCATGATCGGCGCCGCCGGCACGCAGCAGGTCGGCGTCTGGTGGTGCTCGTTGTTCATGATCTCGAGGCCGATCTCGTCGGCCGCGCACCACATGTCGAGGAACATGTCGTACAGCTCGGCGCCCTTGACCGGGTCGTAGACGCTGTTGGGCAGGCTGACGCGCACCGAGTCCACCGTCTCGGGGTCGGGCAGGTAGGGATAGGCGTCCTCGGTAAAGAACCAGGCCTTCATCGCAGCCTCCGCAATCAGGACAGGAACGTGGCGAGCTTGTCGGCGAACGCCGCCGGCTGCTCCACCTGCGGCGCGTGGCCGGCGCCCTTGATGACGTCGAACCTGGCGCCGGGGATCAGCTTGGCGTAGGCCTGACCATACGCCGGCTTGACCACGCCGTCGCTCTCGCCCCACAGGACGAGCGTCGGCACGTCGATGCGGTACAGCCAGTGCCTGAGCCGGGGGTTGTGCATGAACGGCTGCCAGGTATAGGCGGCCAGCGCCGTGCGGTTGGCGGCCATCATGGCCAGCGCCTCGTCGGGCATCTCCATCGGGTTGGGCGCCTTCGACGGGTCGTGCCACATCAGCTTGGCGGCGTCGGCCGCCGACATGCCGAAGATGTCGGCGACGTCGCGCTCCTCGCGCCCGCCGACCTTGATGCCGACCGCATCGACCAGCACCAGCTTCGACATCCGCGCGGTGGTCGACACCGCGATCTCCGCGGCGACCCAGCCGCCCATCGAGAACCCGACCACCGCGGCGTCCTTGAGGTCGAGGCGGTCCATCAGGTCGAGGTAGAGCAGGCGCAGGTCGTCGATCGCGTCGAAATGATCCGGGATGCGCGTGCCCATGAAGCCGGGGTGCACCGGCTCGATGAACGCGAAGCGGTCGGCCAGCTTCTCGGTGAACGGCAGGTTGATCACCGGCCCGCCGCCGCCGTGCAGCAGCAGCACCGGCTTGCCCTTGCCCTTGCGCGCGACCGGCAGCTCGATGCCGTGGAGGTCGATCTTCGTGGTCTCGCTCATGATCTGCGACCGGGAATGTTCATCCTGAAGCCCCTTGGGAGAATGCGCCAGAACCTATCATGGACGCTGCTGCGGTCAAGGAACAGGGGCAGATAGCTATCTACCGATCCGCTACGGCCGTCTGCTGCGCAAGGAACTCTTCCCGCAACATGGCCTTGAGCACCTTGCCGGACGCGGTCTTCGGGATCGCGTCGGCGAATTGCACGAGCCGGGGGCGCTTGTAGCGCGCCAGGGTTGCGGCGCAGTGGGCGGCGAGCGCCTCGGCGGTCGCGGCCGTGCCGCGCTGCAGCACGACGACGGCGACCACCGCCTCGCCCCAGGTCTCGTCGGGAACCCCGAAGGCGGCGCACTCGGCGACCGCGGGATGGCCTTCCAGCGCCAGCTCGATCTCGCGCGGGTAGATGTTCATGCCGCCGGAGATCACCATCTCCTTCGACCGGCCGACCAGGGTGACGAAGCCGTCCGCGTCGCGCCGGGCGAGGTCGCCGGTCCAGCCCCAGCCGTCGCCGTCGCGGAACCAGGCGGCGGTCTCCGCCGGGTTCCTGTAGTAGCCGGACATGGTGAACGGCCCGCGCACCACGATCTCGCCGACGTCGCCGGGCTGGACAGGGTCCCCGTTGGCGTCGACCAGCTTGAGCTCCACCCCGACGGCAGGCACCCCGATCGTTCCGGCCTTCTCCTTCGGGTGCCACGGTTTCAATACCGTCAGCGGTCCGGTCTCGGATTGGCCGTAATGGTCGACGAACGCGACGTGCGGCAGGCGTGCCGCCATCAGCGGCGGCAGGTCGGGCGGCATCGGCGCGCCGCCGGTGGCGACCTTGCGCAGGCTGGCCAGCGCCGCGGCGTCGAACGCCTCGTCGGCCAGCATCTGGCGCGCCTGCACCGGCACCATCATCACCGCGGTGACATGGTGGCGTCCCACCGCGGCGACGAATCCGCGCGCGTCCCAACGCGGCAGCAGCACACAGGTCGCGCCCACTGTCATCGCCGCCGGCAGCCAGATGGTCAGCCCGATCGCGTGGTAGAGCGGCGTCACCACCCCGACCACGTCGTTGCCGGAAAGCTCGTGCTCCAGCGCCGTAGTGACGGCGGAGGCCAGCCGCGCGCGGTGGCTGACTACCGTCCCCTTGGGCAGGCCGGTGGTGCCGCCGGTGAAAGTCATGGCGACCGGGTCGTCCTCGCCGACCGGCCGGTCGGGCGGGTCGGCCGGCATGCCGGCGACGAAGGCCTCGAAGTCGTCGCCCAGCACAACCGTGCGCGCCAGCGCCGGGCAGCGCGGGGCGATCGCCGCGATGGCGGGCGCAAATTCCGCCTCGTGCAGCAGCAGCCGGACGTCGGCCAGCGCCAGCATGCGCGCCAGCTCCTCAGGCGCTGACAGCGGCGACAGCGCCGCCAGGACGCAGCCGGTGCGCGCGACGCCGAACAGCGCCGCGACGTGCTCCGGCCGGTTGCGCGCCAGGATGCCGACGGTGTCGCCCGGCCCCAGGCCCAGCCCGATCACCGCGTACGCCAGCCGGTTGGCGGCGGCCTCCAGCGCGGCGAAGGTCTGAACCGCCGCGCCGAAGACCAGCGCGGGCTTGCGCGGGTGGCGGGCGGCGGCGAGACGCAGCAGGTCTCCCAGCAACACGGTCGGCTTCCCTATCCGGCGCTGTCCGGAAAGGCCG
>JBFWQM010000384.1:0-3279 GCA_050249455.1 Rhodospirillaceae bacterium | reverse complement strand
CGGCGGCGGCCTGCCGGGCGTTCTGTTGGACCTCCAAACGGTTAGACATGACTTGGTTGCCTTCTGATATATGCCAATGATCAGCACACTGATCATCCATCTAAATAGTTCATAAACGGCAAAACCCTAGGAGTTTTGTTGCAATGCAGCAATGCAACCCGCGCATGATTGGTCAGTAACCCTGACCTTCCGAATCGACGCCACCCGCGGTCTTGTCCGATTCCGCCGCAGCGACTAGCGTTAACGGCCATGCGAACCGCTTCCGAAGGCCCGCCGTACCAGGGCGACGCCGCCCTCGCCGCCCTGTTGCGCGAGGCCGGCAGCCCGCTGCAGGTTGCCGCAGTGCGATCGCACGTGGAGGGCCTGGCGGCCGCGCCGGAGCGGCCGGGCGACGACGACTGGACCCGGCGCGTGGTGCCTGGCGCCGCAGGGGTGCTGCGGTCGGAGCTGATCGCGCTGGCGCGCGCCGCCCGCGCCGCCACCGAACGGGCGCTGGCGCCGCGGCCGGCCCCGGCCGCGCGGCTGGACGCGCTGCGCGCGCGGATGACCGCCGACGGCCTCGACGGCTTCGTCGTGCCGATGGCCGACGAGCACCAGAACGAGTTCGTGCCGCTGCGCGCCCAGCGCATCCGCTGGCTGACGGGCTTCGCCGGCTCGGCCGGCCTGGTCGTGGTGCTGCGCGACTGCGCCGCGATCTTCGTCGACGGCCGCTACACCCTGCAGGTCCGCCACCAGGTCGACACCGGCCGGTTCGAGCCGCACCACGTCACCGAATCGCCGCCCGCCGCCTGGATCGCCCGCCACCTGCCGGCCGGCGGCCGGCTCGGCTACGACGCCTGGCTGCACACGGTGGAGCAGGTGCTGCGGTTCGAGGAGGCCTGCCGCAACGCCGGCGGCACGCTCGCCGCGGTCGACGCCAACCCGCTCGACGCGGTGTGGACCGACCAGCCGCCGGCGCCGCTGGCGCCGATGGTGCCGCACGACCTCGCCTTCGCCGGCCGCGCGAGCGCCGACAAGCGAGCCGAGATCGCGCAGGGTCTGAAGGAGCGCAAGGCAGCCGCCGTAGTGCTCTCAGCGCCCGAATCGATCGCGTGGCTGCTCAACGTGCGCGGCGGCGACGTCGCCAGCACGCCGCTGGCGCTCGCCTACGCCATCGTGCGGGCCGACGCATCCGTCGCGCTGTTCATGGACCCGCGCAAGGTCGCGCCCGACCTGCGCGCGCACCTGGGCGAGGGGGTGGAGATCCGCGGCCCCGATTCCTTCGGCCCGGCACTGGACGCGCTGGCGCAGGCCGGCGGCGCGGTGCAGGTCGACCCCGCCACCAGCCCGGCGTGGATCGCGCAGCGGCTGCGCGCCGCCAAGGCCGAGGTCGCCAACCATGCCGACCCGTGCGTCGCGCCGCGCGCCTGCAAGAACGCGGTGGAGATCGCCGGCAGCCGCGCCGCCCACGTGCGCGACGGCGCGGCCCTGTGCACGTTCCTCGCCTGGCTCGACCGCACGGCGCGGTCGGGGACGCTCAGCGAGGTCGCGGTTGCCGACCGCCTGTACGAATTCCGTGCCGCGGGCGAACGCTTCCGTGGCACTAGCTTCGACACCATCGCCGGCGCCGGGCCGAACGGCGCCATCGTCCACTACCGCGCCGACGCCGACACCGACCGGCGCATCGAGCCGGGCTCGGTCCTATTGGTCGATTCCGGCGCGCAGTATCTCGACGGCACCACCGACGTGACGCGCACGGTGTGGATCGACGGCGCCGCCCCCGACGGCGTGCAGGCGGAGGCGCGCGACCGCTTCACCCGCGTGCTGAAAGGCCACATCGCGATCGCCACCGCGCGCTTCCCCGCCGGCACCACCGGCCACCAGCTCGACCCGCTGGCGCGCATGGCGCTGTGGGCCGCCGGGCTCGACTACGACCACGGCACCGGGCACGGCGTCGGCAGCTATCTCGGCGTCCACGAGGGGCCGCAACGCATCGGCAAGCAGGGCTCGGCGGTGGCCCTGAAGCCGGGCATGATCGTGTCCAACGAGCCCGGCTACTACAAGGAAGGCGCCTACGGCATCCGCATCGAGAACCTGGAGGTCGTCACCGCCCTGCCCCGCCCCGACGGCGGCGAACGCGACGTGCTCGGCTTCACGGCGCTGACCCTCGCCCCGATCGACCGCCGCCTGATCGACCCGGCGCTGCTCAACGAGACCGAACGCGCCTGGCTCGACACGTATCACGCCCGCGTGCGCGAGAGGGTGGGGCCTCTGGTCGATGCGGAGACGTCGGCGTGGCTCGACCGGATGTGCGCGCCGATCGGGGCGTGATCACAACGCGCGATATTTGCCCGACGCAGGCGCCACGTAGGGGCGGGTCTCAGACCCGCCCGCAGCGTATGGGCCGACTTCGGACTCAACAGGGACGGCGGAAACAGGGCGGGTCCGAGACCCGCCCCTACTTAACGAGGAGGTGTCTCGAACATGCTGCCGTGACGACCGGCCGCTGGGTCTTCACTCCTCGATCAATTCCCGCCATGCCTGCTCGGTCAGCACGGTGACGCCGAGTTCCTGCGCCTTCGTGGCCTTCGAGCCGGCGTCGGCGCCGACGACGACGTAGTCGGTCTTCTTCGACACCGAGCCGGCGACCTTGGCGCCGAGCGATTCGGCGCGCGCCTTGGCCTCGGCGCGGGTCATCGTCTCCAGGGTGCCGGTGAACACCACCGTCCGGCCGGAGACCGGCGAGCTTTTCGCCGGCGCCGCCGGCGCCTCGATCTCCACCGTCGCCGCCAGGTCGTCGAGCACCGCCTGATTGTGCGGCTCGGCGAAGAAGTCGAGGATGTCGGCGGCGACCGATTCGCCGATGCCCTCGATCGCGTTGAGGTCGTCCCATGCCTCGCCCGCGCGCGGCTGCGCCGCTTCCATCGCCGCCCGCCACTCCGCCAGGGTCTGGTAATGGCGGGCCAGCAGCTTCGCCGTCGCCTGGCCGACCTGCGGTATGCCCAGCGCGTAGATCAGCCGCTCGAAGGCGATGCGCCGGCGCGCGTCGACGGCGCGGAACAGCTTCTCCACCGACTTCTCGCCCCAGCCTTCGCGCTCCCGCAGGGTGATCTCGCCCGCCGCCTCGCGCGCGCCGAGGCGGAAGATGTCGACCGGGCTCTTGATGAAGGCTTCGCGCCAGAACGCCTCGATGTGCTTCTCGCCCAGCCCCTCGATGTCGAAGGCGTCGCGGCTGACGAAATGGCGCAGCCGCTCCACCGCCTGCGCCGGGCAGATCAGCCCGCCGGTGCAGCGCCGCGC
>JBFWQM010000383.1:0-3330 GCA_050249455.1 Rhodospirillaceae bacterium | reverse complement strand
CACCGCCTCCGACACCACGAGCTGGCAGGCGAACTGCTTGGTCAGGGTCTCCAGTCGGCTCGCCGTGTTGACCGCATCGCCGATCGCGGTCAGGCCTGACGCCCGGCCGTAGCCCATCTCGCCGATGATGACCGGGCCGACGTGGATGCCGATGCCGATGCGCAGCGGCCGTTCCAGGTCGTGGGCGAGCGCGCGGTTGAGCTCGTCGAGCCGCTCGGCCATCGCGCGCGCGGCGGCGAGCGACTGGCGGCAGCCCTGGCGCAGGCCGCCCTCGACGCCGAACAGCGCCATCACGCCGTCGCCGATGAACTTGTCGAGGTGGCCGCCGGCCTGCGTCACCGCCTCGCCCATGCCGGCGAAGTAGCGGTTGAGCACGAACACCACGTCGTAGGGCAGCTTGCGCTCGGCGAAGCCGGTGAAGTCGCGCAGGTCGGCGAACAGGATCGCGATCTCCTTCTCCTGGCCCATCAGGTAGGCGGCGCGGGCGAAGCCGTCGGCTGCGGTCGCCGTCGCCGGCAGCAGCGGGATCACCGACAGGTCGGCGGTCGGCCGCGCCTGGCAGGCCAGCCGTACGTCCGGCGGCGCCCCGACGCGCACCAGCACCCGCCGCTCCACCGCGCCCGGCATCGGCAGCGCCGCGGCGCCGAGCGTGACCCGCACGCGGCAGGTCGAGCAGCGGCCCCGGCCGCCGCACACCGAGGCGTGCGGGATGCCGCCGGCGCGGCTGGCGTCGAGGATCGTGGCGCCGGGCAGGATGGTCACCGCGCGTCCGTCGGGGTAGCCGATGCGCAGCACGCCGCGCCGCCGCTCCACGAGCGTGCGCCCGAAGCGGGCGAGGAACGCGGCGGCCAGCAGCGCCGGCACGACGATGAACGTCGCCTCGGCGACGCCTTGCAACGTCTGGGCCGTGGCGCGGCCGGGCCATGCCGCGGCGGCGTTGACGCGCGACGCCCAGGCCGGGTCGGCGGCCAGCGCCATCACCTCGCGCCCGGCCGCGACGAAGCCGAGGAAGCCGAGCACCGGGACCAGGATCGCGGCGCCGTAGAGGAGGGGGAAGGCGTCCGGATACCACGGCTTGAGCCGCATCCAGTAGTGCAGCCCGATCGCGCCGTGCGTCCACGCGGCGAGGATCGCCAGCGCCTGGATGACGACGTATTTCGGTGCGTAGACCCACATCGTCAGCAGCACCGCCGGGTAGCTGGGTTCGCTGCCGGCCGCCAGCGTCGCCCCGCGGGTACCGACGATGTGCTCGACCAGCAGGAACGGGATGGTCAGCCCGACCGCGAGCTGCACCCACTCGCCAGCCGCCAGCCGCAGCCGGCGGCGCTGGAAGATCGCCCACAGCGCCAGGGCGAAGTGGACCAGGAAGCTGCCGTAGAGCGCCGCCCCGCCCGGCGGGCTGGTCCACACCGCCAGGAACCACGGCCGCGCCGCTTCCATCGCGCCGAGCGAGACCAGGCCCAGCGCATGGTTGAGGAGGTGGGTCGCGACGTAGGCGAACAGGATGCAGCCGGTGACCAGCCGGACCCGGCGCACCACGGCGGGCCGCCCGCCGCGGCCGTCAGCCGCTCTTGGGCCGGGCGGCGGCGGGATCGCGCTTGTAGGTGGCGATCGCCTGCGACAGCGACTGGTACTCCTTGCAGCCGGTGCCGCCGCAGATGCGCTGCAGGGCGGCGAGCTGGCCCTCCGCCTTCGGCAGGTCGTTCATCGCCAAATAGGCCTCGCCGAGATACTCGTTCGCGCCGCGGTGGTCGGCATTGACGGTCAGGGCGCGCTGATAATAGCGCACCGAGTCCTGAACCTTGCCCTGCATGCGGGTGCTGAAGCCGAGATAGTTGAGCGCATCGGCGTTGCGCGGCTCCTCCTGCACCACGGCGGTCAGCAGCTCGACCGCCTTGGGGTAGTCCTTGCGCTCCACCGCGCGCACGGCATCGTTGTACTTGTCCTGCGCCGACGGCTCGCTCGACGGCCCCATCGCCACCGCCGACGCGCCCTGCAGCGCCGCGGCGGCGAGCAGCGCCGCGCCCCCGAGCAGACGAATGGACCTGCGCATCGCACCCCTCCCTGAACGTTGCGCCGGACTGTAGATCACCGGATGGCGGGCGGGCCATACAGAACTTCGTGACGGACCGGTGGGTTGGCAGTTCAACGGCCTTCGAAGTCTTCCTATATTGAAGGCGGCGGGCAGGGGAATGCGCCCGCGCGGGGACACAGGCATGACCGACCAACCGGGCGCAGGTGCTGCGGCCCCCCAGGCGCCGAGACATTCGGGGCGGGGCTGGAACCCGTTCCGACACCTGCGCGCCCATTTCCTGGCCGGCGTGCTGGTGGTGGCGCCGTTCGGGCTGACCATCTACTTCGTCTGGCTGGTCGTCCACTGGATCGACCAGCAGGTCAACCCGCTGCTCCCGGACAGCTACAACCCGCAGACCTACCTGCCGTTCTACGTGCCCGGGTTCGGGCTCCTGATCGTCCTGGTCGCGCTGACCCTGATCGGGGCGGTGACGCGCGGCCTGCTCGGGCGGTTCGCCCTGAACCTCGTCGAGCACCTGTTCGACCGCATGCCGGTCGTGCGCGGCATCTACGGTGCGATCAAGCAGATCTTCGAGACCCTGCTGTCGAACAAGTCGCAGGCGTTCCGCGAGGTGGCGCTGATCGAGTATCCGCGCCACGGCATCTGGACCCTCGGCTTCATCACCAGCTCATCCGGCGGCGAGATCCAGAACCGCATGGAGGAGGAGATGGTCAACGTCTTCGTCCCGACCACGCCCAATCCGACCTCGGGCTTCCTGCTATTCGTGCCGCGGCGCGACGTGGTGGTCCTGTCGATGACGATCGAGGACGGCTTCAAGATGATCATCTCGGGCGGCATGGTGACGCCCCCCGACCGCCGGCCGGAGACGCTGCAGGAAACCCCGACGATCGCCGCCCGCGCCCGCCCCCACGCGGCGCTGGAGGGCTAGCGGGCGTCATCCCGAGCGCAGTGTTCCGGCGACGGCATCGCGCTCGAACAGATAGAGCAGGATGCGCAGCGCCTTGCCGCGCGGCGTCGCGAGGTCGGGGTCGCGGTCGATGATCAGACGCGCGTCGTCCTGGGCGGCCGCGAACAGCTCGGCGTGGGCGGTGTAGTCGACCAGGCGGAAGGCCGGCAGGCCGCTCTGGCGGGTGCCCAGCATCTCGCCGGCGCCGCGCAGCCGCAGGTCCTCCTCGGCGATGCGAAACCCGTCGTCGGTCTCGCGCAACGTGGAAAGGCGCGCGCGCGCCGTCTCGCCGATCGCCTCGGCGCGCAGCAGGATGCAGGTCGACGGCCGGTCGCTGCGCCCGATCCGG
>JBFWQM010000382.1:0-3332 GCA_050249455.1 Rhodospirillaceae bacterium | reverse complement strand
GCCGGCGCGCAGGTGATCCAGGCCAAGATCGGCGGCTGCACGGTCAACGACCCGGTGCACGAGAACATCAAGCTGTGGAAGGAGGAGCTGGAGAAGCGGGCGCCCGGCCGCATCAAGGTCGACGTCTACCCGGCCTGCCAGCTCGGCTCCATCCCGCGCATGATCGAAGGCGTGCAGCTCGGCACCCTGGAGCTGTTCTCGACGCCGCCGACCAACGCGGTCGGCGTCGACCCGCGCTACGCGGTGCTCGATGCGCCGGGCATGTTCAAGAGCCTGGCCCATTTCGACGCCACCATCACCCATCCCAAGTTCCGGCCGGAGTTCTTCAAGCTCGGCAAGGACAAGGGCATGACGGTGATCTCCAACTGGGCCGACGGCGCCACGTCCTACGCCTCGACCAAGCCGATCCGCACGCTGGACGACTTCCGCGGCCGCAAGATCCGCGTGCTGGCCAGCAAGGTGGAGACCGAGCTGCTCGCCAAGTTCGGCGCCAGCGGCGTGCCGGTGACGTTCTCCGAGGTGCTGCCGGCGCTGCAGCAGGGCACGATCGATTCGGTGCGCAGCAACATCGGCGTCATGGCCGGCCAGAAGTACTTCTCGGTGGCGAAGTCGATCACCGTGGTTGACGATGGCTACATCCCGATCACCACCTGGGTGTCGAACGCGTTCTACCAGAAGCTGCCGGCCGACCTGCAGAAGCTGCTGTTCGAGGTCGGCCGCGATGTCGAGCCGATGATGCTCAAGATCGCCCAGACCTTCGACGACAACGCGCACAAGGCCTGGCGCGAGGGCGGGGCGGAGATCATCCGCCTGTCGCCGGCGGACCAGGCGGAATTCATGCGCCGCGCCCGCGCCGTCGGCGACGAGGTGCTGGGCGGCAACCCGGCGACCAAGGAGATGTACGAGCTCCTCAAGCAGGTGGCGGCCGAGACCGGGTCGTGACGGCGGCGCGGCGGTTTACACCGCCACGCACGCGGCAGTAAGAATGCGCCACCCAACAAACAACCGGGATTTTGGCCATGGCCGACACGTTCACGCTGCACGGGGTGTTCCTCTCCGGGCCCACCTACAAGGCCGGTCTGACGCTCGCGCTGTGCGGGCAGACGATCGACTACCGCCACGTCAACCTGGCCGGCGGCGAGCACAAGAGCCCGGAATTCCTCAAGCTCAACCGCTACGGCCAGGTGCCGGTGCTGCAGCACGGCGGGCTCACTTTGTGCCAGTCCGGCTCGATCATGGAGTACGTCTCGCAGACGACCGGCAAGCTGACCGCCGCCGACCTCGGCGAGCGCCAGAAGATCCACGAGTGGCTGTTCTGGGATGCCGACGCGCTGTCGCCGCCGATCTACCGCCTGCGCGCGTTCCAGCGCGGCATCGCCAAGTTCGAGCCGGCGGTGGTGGAGCTGTTCGGCAAGATGGCCGGCGCGGCGACCAAGTCGCTCGACGGCATGCTCGACGGCAAGACCTTCCTGATGGGTGCCGCCCCGACCATCGCCGACGTCGCCTGCTACGGCGCGTGCTGGTATACCGAGGAGGCCAAGATCGACCTCTCCGGCCGGCCCAACGTCCAGGCCTGGATGAAGCGGGTCGAGGCGCTGCCCGGCTTCAGGAAGCCCTACGACCTGCTGCCCAAGGAAAGCGCCAAGATCGCGGCCTGAGCAAGGGCCGGCGGCCGGCGGAGAAATCCCCCTCCCCCTACCTTGGTCCGCTTCGCGCCCCAAGCCCGCGAGGGGAGGGGGAAACGAAGCCCTCCCCCTCGACGGGGGAGGGTTGGGAGGGGGTGAGATGACGGCCTCGATCCCCGAAAGTCGCCCATGACCCCCGCCGGCTCGCCGCTCGCCGGCGTCGCGTGGATGCTCGGCGCGGCGCTGTCGTTCGCCGTCACCTACATCTTCGTGCGCGACCTGTCGCACAGCTACACGGTCTTCCAGATCGTGCTGATGCGCTACGCGTTCGGCCTGCTGTTCCTGATGCCGTGGGCGGTGCGCACGCGCCCGCCGCTGCTGCCGCGCAGCAAGCTCGGCTTCCACCTGCTGCGCTCGGCGCTGATCTACGCGGCAATGTTTTCGTCCTACTACTCGGTCACGGTGATCGCGCTCGCCGATTCGATGGCGCTGCAGTTCACCCTGCCGGTGTTCACCAGCATCCTGGCGGTGATCTTCCTGCGCGAGCAGGCGCCGATCCACCGCTGGATCGCGATCGCCGCCGGCTTCGCCGGGGCGCTGCTGATCCTGCGGCCGGGGTTCGCCGCGCTCAACCTCGGCATGCTGGTCGCGGTGATGGCGGCGGCATTCTATGGCGCCAGCGACATCAACACGCGCTATCTGTCGCGCACCTTCTCCACCTCGGCGATCGTGTTCTACGGCTACGTCATCCAGAGCCCGTTCGCGATCGCGCTGGCCGCGCCGGACTGGGTGACGCCGCCGCCGGCCGACTGGCCGATGATCTTCGCCTTCGCCGTGGCGGCCTTCGCCTCGCAGTGGTGCCTGACCCACGCCTACGGCTTGGCGGAGGCCTCGCTGGTCTCGCCGGTTCTGTTCGCCCGGCTGCCGTTCGTCGCCGTGATGGCGTGGTTCTTCTTCGGCGAGGCCACCGACCTGTGGACATGGGCCGGCGCTGCGCTCATCTTCGCCGGCACGACCTGGAGCGCCCGGACGGAAGCGCGGCTGATGCGCGCCGCCGCCCGGGCCTAGACCGGGCCATAACCGACGAGGGACGGAGGGCTACGATGAAACGGGCTGTGGCGGCGCTGGCCGGCGCCGGTCTGGCGGCATTGCTCGCGCACGGCGCGGCGGCGGCTGACGCGGTGAGCTTGTTCAAGCTGATCTCCAGCAAGGACGACGTGGTGATCGGCGTGACCGCGGCCGAGCTCGAGGCGCTCGGCAAGGGGCCGGAGATGGAGGTGATCGCCAAGGCGCTCGACGAGCGCAGCGTGCTGGTGGTGTGGCAGTACGCGCCCACCCGCGCCGCCGACGGCGCCATGCGCGAGTCGGCGATCCGCCGCATCGCCGTCTACGTCAACAACCTGATCCGCATCGAGCCCTACAAGCCGGTCCACCCGGTCGCGGCGCCGCAATAGGCGAACGGCATCAGTCGGCGGCGGCACCCACCTCACCCGCTCGCTGCGCTCGCACCCTCTCCCCCCTGAAGGGCGGAGAGGGTAGGTCCTGCTCCCTCTCCGCCCTCGGGGGCGGAGAGGGTCGGGGTGAGGTGGGGGACGGGTCGCCCCGCCGTCAGCCGCAATGCGTCGACATCGGGGACGGCTGCCGCGGCGGCGGCATCGCCGCCAGGTCATGCCGCATCCTTTGGACGGCGTCGTCCACGGTCGTCAC
>JBFWQM010000381.1:0-3340 GCA_050249455.1 Rhodospirillaceae bacterium | reverse complement strand
CGGTCCATGGTGTTGATCGGGCCGCACGGGACGCCGACGGTGCGCAGGCCGTCGACCCACTGGTCGGTGGTGCGGCGGCGGAAGATCGCCTGCAAGGTCGGGATCAGGGTGTCGCGGTTCCTGATGCGCTCGGGGTTGGTGCGATAGCGCGCGTCCTCCGCCAGGCCGGGCTCGCCGGCGTGGGCGCAGAAGTTGCGGAACTGGCCGTCGTTGCCGGCCGCCAGGATGACGTGGCCGTCTGCCGTCGGGAACACCTGGTAGGGCACCACCGAGGCGTGCGCGTTGCCGAGCCGCGCCGGGTTGTGCCCGGTGTTGAGGTATTCGACCGCGTGGTAGGCGGTCCACGACACCTGGGTGTCGAGCAGCGCGAGGTCGATGCGCTGGCCGCGGCCCGTCGCATCGCGGTGGCGCAGCGCGGCGAGGATGGCGACCGCGGCGTGCATGCCGGTCATGATGTCGGCGATGCCGATGCCGACCTTCACCGGCTCGCGCTCGGGCTCGCCGGTCACCGACATGATGCCGCCCATGCCCTGCGCCAGGAAATCGTAGCCGGCGCGGTCGGCGTAGGGCCCGGTCTGGCCGAAGCCGGTGATCGAGCAGTAGACGAGGCGCGGGAAGTCCTTGGACAGCGCGTCGTAGCCGAGGCCGTACTTCGCCAAGGTGCCGACCTTGAAGTTCTCGATCAGCACGTCGCACTTGGGGACCAGCGCGCGCACCAGCGCCTGGCCCTCCGGCCGCGAGAAGTCGATCGCGACCGAGCGCTTGTTGCGGTTGGCGGAGAGGTAGAACGTGCTTTCGTCGGTGTCGCGCCCGTCGGCGTCCTTGATGAACGGCGGGCCCCACTTGCGGGTGTCGTCGCCCTCGCCGGGGCGCTCGACCTTGATCACCTCGGCGCCGTAGTCGCCGAGCAGCTGGGTGCAGAACGGCCCGGCCAGGATGCGCGACAGGTCGAGGATGCGGATGCCGGCCAGCGCGCCGGCCGGCGCCTCACTCGGCGGCATGGGCGGCCTTGATGCGCTCCTCCGGCGTCGACTTCTCCATCTCGAACGTGTCGTCGACGACGATGTAGTCCTTGTAGCCGAGCCGCGCGATCGGCCGCAGCTTGCGGAAGTCGATCAGCCCGTTGGTCAGCACCGCCTCGTCGATGTGGACGCCGATGACGCGGCCGACGACGAGCTGGTGGATGTCGTGCCTGGTGTGGCCCGGCAGCTCCACCGTCTGGTGGTGCACGCACTCGAAGTGGATCGGCGATTCGGCGACCCGCGGCGGCTTGACGAAGCGCGACGGGGCGGGGGTCAGGCCGACCGCGGCGAACTCATCGACCGTGCGGTCGGTGATCAGGCCTGTCCTGCTCATCGCGTGGCGGGTGTCCCAGGTCGCGATGTTGTAGACGAATTCGCCGGTCGCCTTGATGTTGGCCGGGCTGTCCTTGACCTCCTCGTCCTTCTCGTGGCCGCCGGCGGAGAACATGACGAACGGCGGGTTGTACGACAGCAGGTTGAAGAAGCTGAACGGCGCCAGGTTGATCCGGCCCGCGGCGCTGAGCGAGGTGATCCAGCCGATCGGGCGCGGCACCACGCAGGCCTTCAGCGGGTTGTGCGGCAGGCCGTGGTCGTTCTTGTCGGGCTCGAAGAACATGCGTCCTCACGCGTCCAGGTTGACGACGGCGCCGTCGCGGTTGCGGCCCTGCGCGCGGTACTGGCTGATCTTCTTCAGCAGCGGCTCGTCGGTGACCTGGTAGATCACTGCGTCCTTGTGCACGTCCAGGTTCACGTGGCGGCGCCACATGTGGTTGGGGATGACGAAGAAGTCGTTTTCCGACCACTCCAGCCGCTTGCCGTCGACCTCGGTGTAGCCGGTGCCTTCCAGCACCACGTACATCGCCGACGCGGTGTGGCGGAACGGCAGCGTCTTCTCGCCGGGGCGCAGGAGCTGCGCCTTGTAGGTCAGGGTCGGGAAGACCGGGTGGCCGTCGACCGGGTTGACGAACTCGACGATGACGCCCTCGTAGGGGCTGCCGTCGGTGTCGCGCATCGCGTGCAGCGCCTCGCGCGTCGCCGTGCCGCGGTACTGGAACATCGGCGAGACGTCGACGCCGACGCCGCGGCGGTCGGGCACGAAGCGCGGGACCACGCCGCCCTTGCCGTAGAGCTGCTGCGAGTAGCCTTCCGGCTTCGGCGGCTCGTTGGGCTTCGACTCGTCGTAGTCGCGGCGGATCCAGATGCAGTCGAGGTAGTCGAGCAGCGGCCAGTCGAGCACGTCCATCCAGATGATCGGCTCGGCGCCGTCATTGCCGTGGCCGTGCCAGGTGCCGTTCGGAGTGAGGATCAGGTCGCCGCGCTCGGCGTGGAATTTCTCGCCCTCGACGATGGTGTAGCCGCCGCCGGCCGACAGGATGGTGCGGCTGGCGTTGGGCGTGTGCAGGTGGGTCTCGGCGTTGTCGTCGGGGCCGTAAATCGAGACCGCGACACGGATCGTGTTGGTCACCTTGATGCCGGTCGGCAGGCCCGGGTTCACCAGCAGGAACTGCTGGCGCTCGGTGAACTCCAGCGGGCACAGCTCGGCGACCCGGTAGAGATAGGGCTCGATGTCCTTCCAGCGCCAGACATGCGGCACCGCCTTAGGGTGGCTCGGGATCACCGCACCGGGGGCGACCGGCGGCCGGCCGGTCTCGCCGACGTGCCACGGCCGCTGGACCGGGGAGTTTGGCTGGGTGCGCAGCCAGATGGAGAACTTGGCGGCCTCGGTGTTCAGGGCCTCCATCTCGCGCAGGACCTCGACCGGCAGCTCGTCCGGCGGGCTTACCTTGGTGGCCATCGTGATCCTCCTCGTCGCCTGTCGGGCCAATTCTAGCTTGGCGGCACGACGGCGGCCAGCAGCGCCAGGATCGCCGGCAGGGTCGCCGCCGACAGGGCGACCTGGGTGGTCAGGATCGCCGCCATCAGCGGCGCGTCGCCGCCCATCATGCGGGCCAGGATGTAGGACGCCGGCGCCGCCGGCAGCGCGCTGAGCAGGGTCAGCACCGCCCGCGGCTCGCCGTCGACCCCGAACAGCGGGCAGGCGACCCAGACCAGCAAGGGCAGCCCGGCGAGCTTGAGCGCGACCGACAGCGTGACCAGGAACCGGGTCGTCCGCACCGCCGCCAAGTTGAGCCCGGCGCCGACGCACAGCAGCGCGATCGGCAGCGACGCCTGGCCCAGCATCCCCATCGTCCGCTCCAGCCACGGCGGCAGCCCGCCCAGCAGGTTGAACGCGATGCCGAACGGGAAGGCGATGATCAGCGGGTTCCTGAGCACGTCGAGGATGATGCGCAGCACGTCGGGCCGCTTCTCCGCCGCGT
>JBFWQM010000380.1:0-3343 GCA_050249455.1 Rhodospirillaceae bacterium | reverse complement strand
GGCGCCCGCGGCTCGGCCAACCAGATGAAGCAGCTCGCCGGCATGCGCGGCCTGATGGCCAAGCCGTCGGGCGAGATCATCGAGACGCCGATCATCTCCAACTTCAAGGAGGGGCTGACGGTCCTCGAGTACTTCAACTCCTCGCACGGCGCCCGCAAGGGCCTGGCCGACACCGCGCTGAAGACGGCCAACTCCGGCTACCTGACCCGCCGGCTGGTCGACGTGGCGCAGGACTGCACGGTGATCGAGGAGGACTGCGGCACCACCCGCGGCCTCACCATCCGGTCGGTCGTCGAGGGCGGCAACGTCATCGAGTCGCTGGCCGAGCGGGCGCTGGGGCGCACCGCGGCGACCGACGTGATCGACCCGCTGTCGGGCAACGTGCTGGTGTCGGCGGGCGAGCTGATGGACGAGGCGATCGTCGAGATGATCGACCGCGCCGGCGTCGAGTCGGTGCAGATCCGCTCGGTCTTGACCTGCGACACCAAGGGCGGGGTGTGCGGCGCCTGCTACGGCCGCGACCTGGCCCGCGGCACCAAGGTCAACATCGGCGAGGCGGTCGGCATCATCGCGGCGCAGTCGATCGGCGAGCCGGGCACCCAGCTCACCATGCGCACCTTCCACATCGGCGGCGCCGCCCAGCGCGGCGCCGAGCAGTCGTCGGTCGAGGCGGCGTTCGAGGGCACCGTGCGGATCAAGAACCGCAACGCGGTGACCGATTCGCGCGGCGTCCCGGTGGTGATGGCGCGCAACACCGAGATCGCGCTGGTCGACGACCAGGGCCGCGAGCGGGCGAGCCATCGCGTGCCGTACGGCGCGCGGCTGCTCGCCGACGACAACGCCAAGGTCACGCGCGGCCAGCGGCTGGCGGAGTGGGACCCCTACACCCTGCCGATCATCACCGAGCGCGAGGGCGTGGTTAACTATGTCGACCTGATCGACGGCATCTCGATGCGCGAGATCACCGACGAGGCGACCGGCATCTCCTACAAGAAGGTGATCGACTGGAAGCAGCAGCCGCGCGGCTCCGACCTGCGGCCGCGCGTCGCGCTGGTCGACGACAAGGGCGACCTCCTCACCCTGCCCAACGGCAACGAGGCCCGCTACTACCTCTCGGTCGACGCCATCCTGTCGGTCGAGCCGGGGTCGCGGGTGCATGCCGGCGACGTGCTGGCCCGCATCCCGCGCGAGACCTCGAAGACGCGCGACATCACCGGCGGCCTGCCGCGGGTGGCCGAGCTGTTCGAGGCGCGCAAGCCCAAGGACTTCGCGATCATCAGCGAGGCCGACGGCCGGGTCGAGTTCGGCAAGGACTACAAGGCCAAGCGGCGGATCATCGTGCGGCCCAACGACGAGTCGCTGGAGCCGGTCGAGTACCTGATCCCCAAGGGCAAGCACGTCAGCGTCCAGGAGGGCGACTATGTCACCCGGGGCGACCCACTGATGGACGGCAGCCCGGTGCCGCACGACATCCTGCGCGTGATGGGGGTGGAGGCGCTGGCCAACTACCTCATCAACGAGATCCAGGAGGTCTACCGGCTGCAGGGCGTGAAGATCAACGACAAGCACATCGAGGTGATCGTCCGCCAGATGCTGCAGAAGGTGGAGATCGTCGACCCCGGCGAGACCACCTTCCTGGTCGGCGAGCAGGTGGACCGCGACGAGTTCGAGGAGGTCAACGCCAAGGCGGAGACGGAGAAGGCCCGTCCGGCGCGGGCGATCCCGGTGCTGCAGGGCATCACCAAGGCCTCGCTGCAGACCCGGTCGTTCATCTCCGCCGCCTCGTTCCAGGAGACCACCCGCGTCCTGACCGAGGCCGCGGTCTCCGGCCGTGTCGATGGCCTGATCGGCCTGAAGGAGAACGTCATCGTCGGCCGCCTCATCCCGGCCGGCACCGGCGCCTTCATGAACGAGCTGCGCAAGGTGGCGGCCGAACGCGACCGCGACCTCGCCGCGATCACCGCGCAGAACGCCGGCCCGGAAGAGCCGGAGCCGATCAGCAAGTCGGCCTGAATCGGGTGGATCGGCGGCGGGCGGAAACGCCCGCCGCCGGCCCGTTTTTGCGGTGTTTTCCGCCCTAATCCCTGCTTGACGGGGGTAGGGGGGCTCACTATAGTGCGCGCCTCTTTGGGGAGCTGGTGGTAGGAGCACATCCTAGACGCAGCTTCCGGTGATCTAGGACGACAACATAGCGGCCGCCCGATGGCGGCCCCCAAACCTGCAACAAACGGCGCACGGCCGGGGGCCGACGCGCTTTTATGCAGGTTTTTTTCACGAGGATCGGACGTGCCGACAATTAACCAATTGATCCGCAAGGCGCGTCGCCCGCAGGCGGCGCGCAACAAGGTGCCGGCTTTGCAGGCGTGCCCGCAGAAGCGCGGCGTCTGCACGCGCGTCTACACCACGACCCCGAAGAAGCCGAACTCGGCGCTGCGCAAGGTCGCGCGCGTGCGGCTGACCAACGGGTTCGAGGTCACCAGCTACATCCCCGGCGAAGGCCACAACCTGCAGGAGCACTCGGTCGTGCTGATCCGCGGCGGCCGCGTGAAGGACCTGCCGGGCGTGCGCTACCACATCATCCGCGGCACCCTCGACACCCAGGGCGTCGCCAACCGCCGTCAGCGCCGTTCGAAGTACGGCGCCAAGCGCCCGAAATAAGGTAGAGCCCCGCCATGCCGCGCCGTCGTGCCGCAGAAAAGCGAGAGATCATCCCCGACGCAAAGTTCGGGGACACCGTGATCGCGAAGTTCGTCAATTGCCTGATGTACGAGGGCAAGAAGTCGGCTGCCGAGACGATCGTCTACGGCGCGCTCGACCGCATGGCCCAGCGCACCAAGCAGGACGCGGTGAAGCTGTTCCACGACGCGCTGAACAATGTGAAGCCGGCGGTGGAGGTGCGCTCCCGCCGCGTCGGCGGCGCGACCTACCAGGTTCCGGTCGAGGTGCGTTCCGATCGCCGCCAGGCGCTGGCGATCCGCTGGATCATCGACACGGCGCGCAAGCGGTCCGAGCACACGATGGTCGACCGCCTGTCGAACGAGCTGCTGGACGCCGCCAACAACCGTGGCGCCGCGGTGAAGAAGCGCGAGGACACCCATCGCATGGCCGACGCCAACAAGGCGTTCTCGCACTATCGCTGGTAGGAACACGACCATGGCGCGCACCCATCAGATCGACCGCTACCGCAACATCGGCATCATGGCCCACATCGATGCCGGCAAGACGACGACGACGGAGCGGGTGCTCTACTACACCGGCAAGTCCTACAAGATCGGCGAGGTCCATGAGGGCACCGCCACGATGGACTGGATGGAGCAGGAGCAGGAGCGCGGCATCACCATCA
>JBFWQM010000379.1:0-3352 GCA_050249455.1 Rhodospirillaceae bacterium | reverse complement strand
GTCGCGCTGGTCGCCGGCGGCCACACCTTCGGCAAGTGCCACGGCGCCGGCGACAAGGCGCTGATCGGCCCCGAGCCGGAGGCCGCGCCGCTGGAGGAGATGGGCCTCGGCTGGAAGAACCGCGGCGGCACCGGCGTCGGCGGCGACACCCTGACCAGCGGCATCGAAGGCGCCTGGACGCCGAACCCGACGCAGTGGGACATGGGCTATTTCGACATGCTGTTCGGCTACGACTGGGACCTGGTGAAGAGCCCGGCCGGCGCGTGGCAGTGGGTGCCGGTCAACCCCGCCGAGAAGGACCTGGTGCCGGCCGCGCACGATGCGTCCAAGCGCGTGACCACGATCATGACCACCGCCGACCTCGCGCTGCGGATGGACCCGGCCTACGAGAAGATCGCGCGCCACTTCCACAAGAACCCGCAGGAGTTCGCCGACGCCTTCGCCCGCGCGTGGTTCAAGCTGACCCACCGCGACATGGGGCCGAAGTCGCGCTACCTCGGCCCGGAGGTGCCGGCCGAGGACCTGATCTGGCAGGACCCGGTGCCCGCGGTCGACCACGACCTGGTCGACGCGGCGGACATCGCCGGCCTCAAGGCGAAGATCATGGCCTCCGGCCTCTCGGTCGCCGAACTGGTCGGCACCGCGTGGGCGTCGGCCGCGACGTTCCGCGGCTCCGACAAGCGCGGCGGCGCCAACGGCGCGCGCGTGCGCCTCGCGCCGCAGAAGGACTGGGAGGTGAACCAGCCGGCCCAGCTCGCCAAGGTGCTGGCGAAGCTGGAGGAGATCCGGGCGGCGTTCAACGCCGGGGCGGGGCGCAAGAAGGTCTCGCTCGCCGACCTGATCGTGCTCGCCGGCGGCGCGGCGGTGGAGGCGGCGGCCAAGCAGGCCGGGGTCGAGGTCACCGTCGGCTTCGCGCCCGGCCGCACCGACGCGACCGAGGCGCAGACCGACGCCGCGAGCTTCGCGGTGCTGGAGCCGGTCTCCGACCCGTTCCGCAACTACCACAAGGCGGGCGTGAAGGTGTCGCCGGAGGAGATGATGGTGGACAAGGCCCACCTCCTCACCCTGACGGCGCCGGAGATGACGGTGCTGGTCGGCGGCATGCGGGTGCTCGGCGCCAACCACGCCGGCGCGCCGCACGGCGTCCTGACCGACCGGCCCGGCGCGCTGACCAACGACTTCTTCGTCAACCTGACCGACATGCGCACCGCATGGAAGCCGGTGTCGGACGCCAACGATCTCTACGAGGGCCGCGACCGCGCCACCGGCAAGGCGAAGTGGACGGCGACCCGCGTCGACCTCGTGTTCGGCTCGAACTCCCAGCTCCGCGCGCTGGCCGAGGCCTACGCCCAGGACGACGCGAAGGAGAAGTTCGTGCGGGACTTCGCCGCCGCCTGGACCAAGGTGATGAACGCCGACCGCTTCGACCTCGCCTGACCGCAGACGACTGCACGCCCGGACACGGCCGGCCTCCCCGGCCGCGTCCGGGCGCCCCCGCCCCTCTGGCCCGCCGCCCCCGGTTCTGCTATGCGTGGACCGGGCTGCGCCCGTAGCTCAGCAGGATAGAGCACAGGATTCCTAATCCTGGGGTCACTGGTTCGAATCCAGTCGGGCGCGCCAAATTTGCCCGATGGCACCGCAGGAATCGCATCACCGGCGTCCCGACGGCTCAATTATCGCGCGCGGGAATCTCCTCGGCCGGCGGTTCGGGTTGGGTCGGCGGGCTCGGAAACGGCGTGGCCAGGAACGATGCAACAAGGCTCCGCCATTGGCCTGGTTTCCACCCTCGACTGCTCGGATGTTGTGCGAACATCGTCCAAGCCGTCTGACCGTTCGCAAGTCGGTACCCTCCACACCACGCAATTTCGGGTTGGCGCGGGTCGAATGTGAAGCCGTCCGGAGCGCTTACGCTATCAAAGGGCGGTAGATAGCGCCACGAAAGGCTGCTGAATACAATCACCCGGTCGGGGGCAATGGCATTGAGCCTTTCGCGGAAGTTCGCCCCGCTGCGGGTGAGCAAATCCGCGGATGGTCTGTTCTTCACCGTTGCGCCGACTGACCAGTCTATGAAATTCATGAACGCAACGCTGTTCCAGAAGCGGTCGGGCGAAGCCCGATACGCGACCAGCCCGACAAAGACACTGCCTAGATTCGTGAAGAAGCGGCCCGCCATGCCATTGCACGCATTCCGCACGACGGTGATCGTCGTTTCCGGGTCATCGGGAACCGTAGTGCGATTCCCCCATGATCAGTACGCGCTGGCCGAAGAATGCACCGGTTTCGAAATTGCAGCCGATCCACGGGCGGTACGTCATCAATTCGTCTCCGGAACAAACAAAAAGATATCGCTAGTTCGACAGCCCAAGATATCGTCCCATCGATGCAGGCTTGACGGGCATGCTTTGCAGCGAGTCCAGAACGGCGCCACAGAACGCTGCAAGCGCATCGCCTTCCCGGGACACAAACTCGTAAGGTATCCTTTCAGCCACCTGCCGAATAAGCCACTTCCGTTCAACGACGACGGTACCGTGTACGAATGCGTCGTTCTCCGGATAGTTCTCACGAATGCAATCGACTACCGCATCGATGGCGGCGAATTTTGTACTCAGCGCGAAGATGTATGATCTCGGCGGAAGCCGAGACTGATTTTCGGATTTGGTGGTGATCGGGTTGCCGGTGACAGAATCCGGTTCGCTCCCGTATTGCACATAGCGTTTCTCACGGGACATCAACCGCACCTTACGAATCGACTTCATGGCCTGTTTGATGGCAGCGCCATCGAGAGTCGATTTCACCTCGACAAGTCCGTAGATGCACTCAATGGGAAAAAGGCCGGTGCCCCCTTCGAGAACTATTGGGGCATTCAGCGCTGCGTCATAGATGACGAGATCGAGCTGCGAACTGGTCTCACCAGCCGCGTTAATGGCGAAACCCGTGCCGATGCTGAAGCGGCCCGGTAGTATGGCTCGCAGAGCGGTCTTCACGATCGCTTCGACGACGCGGCCCTTTTCGGCGTTGTGTGCCACCAGCCCTCGCGCCAGCTTTTCGTAATTAGATATCGAGGCTTCCAGCCACGCCGCGTAATTGAGCATCGGAAGTGTGGCGGTGTCGGTCATTTGAATTCCTTGCATGCAATGTGACCGTCTGAAAGCTCAGCTTACATGAGCGCGAGGCGAGTCGGTCGATGACGGCATTCAGTGCGTTCGGGCATTGCCTCTGGTCAAGGCACCGCATGTGCCTTGGCCGTGACGGGCCACCCATCCCTTGTCACCCCCGGCCCGCCCCTCCCACCAGCCGCCGCCGCGCCTCCAGCGCGTCGTCGAAGACCTTTTTCACCGGGCCGAGCGCCTGG
>JBFWQM010000378.1:0-3354 GCA_050249455.1 Rhodospirillaceae bacterium | reverse complement strand
CCAGGACCAGGTCCGCGGCCTCGGCCGGCTGATGGAGGAATTCTGACAGCGTGCTTCCCCCTCCCCTCGTGGGAGGGGGTCAGGGGGAGGGGGCGCCTCCGCACGATCGCCGTCAGACCGAAGGAATCTCGATGACCACCCCGCCGATGTTCACCCCCTACGCGATGCGCGGCGTCACAGTGCCCAACCGGCTCGCCGTGTCGCCGATGTGCATGTACTCGGCGGACGACGGCACGCCGACCGACTTCCACCTCGTCCACCTCGGCGGCTTCGCCATGGGCGGCACCGGGCTGGTGATGACGGAGATGACCGACGTGTCGGCCGACGGGCGCATCACGCCGGGCTGCGCCGGCCTCTACACGGCCGAGCATGTGAAGGCATGGCGGCGGGTCGCCGACTTCATCCACGGCAACACTCCGGCAAAGTTCGGCATCCAGGTCAGCCACGCCGGTCGCAAGGGCTCGACGCACCGGCCGTGGGACGGGGGGTCGAACAAGCCGCTGGAGCCCGGCGGCTGGGAAACGATCGCTCCCTCCTCCCTCCCGCTGCTGCCCGAGAGCCCGCCGCCGCGCGCGATGACCGAGGACGACATCGCGCGGGTGCGGGCCGACTTCGTCCGCACCGCACGGCTGGCCGACGAGGCCGGCTTCGACGTGATCGAACTCCATTTCGCGCACGGCTACCTGGTCGCGCAGTTCATCTCGCCGCTCACCAACCAGCGCAACGACGGCTATGGCGGGCCGGTGGAGAACCGCGCCCGCCTCGCCGTCGAGATCCTGACCGACGTGCGCAAGGTGTGGCCGGCCGACAAGCCGATCATGGCGCGCATCTCCTCGGTCGATTTCATCGACGGCGGCACCACGGTGGAGGATGCGGTGGTGATCGCGCGGATGCTGAAGGATGCCGGGCTCGACCTGCTCGACGTCTCGTCGGGCGGCACCACCGCCGCGCCGCGCCCCCGCATCCCCGGCCTGTTCAACGCCCCGGCCGCACGGCGCATCCGCGCCGAGACCGGCCTCCCGACCGCGCTGGTCGGCAACTTCGCAAGCCCGCACGAGATGAACGACGCTGTGGCGAGCGGCGTCGCCGAGATCTGCATGCTGGGCCGCGGCCACCTGTACGACCCCGCCTACGCCCGCCATGCCGCCAGGGCGCTCGGCCAGCCGCTGCCGTGGCCGAAGCAGTACGTGCTTGGCGACAGCTTCGCATCGCCGTGGGCGCTCGCCGCCCCGGCCGCACAATGAGGGTTTCGGTCTGATGTCCACCGCGATGAAGAAGAAGCCGGCCACGCGAGAGGAGGCGTTCGTCAGCCTGCGCCACACGCTGGAATGGCTCGGCGACGACGTGCACTACATCCAGAAACCGGTCGACCCGGTGCTGGAGATGACCGCGATCGCCAAGGCGTTCGACGACTCCAAGGCGCTGGTCGCCGACAACATCACGGGCTACCCGAACGCCCGGATGATCGCCAACCTGTGGGGCACGCGCGACCGCTGCGCTCGCCTGGTCGGCGCCGAAAGCTATTCGGACATCAAGTTCAAGCTGCTCGATGCGGTGCGCAACCCGATCGCGCCGCGCGAGGTCGGGTCCAAGGACGCTCCGTGCCAGGAGGTGGTAATCCCCGCCTCGGACATCGGCCAGGTGGTCGACATCCTGCCGATGGTGCTGCACACCGAAGGCGACGGCGGACGCATCTTCGGCTCCGGCGTCCACTACATCGGCTCGCCCTGGGTGCCGGGCGGCGGGTCGCAGTTCTCGTTCTACCGCATGTCGTTCCGCGGCAGCTCCAAGATCGCCTCGATCAACATGGTGCCGGGCGGCCAGGGCGATGCGATCTGCAACCGCCACCGCGGCGAGCGGATTCCCTGCACGGTCAACATCAGCCCGCCGCCGGCGATCGAGATGATGGGCTTCTCCACCTTCAACCCGATCGTCTTCCCCGGCTTCACCGACGAGATCGGCACCGCCGGCGCGCTGCAGGGCTCGCCGGTCGACATCGTCAAGGCGAAGACCGTCGACGCCTACGCGATCGCCCAGTCCGAATGGGTGCTCGAGGGCTACATCATCGACGGCCAGCGGATGTGGGAAACCGACGAGGCGGAGGAAGTCGGCAAGCAGGGCGTGGCGCCGCTGCACCCGGAATGGGCGCGCTTCATGGGCCGCGCCTACCGCACGCCGCGCGCGTTCGAGCTGACCGCGATCACCCACCGCGGCGACAAGCCGATCTACTACACCCCGATGCTGGGCTCGGTGTGGTACCAGGCGCCCTATGTCTGCGCCTCGATCTACGAGATGTGCGAGCGCATGGCGCCCGGCTTCGTGCAGGACGTTGCGGTGTGGACCGGCCTGACCATCTGGGGCGGCGTAGTGGTCCAGGTGAAGAAGCAGCGGCGGTCCGACGAGGGCCTGCAGCGCAACATCATGGGCGCCATCATGACCACCCACCGCGGCCTGCGGATGTGCGTGGTGGTCGACGAGGACATCAACATCTGGGAGCCCGAGGACGTGATGTGGGCGATGGAATCGCGCGTCAGCCCGCGGCGCGACATCGTCATCTACGGCGAATACAGCCGCGGCCAGGCCTACCAGCCGTCGGAGTTCAAGACCGGCCAGATCTCGGTTTCCGACGGCGGCGTCGGCTTCGACGCCACCGTGCCGATGGACCAGAAGGGCCACTTCCAGCGCGCCCGCTACCCGGTGGACAAGATGGACTTCTCCAAGTGGTTCAGCGACGCGGAGATGAAGGACCTGCGCGGCCGCCAAGAGCCGTATTTCCGCTTCCTCGGCAAGACGGGGCTCGCCTGATGGCCGCCGACCTGCGCACGTTCCTCGCCGAGCACGAGGCCTCGATCTACCGGCCGGCGGCGCCGCTGTCGGTGATCCAGGAGATCACTGCCATCCAGCACGCGGTGTGGGAGGCCGGCTGGAGCCCGATGGTGGTGGTCGACAAGCCGGTGCTGCCCAACGGCAAGACCGCCGCCATGCCGGTCGCGACCAACCTGTTCGCCAGCCGCGCGCTGTGCGCGACCGCGCTCGGCCTCGCCGACCACCGCGACTCGGCGCGCGCCTTCGCCGCGCTGTCGGCCAAGCCGATCCCGCCGGTGGTCTTCGAGGGCGGCACGCCGCCGGTGCAGGAGGTGGTTCAGACCGGCCACGACGTCGACCTTGCCATCCTGCCCGCGCTGCACCAGCACGAGGGCGATGCCGGCCGCTACGTCACCGCCGGGCACGCCATCACCATCGACCCGGACACCGGCGTCGACAACATGACCATCCACCGCTGCCAGCTCCGCGGGCCGCGGCTGATGGGCATCTACATCTACGAGAACTCGCACAGCCACCTCAACGTGCGGC
>JBFWQM010000377.1:0-3368 GCA_050249455.1 Rhodospirillaceae bacterium | reverse complement strand
GCCTCACGCAGTGCGATGCCGCCCTCGTTCGCCTCGACCTTGCACAGTGCGAGCATGACGTTCGCCTCGCCGGACCGTTCCCTGCTTCCGTCATGGCCGGGCTTGTCCCGGCCATCCACGTCTTCCTGCCTCACGCCGCAACGGCGCGGATGGCCGGAAGTCGGCCTGCGGCCGATCCGGCCATGACGGAAATCTAACGCGAACGGTCTACAGGTGATAGATGTCGACGGCGCCTTCGAGGCGATCGTCGATGAAGGTGATTTTCTTGCGCGCGATCTTGAGCTCGCCGCCCTCCCGGCGCAGCACGAAGTCGTACAGGCTGCCGCGGGTCTGGCCGCCCTTCTTGCCGAAGGAATGGACCAGGCAGTTTGCGGTCGCCTCCACGCGGTCGCCGTCCACCTTCTCCACCAGCACGTTGCCGATCAGGTGGACCGTGCGGTCGAGCGGGACCGAGGCGTAGGAATCGCGCGACTCGATGCGGAAGACGCGGTCTTCCATGCCGCCGCGGTCGCGCAGGTAGATCAGGTTGAGCTGCGTCTCCGGGTCGTCGGTGGTCTCCTCCTCCGACTTCCAGGCGGGCACCCAGTACACGGCGTCGGGGGTGAACAGCGCCAGCCACTCGTCCCAGCGGTGGCGGTCGAGCAGCATCGCCTCGCGGCTGATGAGGTTGGCGACCTCCGTCTGCAGGTCGATGTCGTTGCGCATCACCGCGCACTCCCGTTGCCGTTGGCCGTCCCGTTCGCCATCAGCTTGTGCCAGTGGCGGTAGAAGCCGTGGAACAGCGTCTCGTGGTCCCAGTTGCGGGTGCATGCCGCCGGCGCGAAGCCGAGCTCGGTCGCCTGTTCGTCGGGGCCGTGGATCGTCTCGTGCATGCCGCGGTCGAAGTTGTTCCACCGCGCCAACGCGCCGTACGCGCCGTCGAAGCAGTCCTCCAGCGCGGCGATGTCGTCCGACGTCGCCATGCCGGTGGTGAGGTAGAAGTCCTCGAACTTGCGCAGCCGGGCGGAGCGCGCCTGCTGGCTCTCGCCCTTCGGGGCTATGCAGTAGACGGTCACCTCGGCGCGGTCGGCGGCGATCGGCTTGATCACCCGGATCTGGGTGGACGGGTTGTCCATCAGCATCACGTTGGGGAACAGATAGAGGTTGCGCCCCTTGTTCAGGATCCAGTCGACCTGCTCCGGCCTGAGCCGGCGGGCGAGGTCCTCGCGCCGCTCCCAGATCGGGCGCACCTCCGGCGTCGTATGCTGCGCCCAGATCGCCATGTGGCCGTTGCCAAGGTCGTAGGACCCGGAGTGGACGTTGCCGGTGATGCGGCCCGCCTCGGTCTTCTTGGTCCCCTCGTAGCCGCCGCGGCTCTCGCGCGCGCCGATGGTGGAGGCGAACACGCGGTGCACGGTGGAGACGTGGTAGCCGTCGACGCTGTTCTCCGCCTGGAGCTTCCAGTTGCCGCGGATCATGTAGGTGGCATAGCCCGGCACCACCTCCAGGCCGTCGGTGGACTGCTCGGCCATCAGGTCGATCCACGGCTTCGCCGCGCCGAGGTGGTCGGCGAGCGGGCCGACCTCGGCATTGAGACAGCCGAACACGAAGCCGCGGTAGCTCTCCAGCCGGGCGACGCGGGTCAAGTTGAAGCACGAGCGGTCGAAGCCCGCCGGATAGCCGGTCTCCTCGTTCTTGGTCTTGAGGCAACGGCCGTCGGCGGCATAGGTCCAGCCGTGGAAGCGGCAGGTCAGCGTGTTGGCGTGGCCTTGCTTGAACGGCGTCAGCATCGCGCCGCGGTGCGAGCAGGCGTTCAGGAAGCAGTGGAGCGCGCCGTCCTTGTCGCGGATCACGAACACCGGTTCGCGGCCGAGCTCGGCGGAGAAGTAGTCGCCCGGCTTCGCCACCTGGCTCTCGTGGCAGAGATAGACCCAGCTTCCCTCGAAGATGCGCGCCATCTCGGCGTCGAACACCTCCGCGTCGGTGTAGACCGACCGGTCGACGCGGAACACGCCGTCCTTCGGCCGGTCGTCGACGAGCGTCTCGATCGCGCTGGTCATTCCGCTGCCTCCTGCTGCGTCCCCCGGGCGGCCGTCATCAGCTTTTTCCAGCGGCGGTAGAAGCCGTGGTAGAGCGTCTCCTGGTCCCAGGTGTTGTTGCTGGTCGCCGGGCTGAACCCGCCTTCGCGCGCCGGCTCGTCGGGACCGGCGATCACCGAGGCGAGCCCGCGGTGGAAGTCGCCCCACTGCGCGGTGCGCCCGTTGCTGCCGGTCTGCGTGTCCTCCAGCGCCATCACGTCATCAGACGTCGCCATGCCGCTGACCAGGAAAAAGTCCTCGAACTTGCGCAGCCGCGCGTAGCGCGCCGCCTTGGACTCGCCCTTGGGCGCGAGGCAGTAGATGGTCACTTCGGTCTTGTCGACCGCGAGCGGGCGGAAGGTGCGGATCTGCGTCGCCGCGAAGTCGTTGATCATCAGGCTGGGGAAGACGATCAGGTTGCGCCCGCGCCCCAGCATCCAGCGCACCTTCTCCGGCAGGTAGGTGCGCTCCAGCCGGTCCTTCTGCTCGTAGAGCGGGCTCGAGTCGGGCGGGTGGCGGTCGGCCCAGATCACCATGTGGCCGTCGCCGAGGTCGTAGCAGCCGTTGACCACCTGGCCGGCGATGCGCCCGTTCTCGGTGCGCATCATGCCCTCGTAGCCGCCGCGCTCCTCGCGCCGGCCGACGGTGGCGCCGAACACGCGGTGAACGGTGGAAACGTGATAGCCGTCGACCGCGTTCTCGCTCTGCAGCTTCCAGTTGCCGTGAATGACGTAGGTGGACGCGCCCGGCAGCACCTCCATGCCGCCGTCGCCCTGGTCGGCCACGAACTCGAGGAACGTCTTCGCCTCGCCGAGGAAGTCCTCCAGCGGCGGCACGTCGGGGTTCAGGCTCGCGAACACGAAGCCGCGGTAGACGCCCACTCTCGGCAGCGGCGTCAGGCCGTTGCGCTCCTTGTCGAACGCACCGGCGGGATAGCCCGACTCCTCGTTTTTGATCTTGATGCAGCGGCCGTCCGCCCCGAACGTCCAGCCGTGGAAGCGGCAGGTCAAGGTCGCGGCACGGCCCTGGCGCAACGGCGTCAAGATCGCGCCGCGATGGGCGCAGGCGTTGATGAAGCCGCGGACGCCGCCGTCCTTCTGGCGGCTGACGAACACCGGTTGCCGGCCGATCGTCGAGGCGAAGTAGTCCCCCGCCTCGGCGATCTGGCTCTCGTGGCAGACATACTGCCACGTCGCCTCGAAAATACCGGTCAGCTCCGCCTGGAAGACGTCCGGGTCGACGTAAATCGCACGGTCGACCCGGAACACGTTGTCCTGAGGTCGGTCATCGACATAGGCGGCGAAGCGGGTG
>JBFWQM010000376.1:0-3402 GCA_050249455.1 Rhodospirillaceae bacterium | reverse complement strand
TCGACGTCCTTCAGCGGCAGGCTGGCCAGCCCGACGAAGCGGTCGGGATGGGCGCGGCAGATGCGCGCCGTCGCGTCGTTGACGTGGCGCGCCATGCGGACCTGGCCGGCGGCGTCCCAGTCGTAGACGTTCGGCGCCGACAGCGACAGGACGCGCATGTCGATGCCCTTGCGGTCCATCTCGCGCAACCGGTGGTCGAAGTCGAACATGTCCTCGCGATACCATGAATAGGTCGCCCCGTTGCGGCGCATCAGCGTCCGGCCGGGGGAGGGGTATTCCGGGGTGAGCCCGAGCAGCGATTGCAGCTCGTCCTGGTAGCGGCGGTCGACGACGTGGGCGTGGATGTCGATGCGCATGGAACCTCCCCTTCTTGCGGTTGCGGTGCCGTTGGCAGGCCCGCGTCTATGCTAGTCTGAATCTACCCCACAGTCTGGACTGCCGCATGATGTCGTCGCTCTTCGGTTTGATGCCCGACTCCGCCTTCCTGCCGCACGGCATCTGCCTGTCGTGGGAACCCGCCCTGATCTGGCTGCACGTCGGATCGGACTCGCTGATCGCGCTCGCCTATTTCTCGATACCGGCGGCGTTGTTCTACTTCGCCAGCCGGCGGCCCGATCTCGCCAACCGCCGCATCATCATGCTGTTCGTGGCGTTCATCGCCGCCTGCGGCACCACCCACCTGGTCGGCGTCTGGACCCTGTGGTACCCGGACTACGTCGCGGACGGCCTGATCAAGGCGGCGACCGCCGCGGTCTCGATCACCACGGCCGTGATCCTGTGGCTCGGCATGCCGCAGGCGCTGACGCTGCCCTCGGGCCGCATGCTGGAGGAGGCGAACCGGGCGCTAAACGCCCAGATCGGCGAGCGCGAGCGCAGCGAGCGCGCGGTGCGCGAGCTCAACGCCGAGCTGGAGCGCCGTGTCGCCGAGCGCACTGCCGAGCTGACCGCGGCGCTGCAGGAGAAGGAGCTGCTGTTCCGCGAGATCCATCACCGCGTGAAGAACAACCTGCAGGTCGTGTCCAGCCTGCTGCAGCTCGAAGCGCGCAACGCGCCCGCCGACTTCGTCTTCCGGCTGACCGACATCCAGCAGCGCATCAAGGCGATGAGCCTGGTCCACCGCCAGCTCTACCAGGTCGACCAGCACGTCCAGGTCGACCTGCGCAGCTATCTCGGCGAGCTGGTGGAGGCGATCGCCGAATCCTACATCGTTGATCCCGAGCGCGTGCGATGGACCGTGGACGCGGCGCCGATCAACGCCGACATCGATATCGCGACGCCGCTGGCGCTGATCGTCAACGAGGTGCTGTCCAACGCGGTCAAGCATGCGTTCCCCGGCAACCGCACCGGCCGCATCGCCATCTCGCTGACGGCTGCGCCCGAGGGCGCGCGCCTAAGCGTGCGCGACGACGGCGTCGGCATGCCCGCGGCGGACCAGCCGCGCAATGCAAGCTCGATGGGCCTGAAGCTGGTCGCCCTCCTGTCGCAGCAGCTCCACGGCAAGACCGAGGCCGTGCGCCACTCCGACGGCACCGAGTTCCGCATCGTCTTCCCGCTCAAGCTGCCGGGGTAGATCTTGTTCGTTTCGCCGCGTTACGGCGGGCCCCCTCCCCCTGCCCCTCCCTCCGGGGGAGGAGGGAGAATCAAAGAAAGCCCCTCCCCTGGAGGGAGGGGGTTGGGGGAGGGGGGCCGCCTCGCCGTCCGGCGAGGCAAACCAGTCAGCGGCGCGCCGCGTCCAGCGCCCGCCAAACCTTCTCCGGCGTCGCCGGCATCTGGACGTAGGGCGCGCCGGCGTGGGCCAGCGCGTCGTTGACGGCGTTCATCACCGCGGCCAGCGCGCCGACGCAGCCGGCTTCGCCGCAGCCCTTGACGCCGAGCGGGTTGGTGTTGGTCGGCACCACGTTGCCGTGCACGTCGATGGCGCAGAAGTCGTCGGCGCGCGGCATGCAATAGTCCATGAACGAGCCGGTGACGACCTGGCCGGAGTCGTCGATCGCGATGTCCTCCATCAGCGCCTGGCCGACGCCCTGCGCGATGCCGCCGTGGATCTGGCCCTTCACCAGCAGCGGGTTGATGATGACGCCGACGTCGTCCACCACCGTGTAGCGCACGACCTCCACCGCGCCGGTGGCGCGGTCGACCTCCACCTCGCAGACGTGGCAGCCGTTGGGGAAGGTCATCGGGCCTTCGTAGTTGCCGATCTCGTCGAGGCCGGGCTCGACGCCCTTCGGCAGCCGGCCGCCCATGAAGGAGGTCTTCGCGACATCGACCAGCCCGACCGAGCGGTCGGTGCCCGCGACGGTGAACTTGCCGTCGGCGAAGACGATATCGCTGTCGGCGGCCTCCAGCAGATGCGCGGCGATGCGCGTGCCCTTCTCCACCACCTTGCGCGCAGCGAGCTCGACCGCGCCGCCGCCGCACACCGCCGAGCGCGAGCCGAACGTGCCGGTGCCGATGGTCACCCGGTCGGTGTCGCCGTTGACGTAGCGGATCAGCCCGGCGTCCAGGCCGAGCTTGTCGGCGAGGATCTGCTTGAACGTCGTCGCGTGGCCCTGTCCGTGGTCGTGGGTGCCCATCATCAGGGTGATGCCGCCCGATGGGTCGAACCGCAGCTCCGCCGATTCCAGCATGCCGCTGGCCGTCGCCTCCACGGTGTTGGAGATGCCGATGCCGCGCAGCTTGCCGCGCGCGGCCGAGTCCGCCCGCCGCGCCGCGAAGCCCGCGTAGTCGGCGCCGGCAAGGCAATCCTCGAGGTTCTTCCCGAAGTCGCCAGAGTCGTAGGTGTAGACCAGCGCCGTCTTGTACGGCATCGCACTTGCCGGAATGGTGTTGCGCCGGCGGAGCTCCGCCGCATCGATGCCGAGCTTGCGCGCGGCGAGGTCGACCAGCGTCTCGATCACGTAGGCCGCCTCCGGCCGGCCGGCGCCGCGGTAGTGCGCCGTCAGCATCGTGTTGGTCAGCACCCCGCGCACCTCCACGAACATCGCCGGCGTGGTGTAGGTGCCGGCCAGCACGCCGATGTTGGCGATCGCCGGGCCCGAGTTGCGGTCGGAGTTGTGGTAGGCGCCGCAGTTCGCCAGGGTCTGCGCCCGCAGCCCGAGGAACTTGCCGTCCTTGTCGAGCGCGAGCTCGGCCTCCGTCACGTTGTCGCGCGCCTGCTCGTCGGACAGGATGCCTTCGCTGCGCTCGGCGATCCACTTGACCGGCCGGCCGACGATCTTGGCCGCCAGCGGCGCCAGCGCGTATTCGGGATAGGTGCCGCCCTTCATGCCGAAGCCGCCGCCGACGTTGTCGCAGATGACGCGGAAGCGCGTCTCCGGCAGGCGGAAGATCTGGTTCGCCAGCACCCAGCGGATGCGGTGCGCCGACTGCGCCGTCACCCGAACGACGTAGCGGTCGTCGTGG
>JBFWQM010000375.1:0-3482 GCA_050249455.1 Rhodospirillaceae bacterium | reverse complement strand
CGGGCAGCCGGCGCACGATGTCGCGCGCGCTGACCAGCATGCCGGGCGTGCAGTAGCCGCACTGCAGGCCGTGGTGCTCGGTGAACGCGGTGCGCAGCTGCGCCATCACCTCGTCGTCGTCGAAGCCTTCCACGGTGCGCACGTCGGCGCCGTCGCAGGCGACCGCGAAGGTGATGCACGACCGTTGCGGCTCGCCGTCGATCAGCACCGTGCAGGCGCCGCACACGCCGTGCTCGCAGCCCAAATGCGTGCCGGTGAAGCGCAGATGCTCGCGCACGTAGTCGGCCAGCGACAGGCGAGGCTCGACGGTGGCGCTGACCTTGCGGCCGTTGACGGTCATCGACACGGGTTTCATGCGGAAAGCGCCTTCGTGATGGCCCGGCTGAGGGCGGTTGCGTGGATCTGGCGGTCGTAGGCGTCGAGGCCGGGCAGCGCGGCATCGACCGCCTGGCCCGCCTCCTCGATCGCGACCGCCTTGCCGGCGGCGGCCTTCTCCGCCAAAGCCGGCAGCAGGATGGGTGCGCCGTCGGTGGCGCCCAGCACCACGCGGGAATAGCCGCGCGCGGGGTCGAGCACGACCGCGCCGATCGAGTCGGCGAACTCGCCCGGCTTGCGGCAGATCTTGTAGTAGCCCCACTTGGCCTGCGGCGAGAACACCGGCACGGCGAGGCCCTCCATAATCTCGTGTTCGCCGACCACGGTGGCGTAGGGACCCATGAAGAATTCCGCCAGCGGCACCTGCCGCGCGCCGTCCGGCCCGGCGATATGCGCGGTCGCGCCGGCCGCCAGCATGGCGGTCGGCCAGTCGCCCGACGGGTCGGCGTGGACGACGCTGCCGCCGACCGTGCCGCGGTTGCGCACCGCGCGGTAGGCGATGCCGCCCGCGATCGTGCGCAGGTAGCCGTTGGTGGTGTCGGGCGCCTTGCCGTCCTCGATGTGGGCGTGCTTGGTCAGCCCGCCGATGAACAGCGAATCGCCGGTCTTCTCCAGCCGGCGCAACGCCTCGATGCGCGTGATGTCGACCAGGAAGTCGGGCTGCGCCAGCCGCAGGTTCATCATCGGCACCAGCGACTGGCCGCCGGCGATCACCTTGGCGAAGCCGTCGGCGCCCTTGAGCAGCTTGACGGCGGCGGCGACGTCGGTGGCGCGTTCGTAGTCGAACTTGGCGGGCTTCATGCTGCGCTTGCCTTCCGTGCCCGCGCGATGGCCGCCAGGACCCGGCGCGGCGAGATGGGGGTTTGGTGGACTTCCGCGCCCAGCGGGCGCAGCGCATCGTTGACCGCGTTGGCGATCAGGCCGGAGGAGGGGATGTTGCCACCTTCGCCGGTGCCCTTGATGCCGTACTCGGTGTGCGGCGCCGGCGTCTCCATGTGGTCGATGCGGAACATCGGCACCTCGGTCGCGCCGGGCAGGATGTAGTCGGCGAAGGTGGAGTTCATCGGCTGCCCGGCCTCGTCATACGGGCTCTCCTCGAACAGCGCCGTGCCGATGCCCTGCGCGGCGCCGCCATAGGCCTGGCCGTCCACCACCATCGGGTTGACCATGGTGCCGCAGTCCTCGCAGATCACGTAGTCCAGCACCTCGACCTTGCCGGTGTCGGGGTCGACCGCGACGATCGCGGCGTGCGAGGCATAGGCGAAGGTGCCGTGGTCGGGGTCGGGCCGGTAGCCGACGGTGCATTCCAGCCCGCCGAGGTCGACGTCGGTCGGCAGCTCGTCGGCATTGAAGTACCAGACGCGCGCGATCTCGGCGAACTCGACCGAGGCGTTGGGGCCGACCACCTTGCCGTCCTTCACCTCGGCCTGCGCCTCGTCGCACTGCATCAGGTGGGCGCCGATCTTCTTCAGCCGGCCGGCGAGCACGCGGCAGGCGCGCGCGGTGGCGCCGCCCGCCATGGTGATCGACCGCGAGGCGTAGGTGCCGGTGGAGAACGCGCTGAGCCCGGTGTCGCCGTGCATGACGGTGACGTTGTCGGGGTCGATGCCGATGGTGGAGGCGGCGACCTGGGCGATCGTGGTCTCCATGCCCTGGCCGTGCGACTGCACGCCGACCCGGATCTCGAGCCCGCCGTCGGGGGTCAGCCGCACGGTCGCCGGCTCGAAGCCCGGCACCATCTTGATGCCCCAGCTCGCGAACACCGAGGTGCCGTGCGCCGTCTGCTCGGTGTAGCAGCCGAAGCCGACGCCGATCAGCCGGCCGTCCGGCTCGCGCTTCTTCTGCCTCTCGCGGATCGCCGGCAGGTCGACCAGCTTGGCCACGCGGCGCAGCGATTCCGGGAAGTTGCCGGAATCGAACACCTTCTTGGCGACGGAGGTGTAGGGCATCCACTCGGCCGGGACCAGGTTCTCCAGCCGCACCTCGTAGGCCTCGCGCCCGACCGCCTTGGCGATGGCGTCGATGGTCTGCTCGATGGCGAACGCGACGCCGGGCCGCGCGACGCCGCGATAGGGCGCGAGCGGCGGCTTGTTGGTGGCCACCGTGTAGGCCTTCGCGCGGTAGGCCGGCACGTGGTACGGCCCCGGCAGGTTGCCGATCGCCATCGCCGCCTCCAGCCCGTTGGTGAACGGGTAGACGGAATAGGCGCCGGCATCGACCGTGACCTCGCCGTCGAGCGCCAGGATCTTGCCCGTCTTATCGGCATAGGCGGTGATCTTGTAGTAGTGCTCGCGGCAGTCGGCGTCGGCGATCAGGTGCTCCTTCCTGTCCTCGATCCACTTGACCGGCCGGCCGGTCTTCATGGCGAGCCAGCAGGCCATCACCTCCTCCGGGTGGACCTGCGCCTTGAGGCCGAAGCCGCCGCCGACGTCGGGCGCGATGACGCGGATGCGCCGCTGCTCCATGTCCAGCATGTCGGCGATGCCGGCGCGGTTGAGGTGCGGCACCTGGGTCGAGGAATAGACGATCAGCTGGTCCTGCCGCTGGTCGAAATAGGCCAGCACCGCGCGGCCTTCCATCGGCACCATGGCGTGGCGCGCCATGCGGTACTCGCCGTAGACCTTGACCGGGGCGGCCGCCGCGATGGCGTCGATGTCGCCGTTGATCGCGTTGGAGAGCGCGATGTTGTCGCCCCATTCGTCGTGGACCAGCGCGGTGCCGGGCTCGCGCGCCTTCAGCATGTCCATCACGGGCGGCAGCGGCTCGTATTCGAACTCGACGCCCTGGGCGAGGTCCTCCGCCTCGGCGCGGGTGTCGGCCACGCAGAGCGCGATCGGCTCGCCAACGAAGCGCACCTTGCCGACCGCGAGGCACGGGTAGTCGGCGCCCTTGTAGCCGGTGAGCTTCGAGACCGCGCGCAGCGGCTTGCAGCCGACCAGGTCGGCGTTGAGGTAGACCCGGTCCTCCTCGCCGGCCGGCTTGGCCAGGCGCAGGATGCGGGCGTGGGCGACCGGGCTCCGCGCGAAGGCGAGGTGCAGGGTGCCGGGCATCTGGATGTCGGACGTGTAGTTGCCCTTGCCGTGGAGGAAGCGCTTGTCCTCCTTCCT
>JBFWQM010000374.1:0-3506 GCA_050249455.1 Rhodospirillaceae bacterium | reverse complement strand
GTCGGCCGCGGCTGAGCCCGTCCCGGGCTCAGTGCATCTTGTCCTTGGGCGGCTTCTTGAACTGCTCGGGCGTATAGACGTTGCCCTCCCAGCGGCCCTCGCGGGCGCGGCGGATGGCGTCGTCGGCGAGTTGCTGCGCCGCCTTGCGCGAGCGCGGCCAGCGCCACAGCGCGATGGCCCGCGAACGCAGGCCCTGCCACAGCCGCCACCAGAACCGGTCGAAGCGCTGCTGCCGCGCCCGGCCCAGGGCCAGGCGCAGCAGCATCACTGCACACACTGCCACCACGAAGGCGGCGAAGACTTTCTCGATCACACCTGCCTCCGCATGCCGTGATTCTGGCGCGGCCGGGGCGGCCGCGCCATGAACCACTGCACGCGGCGGTGCGTCAGCTGCCGATGCGGCCGCCGTCGTTCTTGGTGATGACGATGGTCGCCGAGCGCGGACGGGCGCTTGCGCCGCCGGCGCCGTAGCCGGCGTTGCCGGGCCAGTGGCTGAGGTACTTCGTCGGGTCGGCCACGTCGGCCGCGGCGATCGTCTCACCCGGGTGCTGGATGTTGACGAACAGTGCCTTGCCGTCCGGCGTCTCGGTCACGCCGGTGATCTCGCAGTCCTTCGGGCCGACGAGGAAGCGGCGCAGCGTGTCCGACGTCGGCTTCTTGCCCACGTAGGTGTCCACGGTGACCGTGCCGCCGGTCACGGGGTGGTTCAGCGTGGTCTTGGCGCCGTCACCCACGCTGCCCGGCACGCCGGCCAGCATCATGCAGTTGCTGGCATCGGTGTAGGCGCCGTCGTCGGTCTGGATCCAGCACAGCCCGGTGTTCCGGCTGAACCACAGGCCGTCGGGGCTGGAGAAGTCCTGGTCGGCCGTCAGCGCGGACAGGTTCACCAGCGCCGGGTCGCCGTTGGACTGCGAGCCGAACAGGTAGATGTCCCAGGTGAACGCGGTGGCCGCGGATTCACCGCCGTTCTCCTTGATGCGGATGATGTGGCCGTTGTTGTTGCCGGGCGAGCCGGTGGTCAGGTCCGGATCGATGTAGGCGCGCGGATTGGCGGCATCCACACCCTGCTGCGAGCCGGTGGGCTGCACCTTGCGGTTGCTGTTGTTGGTCAGCGTGTAGTAGATCTCGCCCGTGGTCGGGTGCACGGCGCACCACTCGGGGCGGTCCATCTTGGTCGCGCCGACCGCATCCGCGGCCAGGCGGGCGTTCACGAACACGTCGGCCTGGTCGGCGAAGGCGTAGTTGGCAAAGCCGGCGATGGCCGCGTTGGAGATCGACAGCTCGATCCATTCGCCGGTACCGTCGGCGTTGAATTTCGCCACGTACAGCTTGCCCGCGTCGAGATACTTGTCGCCGACGGCGATGCGGTTCGCAGCGCTGGCGTCGGCGGCATCCCAGTTGGCAGCCGAGACGAACTTGTAGATGTACTCGCCGCGAGAATCGTCGCCCATGTAGACGGCCAGCGGCTGGCCGGCCACCAGCTTGCCGAAGTCGGCGCTCTCGTGGGCGAAGCGACCGAGCGCGGTGCGCTTCTTGATCGTGGCGGCCTTGTCGTACGGATCGACCTCGACGACATACCCGAAGGTGTTCAGCTCGTTGCGGTAGTCGTCGGTGCCGTCCGTCGACACGCCCTTCTGGCTGATGTCCCAGCGTGCGAAGCGGTCGTCGGCGCCGGAGGTTTCCCAGCCGTGGCGGCTGGCCGCACCCTGGGCGCGGCCGTAGCGGTTGAGCGAGGCCACGCTCTTGTCGTTGCCGCGCGCGGCGTTGTCGGTGGCCGAGCGGGTGAAGTAGCCTGCCCAGTTCTCCTCACCGCTGAGGTAGGTGCCCCAGGGCGTGTAGCCGCTGCCGCAGTTGTTGATCGTGCCGCGGCAGGCGGTGCCGGCGGTCGAGTAGACCGTCTTGACCAGCGCATTGCCGCGCACCGGGCCGGAGATCTCCATCGGCGTCAGCGGCGTGATGCGACGGTTGAAGCTGGAGTCGTTCTTGTAGGCGAACACACCGCCGCTCTTGGCCACTTCGACGATCGAGATGCCGTGCGCCGGGATCTCCTTGTCGGACTCGGCGGCCGGACGCGGGCGGGCGCTGGCGCCGGCAGCGTGGAGGAAGTTGTCGGTCAACGCCTCGTGGTTCATCGCCAGCAGGCCACGGTCGCTGCTGTTCGCGTCGCGCGCGCCGGTGGCGGACAGACCGTAGAAGAACATGCCGTCGTGGTGGTCGCCGGCACGGTTCTCGAAGTCGGCGTCGGTGCCGTCGTTCTTGAACGCCGACGTGGCAGCCGTCAGCGGATCACCCAGTGCGTAGAGCACGGTTGCGGTGTAGCCCGCGGGCACGGCCACCACGTCCGCCGTGCTCTTGGCCACGCTGCTGAAGCTCAGCGTGGTGACCGGTTGCGGCGCGGCAGCCGGCGCGGGATCGTCGTCGCCGCCCCCGCAGGCCGTCAGGCCCCAGCTTCCGAGCACGGCCGTCGCTGCGGTGCCCACGCTGCCGCGCAGGATGGAACGGCGCGACAGCCGCGCGGACAGCACCGACTGGAAGGTGGGGTTGCCGGAACGGTTGAGGTCCTCGTCGTCATCGTGACGAAGATGGTCAGGCAGGTCGACACGTGAGTTCATGCGCTTGTTTCCTCTGGGATGGGTTGGGAGCGGGCGCGATGCTCGCGCTCTTGCATGAAGGTGACGTGACAGGTCTGTGGCGCTTTCGTGTCGGCGTCATGACTGACTCGGCCGGTGCCGTGCGTCGTGAGTCGCGGTGAAGTGGCCGCCGGCCATCGGAGGGCCCCCGAGACTCGTCATCGAATCCACCCTGTCGGGGCAGGCCGGGCCTTGTGCACAATCGCGCCATCGGTGAACCACTTGAGGGAGTTCGGCGGATGGCGAAGATCCACTTGATCGGTGGCGAGAAGGGCGGCGTCGGCAAGTCGCTGCTGGCACGGGTACTGGCGCAGTACCTGATCGACCACCAGATGCCCTTCCTCGGCTTCGACACCGACCGCTCGCACGGCGCGCTGATGCGGTTCTACGCGGGCTACGCCAGCCCGGTGGTGGTCGACCGTTACGAGGCGCTCGACGCGATCATGGAAGCCGCCGTCGATCAGCCGGAGCGGCGCATCCTCGTCGATCTCGCCGCGCAGACTCACGATCCGCTGGTGCGCTGGATGGACGACTCAGGCGTGCTCAACCTCGCCGACGAGAGCGGCATCGCCATCCACTACTGGCACGTGATGGACACCGGCAAGGACTCGGTCGACCTGCTGCGCAAGCTGCTCGACCGCTTCGGCACCAGCCTGAAATATGTGCTGGTGCGCAACCAGGTGCGCGGCACCGACTTCGCAGCGCTCGAGCAATCCGGCGAGCAGGCCCGCGCGCTCGGCCTCGGCGCCAAGATCGTCTCGGTGAAGAAGCTGCACGACAGCGCGATCCAGAAGATCGACATCAACAGCAGCAGCTTCTGGCACGCCACCCACACCGACAGCCCGATCGCGCTCGGCCTGATGGACCGCCAGCGGG
>JBFWQM010000373.1:0-3507 GCA_050249455.1 Rhodospirillaceae bacterium | reverse complement strand
GGGGAGGGAAGGACATGCGTGTCGTCGACCTTACGCTGCCGATCAACCGCCGCATGCGGCCGATGCCCAAGGTCGCGCAGTACACCGAGAACCCGACGCGCTGCGTCGCGCTGACCGCGCTGAGCGACGGCCACCTCGCGCGGCTGCGGGCCGAAGGGATCGAGACGGCGGCCAACGTCGAGGTGGCGCACCACATGACCAGCCGGCTCGAGATCCTGACCCACATCGGCACCCATATCGACGCGCCGGCGCATTTCCTGGAGGACGGCTGGACGATCGACAAGGTGCCGCTGGACCGCATCGTCAAGCGCGGCCGCATCATCCCGCTGAAGCACGTCGCCGCTGGCGCGGCCGTCACCGCCGACGACATCCTGGCGACCGGCGTGGACTTCGACGACAGCGTGATCCCGATCCTGCAGACCGGCTGGACCGACCGCGCCTGGGATACCGACGCGTTCTGGCAGGACACGATCTACATGGACCTCAGCGTCAGCAGGCTGCTGGTGGAGCGGGGCGTCAGCGCCGTCGCGATCGACTTCTTCCCCGAGATCCCGTTCTGGCGCATGCCGCGCGACCCGACTTTGCCGCCCGGTCCCAACCATCGGGCGCTGCTGGCCAACAAGTGCATCATCATCCAGATGGTCGCCAACGTGGACGCCATCGGCGCCGACGACTTCACCCTGTGCGCCGTGCCGCTGGCGCTGGAGGGCCTCGACGGCTCCCCCGCGCGCGTTTTCGCGATGGTGCCCTGAAGCCCCCTCCCCTCGTGGGAGGGGGTTGGGGGAGGGGGCGCCAGCCGCAGAGGAGATTTTCGACATCTGGACCCGCGGAGATGCCCCCTCCCCCCAACCCCCTCCCACGGGGGGAGGGGGAGTCAAGCGAGCGGAGGGGGAGAGGCCCTTTGACCCGCCCCCAAAATTCGTTTAAACTTAAAATAATTTCCGGGCTCCTGATCCAGCGGTGTGGCCATGAAGATCGATGTCATCGGCGGCGGACCGGCCGGGCTGTACTTCGCGCTCCTGATGAAGAAGGCCGACCCGTCGCGCCGCATCGCGGTGCATGAGCGCAACCGGCCGGACGACACGTTCGGCTTCGGCGTGGTGTTCTCGGCCGAGACCCTGGGCCACTTCCGCGACTACGATGCGCCGTCCTACGACGCGATCCGCGCCAATTTCGCCTATTGGGACGACATCGACACCCACTACCGCGGCGAGGTGGTGCGCTCCACCGGCCACGGCTTCTGCGGCATGGCGAGGAAGACGCTACTGCTGCTGCTGCACGCGCGCTGCCGCGAGCTCGGGGTGGAGCTCCACTTCGAGAGCGAGAAGGGGGTCGACGACTTCCCCGATGCCGACCTGATCCTCGCCGCCGACGGCATCAACAGCGCGACGCGCGAACGGTTCAAGGCAACGTTCAAGCCGTCGGTCGACCTGCGGCCGAACAAGTTCGTCTGGCTCGGCTCGACCAAGCCGCTGCCGGCCTTCACCTTCATCTTCAAGGAGGACGCGGCCGGCATCTGGAACGTCCACGCCTACCAGTACAACAAGGAACACTCGACCTGGATCTTCGAGACCACCGGCGCGGCGTGGGAACGCACCGGCCTGAAGGTCGAGGACGAGGCGGCGACGGTGGCCTACCTGGAGACGCTGTTCGCCGACGAGCTCGGCGGCCACAGGCTGATCACCAACCGCTCGCTGTGGCGCAACTTCCCGACCATCCGCTGCGAAAGCTGGGTGAAGGACAACATCGTCATCATGGGCGATGCCGCGCACACCGCACACTTCTCCATCGGCTCGGGCACCAAGCTCGCGATGGAGGACGCCATCGCGCTGTTCGACTGCTTCGAGCGCAAGGGCACGGTGAAGGCGGCGCTCGCCGAGTACGACGCGACGCGCCACGACGAGGTCGAGCGCATCCAGCACGCCGCCGACGTCTCGCTGTCGTGGTTCGAGCACGTGCGGCGCTACTGGGACATGGCGCCGACGCAGCTCGCGTTCAGCCTGATGTCGCGCTCGCACCAGATCACCTACGAGAATCTAAAGCTGCGCGACCCGGCGCTGATCGACCAGGTCGACCGCTGGTTCGCCGGCCACGTGCAGGCGACGCAGGGCTTCGCCGCGCTCACCGATCCGCCGCCGCCGCCGATGTTCACGCCGTTCCGGCTGCGCGACATGGTGGTGCCCAACCGGGTCGTGGTGTCGCCGATGTGCCAGTATTCGGCCATCGACGGCCTGCCGGGCGACTGGCACCTGGTCCACCTTGGCAGCCGCGCCATGGGCGGCGCCGGGCTGGTGTTCACCGAGATGACCGACGTGTCGGAATCCGCGCGCATCACGCCGGGCTGCGCCGGCATCTACAACGATGCGCACGAGGCGGCGTGGAAGCGCATCGTCGATTTCGTCCACGCCAACAGCGCGGCCAGGATCTGCCTGCAGCTCGGCCATGCCGGTCGCAAGGGCTCGACCAGGCTGATGTGGGAGGGCATCGACCAGCCGCTGCCGGACGGCAACTGGCCGGTCGTCGCCGCCTCGCCGCTGCCGTACTTCGCCCACTCGCAGGTGCCGCGCGCGCTCGACCGGGCGGAGATGGACGGCATCGTCGCCGACTACGTCCAGGCGACGCAGCGCGCCGCGCGCGCTGGCTTCGACATGGTGGAGGTCCACGCCGCCCACGGCTACCTGCTGGCCAGCTTCATCTCGCCGCTGACCAACCAGCGGACCGACGGCTATGGCGGCAGCCTGGAGAACCGGCTGCGCTTCCCGCTCGAGGTGTTCGACGCGGTGCGCGCCGCATGGCCGGCGGGCAAGCCGATGTCGGTGCGCATCTCGGCCACCGACTGGATGGACGGCGGCATCACCGGCGACGACGCGGTGGCGATCGCGCGCGCCTTCCACGCCCACGGCGTCGACCTGATCGACGTCTCCACCGGCCAGACCGTGCCGGAGGGCAAGCCGCGCTACGGCCGCATGTTCCAGACCCCGTTCGCGGAGCAGATCAGGAACGAGGCCGGCGGGCTCGCCACCGTCGCGGTCGGCAACATCACGTCCTGGGACCAGGTCAACACGATCGTCGCTGCCGGCCGCGCCGACCTCGTCGCGCTCGCCCGGCCGCATCTGTGGAACCCGTACTTCACCCAGCACGCCGCCGCCGCCTATGGCTTCGAGGCGCAGCCGTGGCCCGACCAATACCTGCCCGGCAAGGACCAGGCGTTCCGCACCTTCGCCCGCCAGCGCGAGGAGGAGGACGAGCGCCGCCGCGCGCTGAAGCCGGCGGCGGGGTTCAAGGTGGCGGCGGAGTAGGGGGCGCATCGGGCATGATGCGCGCGGCTTCACCCCCTCCCAACCCTCCCCCGTCGAGGGGGAAGGCTATTTCTCCCCCTCCCCTCGCGGGAGGGGGCAGGGGGGAGCGGGCCTGCCGCAGGCCGGTCAAACGACTCGCGATGGCCGCCGCCCTCCTCCTCGCGCTCCTCGTCCCCGCCGCGGCGACGGCGCAGGACGCCTGCCGCCT
>JBFWQM010000372.1:0-3517 GCA_050249455.1 Rhodospirillaceae bacterium | reverse complement strand
AGGACCAGGAGGTCGCCCGGCTTGATGCGCCCGTCGCGCACGCCCTGGTCCAGCGCCAGCGGGATGGACGCGGCGGAGGTGTTGGCGTGGCGGTCCACCGTCACGATGACCTTGTCGGCGCTGACGCCGAGCTTGCGCGCCGTGCCGTCCAGGATCCGCAGGTTGGCCTGGTGCGGCACCAGCCAGTCGACGTCGGCTGCGGTGAGGCCGTTGGCGGCCAGGGCCTCCTCGACCACGCCGGCCAGGTTGGCCACGGCATGACGGAAGACCTCGCGTCCCTGCATGCGCAGGTAGCCGGCGGTCTGGGTCGTGGACGGGCCGCCGTCGACATAGAGCATGTCGTGTTGGCGGCCATCGGAATGGATGTGGTTGGACAGGACGCCGCGGTCGCGGCTGGTGCCGGTGCCCTCGCCCGCGCGCAGCACCACCGCGCCGGCGCCGTCGCCGAACAGGACACAGGTGGTGCGGTCGCGCCAGTCGAGGATGCGCGAGAACGTCTCGGCGCCGATCACCAGCGCCGTGCCGGCCTGGCCCAGCCGGATGAAGTTGTCGGCGACGTTGAGCGCGTAGACGAAGCCGGAGCACACCGCCTGGACGTCGAATGCGGCGCCGCGGGTCATGCCGAGCCGGGCCTGCACGCGTGTCGCCGTCGCCGGGAAGGTCTCGTCCGGGGTCGCGGTCGCCACCACCACCAGGTCCACGTCGCGCGGTCCCATCGCGGCCTGGGCGAGCGCCGCCTGCGCCGCGGCGAGCGCGAGGTCGGACGTCAGCTCGCCCTCGGCGGCGATGTGGCGCTCGCGGATGCCGGTGCGCTGGACGATCCAGTCGTCGGAGGTATCGACGAGCTCTGCAAGCTCGGCGTTGGTCATGACCCGCGCCGGCAGGTACGACCCGCATCCGGCGACGATCGAGCGGACCACCATCAGGACGCTACGGCCTGTGCCGGCAACGGCCGGCCCGCCGTATAGTTCGCCAGCTCGCGCGTGATGACGTCGTTGCAGCCGTTTCGCGCCATGTCGATGGCGACCCCGACCGCGTTGGCGAAGCCGAAGGCATCGGTGCCGCCGTGGCTCTTCACCACGACGCCGTTGAGGCCCAGGAAGACGGCGCCGTTGTAGCGCCGCGGGTCGATGCGCGCGCGCAGCTTCTTCAGGGCGCGCCGGGCCAGCAGGTAGCCGAGCTTGGAGGCGATCGAGCTCTTGAAGGCGCGGCGCAGGAACTCGCCGTACAGCCGCACCGTGCCTTCCGCGGTCTTCAACGCGATGTTGCCGGTGAAGCCGTCGGTCACGATCACGTCGACGGTGCCGCGGGTGATGTCGTCGCCCTCAACGAAGCCGATGAACTCCATCGGCAGGTCGGTCGCGGTGCGCAGCATCGCCGCCGCCTGCTTGACGCTCTCGTTGCCCTTGGGCTCCTCGGTGCCGACGTTAAGAAGGCCGACCTTGGGGTTCTGCACGCCCAGCACCAGGCGCGCGAAGGCGCTGCCGAGCACGGCGAACTGGAACAGGTTCTGCGAATCGCACTCGACGTTCGCGCCGAGGTCGAGCATGACGCTCTCGCCCGGCAGGGTCGGGTAGTACGCGGCGATCGCCGGCCGGTCGATGCCGGGCAAGGTGCGCAGCGAGATCTTGGCCATCGCCATGAGCGCGCCCGTATTGCCGGCCGAGACGACGCCCGCCGCCTCGCCGTCGCGCACGGCGTTGATGGCGAGCTGCATGCTCGAGCCCCGCCCCTGGCGCAGCGCCACCGACGGCTTGTCGTCGTTGCGCACGACCGATTCGGTGTGGTGGATCGTGCAGCGCTTGCGCAGCTTGGGCAGCCGGCGCAGGAACGGCGTCATCGCCGCCTCGTTGCCGAACAGCCGGAACTCGACATCCGGAAACCGGCGCCCGGCAAGGTTGGCGCCCTTCAGCACGATTTCCGGCGCGCGGTCGCCGCCCATGGCGTCGAGCGCAATGACGAGGGGCCCGCTCACCGATCCGCCCCCTTTCCCCGACCGATCGCCGCGGTCAAATTCAGGCGCCCGCGACGGCGACCACTTCGCGTTCGTCGTAGTATCCGCAGGCGCCGCAGACGTGGTGCGGGCGCTTCAGCTCGCCGCAATTCGGGCACTCGACATGCGCCGGCGCCTTGATCGCGTGATGGGTGCGCCGCATGTTGCGCCGCGACTTCGAGACCTTCTTCTTCGGGACAGCCATAACCGACGCTTCCAGTAGAACCGTTGAGCGAAAAAAGCTGCGCCTCTTTAGCCGAAGCACCCGGGCGGAGCAATATTTAGCAGGTCGGGCATATTAATTCTTCCGCTTCAGAACCGCCAGCGCATCGAAAGGCGAAACTGGGGCCGGCGACGCATCGCCGCGCCATTCCGCCTCCGCGCCGGGCGCCCGAGGATAAGGGTCGAGGGCCAGGGCGAGTTCCTCGGCCAGGACCTCGCCCACGTCGAGCGTGTCGCTGAACAGCGGCTCCGGCTCGTCTTCGCTGGCGATGACGACCTCGGCGGCGTCGCCCGGAACGCTCGCGCGCTCGTAGACCACCTCGAACGGCGCCTCGATATGGGCAGGAACCGGCTCCAGGGTCACCACGCAGGTCTGCACCACGTCCGCCAGGAGTTCGCCCTGCAGGCGGAACCGGCCGGTGCGCGGCATGCGGGTCAGCCTCAGCGTCGCCTCCAGCCGATCGATCGCCACCAGCCCGAACCGGCGGGCGAGCGCCGCCCGCTCATCGGCCCCGGCAACGACCGACATGTCCGTGTCGCCGGGCCGCAGGCCGTCGATGGCGATCGGCCGCGACAGTTCCGGCGGGATGCCGGTGGCGCTCATCGCTTCGCCGCCGGCGGGGGCGGGAACGCGAATTCGCCGGCCATGACCCGGTCGGCGGGCAGCCCGTCCAGGATCGCCGCCGCGTGGGCGGCGTAGGCGGCCATCGCCGCCGCGTATTCCTCCACCCCCGGGGCGTCACGGTACAGGTTCCGCCGCAGCGCGACCGCCAGGACGCGCGGCCCGGACGCCAGCCCGGCGTCGTAGGCCGCGACCCGCCCGTAGAACGCCTTCGCCATCGCCTTGACTCGCCGCCCGACGCCCAGGTCGCCGGCGCCCATCTCGCGCAGATTCCGATCCATGTCTTCGAACATGAGGTCGAAAAGAGCCTGCGAGAAGGCCGCCCCCACGCCCGGCTCGGATTTCAGCCGCCGCATGACCAGGAAGGCGTGCAACGCGAGCAGGTCGAACCGCCCGTCGACCGAATCGGGCACGCCGGCATCCAGGTAGAATCCCGGCTGCCTTGCCTGGGCCACAATGCGGTCATACGCCGTGGCGCAGACGGGAATCGCCCGCGAACGGCGGAATAGTGCGCTAAAGGCCATCGAAGCCCCTCGGCGAGCCCCCTGGTGAGCCCTTGGCAGCGCGCGGCGGCAGGCCGGATTGACAGCGACGCGGCCGCACTGCACATTGCCGCGCCAGCCTGTTATGGGGCGAGTTCCTCGACGCGTCAACGCGCGCGCCGGCCGTCATGGCCGATG
>JBFWQM010000371.1:0-3529 GCA_050249455.1 Rhodospirillaceae bacterium | reverse complement strand
CGCCCTGGCGCACCCGGTTGGCGATCGAGCGGAAGCCGTTGAGGTCGAGATAGGCGAGCAGCTTGCCGGTGTCGCGCGGGCCGACGCGCATCTCCTCCAGCGGCACCGGCACGGGGCAGTCGTCCTTCAGCCGCACCAGCTCTTTCGACATGCGCGCCTTGTCGGCGTTCTGCATCAGCGTCTCGCGCCGCTTCGGCTGCTTGATCTCCCCGGCGTGGATCAGCAGCGTCTCGAGGTCGCCGTAGGTGCGGATCAGCTCCGCCGCCGTCTTGACGCCGATGCCGGGGACGCCGGGCACGTTGTCGGTGGCGTCGCCAGACAGCGCTTGCACGTCCACCACCTTCTCCGGGCCGACGCCGAAGCGCTCCTGCACCTCGGCCGGGCCGATCGGGCGGTTCTTGATCGGGTCAAGCATGGCGATGCCGTCGCCGACCAGCTGCATCAGGTCCTTGTCGGACGAGACGATGGTGACCTCCGCCCCGTCCGCCGCCGCGGCGCGGGCGTAGGTGGCGATCAGGTCGTCGGCCTCGAACCCGTCGAGCTCGACCACCGGCAGGCCGAAGGCGCGGGTCGCCTCGCGGATCAGCGCGAACTGCGGCACCAGCTCCGGCGGCGGCTCCGGCCGGTTCGCCTTGTACTGGTCGTAGATCTCGGTGCGGAAGGTCTTGCGCGCGGTGTCGAAGACGACCGCCAGGTAGTCGGCCTGCGACTCGTTGAGCAGCTTGAGCAGCATGTTGGCGAAGCCGAACACGGCGTTCACCGGCGTGCCGTCCTCGCGCGTCATCGGCGGCAGGGCGTGGAAGGCGCGGAAGATGTAGCCGGAGCCGTCGATCAGGAAGACGCGGCGGTGCCCGCCGTCCGTCGCGTCGGCCTGCGGCGCGGGCTCCGCCATCAGTGGGCGGCGGCCCGCGACCCCGCCTTGCGCACGAAGCGGCGGTCGCAGTAGCCGCACTCCGCCACGCCCTTCTCCAGCGACAGGTAGACGCGGGGGTGGCCCAGCGCCCCGCCGCCGCCGTCGCACGACACGGAGGGGCCGTCGACCTCGATGGTCTCCGGCGGCGGTGGCGCGGCAGGCGCGGTCGGTGTAGTCATGTCGGTCCCTTGTTGCGGCGGCTGCGTTGACCGCCGCGCTGGCGCGATGATACCCAATGGCCGCGTTCGATCAACCGTTGCCCGATGCGTCCTGCGCCCGCGCCCGCCCCCGGCTGCGATGGTGGCGGCGCCCGCGAAAGCGTTCCCTGTTGTACCCCGCCTGGCACTACCTCGTCCTGTTCCCCGTGCTCGCCGTCGCCGCCTGCGCCCCGCAGTTCATGCCGGCCGGCCCGTCGAACGGCCCGCCGGCCCTTCTGGACGGCCGCGCCGTGATGGCCGACGGCGCCGCGCTGCCGCTGCGGGCGTGGGAGCCGGACGGGCCGCCGCGGGCGGTGATCGTCGCGCTGCACGGCTTCAACATGCACGCGGGCCTGTTCGAGGAGCCCGGCCGGGCATGGGCGGCGCGCGGCATCGCGACCTATGCCTACGACCAGCGCGGCTTCGGCGGCGCGCCCAACCGCGGCTACTGGCCCGGCACGGCGACCCTGACCGACGACCTTTCCGCCGTGGTGGCGCTGGTGCGGGCGCGCCACCCGGGGGTGCCGGTCTACCTGCTGGGCGACAGCATGGGCGGCGCGGTGGTGGCGGTGGCGCTGGCCGAGGGTGGCCTGCCGCCGGTGGACGGCGCGATCCTGGTGGCGCCCGCGGTGTGGGGGCGCAACCACATGAACGTGTTCGAGCGCGGCGCGCTGTGGTTCTTCTCCAACACCCTGCCGTGGTGGACCCTGACCGGCGAGGGGCTGAACATCAAGCCGTCGGACAACGTCGCCTTCCTGCGCCGGCTGGCGCGCGACCCGCAGATCATCCGCGAGACGCGCATCGACGCGATCCTGGGCATCGTCGACCTGATGGACCGCGCCTATGACGAGACCGGGCGGGCGAAGGTGCCGACGCTCCTGCTCTACGGCACCAAGGACGAGATCATCCCGGCCGACCCGACCTTCGACCTGCTGCGCGCGCTGCCGCCGGACAGCCCGGTGCGCGCGGCGATCTACCAGAACGGCTACCACATGCTGCTGCACGACCTGGAGGCGGCCAGGCCGCTGGGCGACGTCGCCGCGTGGATCGCCGACCGCCGGGCGCCGCTGCCGTCGGGCGCCGACCAAGTCGCGCGCGAGCGGCTGAACGGCGCCGCGCGCGAGGCGGCCCAAGCGCCGTGACAGCCGCCGCCTGACCGTCTAGTTTCCCGCGCAATCGCCCGAACGGGCGGCGTGCACGCTTTCAGGGAGACGGATCATGCGGGACGGCATCCTGGCGCGGCTGGCGCGCCTCGGCGCGGCGGCGGCGGCAACGGCGGCGATCGTGGCCACGGCCGTTCCGGCGGCGGCGCAGACCACCGAGATGAAGCTCGGCTTCATCACCATCAACGACACCCAGCACGAGTCGGCGAAATACTTCGCCGAGGAAGTGGCCAAGCGCAGCGGCGGCGCGGTGCAGGCAAAGCTGTTCCCGGCCGGCCAGCTCGGCACCATCGCCCGCCAGATCGAGGGGCTGCAGTTCGGCACCCAGGAGGCGTTCTACACCCCGCCCGGCTTCATGGTCGGCATCAACCCGGCTTTGCAGGTGGGCGACGCGCCCGGCCTGTTCGATTCGATCTGGCACCAGCACAAGGCGCTGAACCACCCGCTGGTTCGCGACAAGCTGCTGACCGCGGCGGAGCGCGCCAACATCCTGGGGATGTACCTGTGGTGCGCCAGCACGACGGCGATCGTGACGCGCAACCCGGTGCGCACGCTCGACGACCTGAAGGGCCTGAAGCTGCGCGTGCTGGCGACCAAGGTGGAGGTGGCGCTGGTGCGCGCCTATGGGGCGACCGGCGTGCCGATGGACTTCACCGAGGTGGTGCCGGCGATCCAGAACGGCACCGTGGACGGCACGCGCATCGCCAAGGCGGTGCTGGTGCCGTCGCGCTTCTACACGGTGGCGAAGCACATGTACGACGAGACCACCGGCTACCTGCCGTCCGGCCTCTGGGTGTCGAAGGGCTGGTTCGAGAAGCTGCCCGAGGCGCAGCGCCAGGCGATCCGCGAGGCGTCCGAGGCGGTGACCGACCGCAGCGGGCAGTTCGCGGTCGCGTTCGCCGCCCGCGGCGACGCCGCGTGGCGCGAGAACGGCGGCGAGATCAACCGCCCCTCGCCCGCCGACCGCGCCGAGCTCGACCGCCGCGCCCGCGCGGTGAGCGAGGAGACCCTGACCGCGGACCCCGCCGTCAAGGCGATGTACGAGCTGATGAAGCAGGCCGCCGACGCCACCCGCGGCGCCAAGCCGCCGTCGCAGTAGCTGCGGCGAACGCTGGGGGTCGGCCGGTCCGGCGGGCGCAGAACGTTTGCACCCCGCGCCCGCCCGCGCTACCTTCGCGCCGCACGCGCCCGTAGCTCAGTGGATAGAGTATCGGCCTCCGAAGCCGAGGGTCGCAGGTTCGAATCCTGCCGGGCGC
>JBFWQM010000370.1:0-3580 GCA_050249455.1 Rhodospirillaceae bacterium | reverse complement strand
GTGGAACAGCGGGGTGTCGGGGGAATTCTGGTACTTGGGCTCGCCGTCGCCGATCACCCGGCCGCCGAAGGCGATGATGCGGCCGCGGCCGTCGGCGATCGGGAACATGACCCGGCCGCGGAAGCGGTCGTAGGCCGGGCGGCCGTCGTCCGGGCGGATCAGCAGCCCGGCCTCCACCATCTGGTCCTCGGCGATCGACTGGGCGGCGAGCGCGCGCTTGAGCCCGTCGCGGCCGTCGGGAGCGAAGCCGAGGCGGAAGCGGGCGATGGTTTCCTCGGCGAGGCCGCGGCGCTCCAGGTACGTCCGGCCCGGACGCCCGGCCTGGCCGCGCAGCGCGGCCTCGAACCACTTGGCGGCCGCCTCCACCACCTGGTGCAGGCTCGCCTCCGCCTTGGCGCGCTCGCGCTCGGCGGGGCTGGTCTCGGGCACCCGCAGGCCGGCGAGGTCGGCGAGCTTCGCCACCGCCTCCGGGAACGGCAGCCCCTCGGTCTGCATCACGAAGCCGATCGCGTCGCCGTGCGCGCCGCAGCCGAAGCAGTGGTAAAAGCCCTTCTCCTCGTTGACGTAGAAGGACGGCGTCTTCTCGTTGTGGAACGGGCACAGCCCGGTGTGCTCGCGCCCCTTGCGGACGAGCTTGACCCGCCGGCCGACCACGTCGGCCAGCCCGACCCGCGACCGCAGCTCGTCCATGAAGCTCGGGGGGAAGCTCATCGGGCGCGCAGGCTCTCCCAGCCAGGCAACGGCAGCCTATTTCTTCTTTTGTCGTCTTCCGGCTTGACCGTAGGACCCATGCGGCGTGCGGGTCCCCCGGTCAAGCCGGAGGACGACAGAAAAGAAAAACACGTGGATGGCCGGGAAACGCCCGGCCATGACGATATGGTGATGTTAATCCGCCGTCGTGCCGGACGGCGAGTCGCCGCTACTTCGCCCCCAGCTTCTCGCGCACCTTGGCCGAGACCTTGGTGAAGTCCATCTGGCCGGCGTAGCGTTCGCGCAAGGTGGTCATCGCGCGGCCCATGTCGCGCAGGCCCTGGGCGCCGATCTCCTCCAACGTCGCGGCGATGGCAGCGTCGGCCTCGTCCTCGCCCAGCGCCTGGGGCAGGAAGCCCTCGATGATCTTGATCTCGTCGGCCTCCTGCTGGGCGAGCTCCAGGCGGCCGCCCTGCTCGTAGAGGCGGATCGATTCCTCGCGCTGGCGGATCATCGTCTGCAGCACGGCGAAGATGTCCTGGTCGGAGATGCCTTCGGTGTTGCCCTTGCTGCGGGCGGCGATGTCGCGGTCCTTGATGGCGGTCAGGATCAGCCGCACGGTGGACACCGCGCGCTGCTCGCGCGCCTTCATGGCGGTCTTCAGAGCCTCGCTCAGGCGCTCGCGCAGCATGCCGACATTCCTTCGACGGACCCCAGCCGGCCCCGGCGGCGGACGTTAGCGCAATTCCCGGGGCATGGCAAAACGGCCCACATGCCGCACCGCGATTCGTTTGCCAATCGCCCGCCGATGCGCCACATTGGGTCGGTCCCATGACTGAACCCGTCGCCCCATCGGCCCCGCGCCCGAGCGTTCCGCCGCGGCCATCGTTCGCCACGGCCGCGCTGGCGTTGGCGGACGGCACCGTATTCTGGGGCCGCGGCGTCGGCGCCGCCGGCGCGGCGGTGGGCGAGGTCTGCTTCAACACGTCGATGACCGGCTACCAGGAGATCGTCTCCGACCCGTCCTATGCCGGCCAGGTCATCACCTTCACCTTCCCCCACATCGGCAACGTCGGGACGAACCCGGAGGACGTCGAGACGACGACCCCGTTCGCCCGCGGCGTGGTGCTGCGCGCCGACATCACCGACCCGTCCAACTGGCGGGCGGCGGAGCATTTGGACGCCTGGCTAAAGAAGCACGGGCTGGTCGGCATTGCCGGACTCGACACCCGGGCGCTGACCCGGCGCATCCGCGACGGCGGCGCGCCCAACGGCGTGATCTGCCACGCCCCCGACGGGACGCTCGACCCCGATGTGCTGGTGGCGAAGGCGCGCGCCTGGCCGGGGCTCGAAGGCATGGACCTCGCCCGCGAGGTGTCGTGCCTGCAGACCTACGGCTGGGACGAGACGCGCTGGCGGCTGGGCGCCGGCTACGGCCGCCAGGACGCGCCGGCCATGCACGTGGTCGCGGTGGACTACGGCGCCAAGCGCAACATCCTGCGCTGCCTCGCCGACCTCGGCTGCAAGGTTACGGTGGTGCCGGCGACGACTTCCGGCGAGGCGATCCTGCGCCACGCGCCGGACGGCGTGTTCCTGTCCAACGGACCGGGCGACCCGGCCGCGACCGCCGAATACGCGGTGCCGGCGATCCGCGCGGTGCTCGACGCCGGGGTGCCGCTGTTCGGCATCTGCCTGGGCCACCAGCTGCTCGGCCTGGCGCTCGGCGGGCGGACCGCGAAGATGCACCACGGCCACCGCGGCGCCAACCACCCGGTCAAGGACCTGGAGACCGGCAAGGTCGAGATCACCAGCCAGAACCACGGCTTCGTGGTGGTGGAGGGCTCGCTGCCGCCCGGCGTGCGCAAGACCCACGTCTCGCTGTTCGACGGCACGCTGGAAGGCCTCGCGGTCGACGGCAAGCCGGCGTTCTCCGTCCAGTACCATCCCGAGGCCTCCCCCGGGCCGCAGGACAGCCACTATTTGTTCCGCCGCTTCACCGACCTGATCGAGACGCGGCGCACCGCCCGCTGACACCACCTACGGGTCCCGATGCCCAAGCGCACCGACATCGAGTCGATCCTGATCATCGGCGCCGGGCCGATCGTGATCGGCCAGGCCTGCGAGTTCGACTATTCCGGCACCCAGGCCTGCCAGGCGCTGCGGGCCGAGGGCTACCGCATCGTCCTGGTCAACTCCAACCCCGCCACGATCATGACCGACCCGGGGCTGGCGGACGCGACCTACATCGAGCCGATCACCCCTGAGATGGTCGCGCGCATCATCGAGAAGGAGCGCCCCGACGCGCTGCTGCCCACGATGGGCGGTCAGACCGCGCTCAACACCGCGCTCGCGCTCGCGAAGTCGGGCGTCCTCGAGAAGTTCGGCGTCGAGCTGATCGGCGCGTCGAAGGAAGCCATCGACAAGGCCGAGGACCGCGAGCTGTTCCGGGTGGCGATGAACCGCATCGGGCTGGAGACGCCGCGCGGCCGCCTGGCCCACGACATGGAGGCGGCGCGCGCCGCGCTGGCCGAGACCGGGCTGCCCGCCATCATCCGGCCGTCGTTCACCCTGGGCGGCACCGGCGGCGGCATCGCCTACAACCGCAGCGAGTTCGAGGAGATCGTCGTCCGCGGCCTCGATGCCTCGCCGACCCACGAGGTGCTGATCGAGGAATCGGTGCTGGGCTGGAAAGAATACGAGATGGAGGTGGTCCGCGACCGCGCGGACAACTGCATCATCGTGTGCGCGATCGAGAACGTCGACCCGATGGGCGTCCACACCGGCGATTCGATCACCGTCGCGCCGGCGCTGACCCTGACCGACAAGGAATACCAGATCATGCGCGACGCCTCGCTGGCGGTGCTGCGCGAGATCGGCGTCGACACCGGCG
>JBFWQM010000369.1:0-3636 GCA_050249455.1 Rhodospirillaceae bacterium | reverse complement strand
GACATTCCAAGGACTTGGTGGCGGAGGGAGTGGGATTCGAACCCACGATACGGTTGCCCGTATACACGCTTTCCAAGCGTGCGCCTTCAGCCGCTCGGCCATCCCTCCGCGGCGGGCGCCAATGTAGCGGGAAAAAATCGGGGTGCAAGCCGGCCGGCATTGCGGGGTAATATCGGGCGGCAGCCACACGATCCGGGAGCGCCTCGTGCAATTCGGTGTCCAGTTCTTCCCCTGCGTCGATCCCGTCGCCAAGCCGGCCGCGGTCTATTTCGACGAATGCCTGCGGCTGGTGGAGCTGTGCGACCCGCTGGGCTACACCCATGTCCGCACCGTGGAGCACTATTTCCTGCCCTATGGCGGCTACAGCCCGAACCCGATCGTCTTCCTGTCGGCCGCCGCGCAGCGGGCCAAGAAGGCCCGCATGGTCACCGGCGCCGTGCTGCCGGTGTTCAACAACCCGCTGAAGCTGGCGGGCGAGATCGGCATGCTCGACGCCATCTCGGGCGGCCGGCTCGACGTCGGCTTCGCGCGCGCCTTCCTGCCGCACGAGTTCCGCCACTTCAAGGTCAGCCTCGACGAAAGCGTGGCCCGGTTCGACGAGGGCGTGGCCCAGATCGGCGCGCTGCTGTCGGGCGAGAACGTGACGATGGAGGGCCGCTTCCACAGCTTCGCCAACGTCACCTCGCTGCCGCGCCCGACCCAGACGCCGCACCCGCCGTTCTGGACCGCCTGCAACTCCACCGCCGAATCGTTCGCCAAGGCCGGCCGCGCCGGCCACGGCGTGCTCGCCATCGCCCTGATCGCCCCGATGCTGAAGGAGCTGATCGCGACCTACCGCGCGGCGTGGAAGTCGGCCGGCCACCCCGGCCAGGGCACGGTGATGATCGCCTTCCACATGCTGTGCGCCGAATCGAAGGCGGAGGCCGACCGCATCGCCCGCGCCCCGTGCGACGCCTATTTCCGCTCGATCGTCGAGGCCGCCGGCGACTGGGCCGCGGGCACCTCGTCGAAGGACTACAAGAACTACGACAAGATGATCGAGCAGCTGCGCAAGGACAACTACGACACCCAGGTCGCCTCCGGCGGCGTGTGGGCCGGCGAGCCGAGCCAGATCGTCGACCAGATCCACCGCTACCAGGAAGCCGTCGGCGGCTTCGAGGTCGCCTCGATGCAGACCAACTTCTACGACATCGGCTACGAGACGGCGGCCCGCTCGATGAAGCTGTTCGGCGAGAAGGTGATCCCGCAGTTCCGCTGAGGGGGCCGGCCGGGGGGCGAATCAGCCCCCGGGCGCGGCCGTGCTAGGATGGCCGCCGCCGTGCGCAGACACGGAGGGAATCGGGGCTGCCCATGCTCGTCGGCCGCATCCTCGGCTGGCTTTTCGTGCTGTCCGCCATCGCCGTCGTGGCCTTCGAGGCCGTGACGTGGCTTCTGGTGGGCGACTACCGGGTCATGGCGCTGGGCGAGGTGTGGTACCGGCTCGATCGCGCCAGCCTCAACCTCGCGCAGGCCGGGATCGAGCGCCACGTCGCGCCGTGGCTGTGGGCCGACCTCGTCCAGCCGACGCTCCTGCTGCCGGCGTGGGTGGTGCTGGGGGTGCCGGGGCTGTTCCTGCTGCTGGTGTGCGGCGCCGGCCGGCCGCGGCGGCGCTGAACGCGCCGCCCGCCTATTCCTCGCCGATGCGCAGCGCGGCGATGAAGGCGGACTGCGGGATCTCGACCTCGCCGAACTGGCGCATCCGCTTCTTGCCTTCCTTCTGCTTGTCGAGCAGCTTGCGCTTGCGCGACACGTCGCCGCCGTAGCACTTGGCGAGCACGTCCTTGCGCAGCGCGCTGATGGTCTCGCGCGCCACCACCTTGCCGCCGATCGCGGCCTGCAGCGCGATCTTGAACAGCTGGCGCGGGATCAGCTCCTTCAGCCGGGCGCAGATGGCGCGGCCGCGGCTCTCGGCGCGGCTCCTGTGGCACATGAACGACAGCGCGTCGACCGGCTCGGCGTTGACCATGATCGAGACCTTGACCAGGTCGCCTTCCTCGTAGCCGTCCATGTGGTAGTCGAAGCTGGCGTAGCCGCGCGACACCGACTTCAGCCGGTCGTAGAAGTCGAACACCACCTCGTTCAGCGGCAGCCGGTAGACCACCATGGCGCGGCCGCCGACATAGGTCAGCTCCTTCTGGGTGCCGCGGCGCTCCTCGCACAGCTTCAGGATGGCGCCCAGGTGCTCGTCGGGCACCAGGATGGTGGCGACGATCCACGGCTCCTCGACGAAGTCGACCTTCACCGGGTCGGGCATGTCGGCGGGGTTGTGCAGCGCCTTCACCGACCCGTCGGTCATGTGGACGTTGTAGATCACCGACGGCGCGGTCGCGATCAGGTCGAGGTCGAACTCGCGCGACAGCCGCTCCTGGATGATCTCAAGGTGCAGGAGGCCGAGGAAGCCGCAGCGGAAACCGAAGCCCAGCGCGGCGGAGCTCTCCGGCTCGTAGTGGAAGCTCGAATCGTTCAGCCGCAGCTTGGCCAGCGAATCGCGCAGGGTCTCGTAGTCGTTGGCGTCGATCGGGAACAGGCCGCAGAACACCACCGGCACGCTCGGCTTGAAGCCGGGCAATGCGGCGGCGGCGGGCTTCTTGTCCTCCGTCACCGTGTCGCCGACCTTGGTGTCGGCGACCGCCTTGATGCCGGCGGTGATGTAGCCGACTTCGCCGGGGTGCAGCGCATCGACCGCGACCCGCTTGGGGCTGAACACGCCGACCGCATCCACGTCGTAGACCGCGCCGGTCGCCATCATCTTGATGCGCATGCCCTTGCGGATGACGCCGTCGTAGACGCGCACCAGCACGATGACGCCCAGATAGGCGTCGTACCAGCTGTCGACCAGCAGCGCCTTCAGCGGCGCCGCGCCGTCGCCCTGCGGCGCCGGCAGGCGCGCCACCAGCGCCTCCAGCACGTCGGGGATGCCGAGACCGGTCTTGGCCGAGATCATCACCGCGTTGGCGGCATCCAGCCCGATCACGTCCTCGATCTGCTGCTTCACCCGGTCGGGCTCGGCCGCCGGCAGGTCGATCTTGTTCAGGACCGGGATGATCTCGTGGTTGTTCTCCAGCGCCAGGTAGACGTTGGCCAGCGTCTGCGCCTCAACCCCCTGGCTCGCGTCCACCACCAGCAGCGAGCCTTCGCACGCCGCCAGCGACCGGCTGACCTCGTAGGTGAAATCGACGTGGCCGGGGGTGTCGATCAGGTTCAGTTCGTAGGTCTCGCCGTTCTTCGCCCGGTAGTTCAGGCGCACGGTCTGGGCCTTGATGGTGATGCCGCGCTCGCGCTCGATGTCCATCGAATCGAGGATCTGCTCGCGCATCTCGCGGCTTTCCAGCGCGCCGCAGTGCTCGATCAGGCGGTCGGCCAGGGTCGACTTGCCGTGGTCGATGTGCGCGATGATCGCGAAATTCCGGATGTGGCTGAGGTCTGGCATCTGTGCGACGCAACATAGAGGCCCGGTCCGCCGGATTCAACCGCGGGCGGGCGAATCCCCGCCGATAGCGGCCGGCCGTGCGGCGCTACGCCGCGTCGTCCCACGGCAGCGCGAAAACAGCGACTGGACAACCGGCGAAGGGCCCAATACGATATGTTATAACGTAT
>JBFWQM010000368.1:0-3651 GCA_050249455.1 Rhodospirillaceae bacterium | reverse complement strand
TGGCCGTCATCATGCGCCTGCTCGCCGGCGAGCGCGTGACGGCGGAGACCGACTGGTTCCGGCTGCAGGACGCGAAGCTGCAGTTCGACTGCTTCACCCGGCCGCGCATGGAGATGGCGGTGACGACCATCCGCTCGCCGTCGGGGGCGGAGGCGGCGGGCCGCCACGGCATCGGCCTCTTGTCGCTGGGCGGCACCTCCGACGAGGCGCTGGCGGCCTATGCGAAGAACTGGACAGTGTGCGAGGAGACGGCGCGCGCCCACGGCCAGACCGTCGACCGCCGCGGCTTCCGCATCGCGATCCAGATGCACCTCGCCGAGACCCGCGAGCAGGCCAAGGCCGACGTGCGCTACGGCCTCGACGCCTATGCCCGCTACACTCAGGATGTGCTGCCGTTCGGCCCGATCCCGCCGGGCGTCACCGACGTCTACGAGTTCGTGGTGGAGAACAAGCGCGGCATCATCGGCACGCCGGAGGACGCTATCGCCCACATCGAGCACGCCCAGGCCGGCGCCGGCGGCTTCGGCGTCGTGCTGCTGATGGCGCACGACTGGGCCGACCCCGCGGCGACGGCGAAGTCCTACGAGCTGTTCGCGCGCCGGGTGATCCCGCACTTCCACCGCCAACTCGACGCGCGCCGCGCCAGCTACGCTTTCGCCAAGCAGCATCACCAGCGCTTCCTCGACGCGGCGAAGGACGGCCTCGACGCCGCCCAGCGCCGCTACGACGCGCGGAAGAAGAGCTGACCGCAGGCTTGCCGGCCTAGTTGACGATTTGCCAGCTGCCGTCGGGGTTGCGGCAGGCGGTGCCGTAGGCCTGGCTCGCCTGGCCGTCGATCACGGCGGTGGTGGTGTACTCGCGGCACGGCCGGCCGTCCTCGTGGGTCCAGGTCCGGGTCGGCTCGACGGTGTAGCTTTCGTTCGGCTGGGCGCCGACCCAGGTCACCGTCTGATTGGTCCGCGCCTGCTCCAGCACTTGGCCGACGCAGTGCTGGTCGGCCTGGTCCATCGCATTGCCGATCAGCCCGCCGACCAGCGCGCCGAGGAGGCCGCCGGCCACGGTGGCGCCGATGCCGCCGTTGCCCGCCTGGTTGCCCACGAAGGCGCCGGTCCCGGCGCCGAGCAGCGCCCCGATGGCGGAGCGGTTGCAGGTGCCTTCCGCGATCCCGTATCCGGCGACCGGCGCGGCGACCACCGCCGGACCATAGACGATGGGCGGCGGCGACGGGACGACATAGACGGGCCGCGGTGGGGGCGGCGGCGCGTAGACGTAGGCCGGCGGCGCCACGAAATAGGCCGGGGGCCGTACGACGAAGACCGGCGGCCGCGGCGGCGGCCGGTAGTGGTAGTGATAGGCCGGCGGACGGTGCGGCGCGGCGTGCCGGTGACGATCGTCGTCGCGCCAGCGGTCGCGGTCGCGCGGTCCGTCGTCGCGCCGGCGCGCCCGCTCGCGGTCGTCGCGCCGGCGGTCGTCGCCGGCCTGCTGCGGCCGCGGCCGGTCGGGGTTGAGCGAGCGGCCCGGGCCGGCCTCGCGCGGGGCGAAGCGCGGCGGCGGCCGGTCGGGGCGTTCCGCCCGCGCCGGGCCGTCGCGGCGGCGGTCGCCGCGCTCGCCGCGTCCGGGCGGTTCGGCCAGCGCCGCCGCCATCGGCGCCGCGAGCAGCGCGGCGCCGAGCAGCAGTGTCAGCAGGGGGGACACGGCCATGGCGGCGGCCGCCCGCCCATCCGCGCGGTCAGAACCGGCCGGAGAAGCTGAAGTTGAACAGCGGCGGCGCCACGTACACCGGCGCCGGCACCGGGGCGTAATAGACCGGCGGCGGCGGCGCATAGACGTAGCGCGGCGGCGGCGCATAGATCACCCGTGGCGGCGGCACGTAGTAGGCCGGCGGGTGGACGACGACCGGGCCGCGGTAGTGACCGTGGCGGTGATCGCGCCGCCAGCCGTCGGCGGCGGCGGGCGCGGCGGCGGCGGCGAGGGTCAGGGCTCCGGCGACCACGACCAGGCCGAACGCCTTCGCGAGGCTCCGTCGCCCTTCGTGCATGGTCTCCATCTCAACCTCCATCTGCATCGGGGTCAGCGACCTCGGCTGACCGTGCCCTGTTATATAAGTCGGGGCTGTGGGCGATAGTTTGCCCGAACTGTGTTCTTTTTTCGGCAGTTCGGCCGGTTCGATTCGGCGCCGGCAAGCGGGATTGACGCTGCCTGCAGGTGCAATGCACCATGGGGCGGTCGTCGCGGAGGGAGGCCCGGCCGCCATGCCCTATGTGCGCAATGCGTGGTATGTGGGTGCCTGGAGCCGCGAGATCGGCGCCGCGCCGGTCCGCCGCACGATGCTCGGCGAGAACCTTGTCCTCTTCCGCACCTCCGACGGCGCGCCGGTCGCGCTGCACGACCGCTGCCCGCACCGCTTCCTGCCGCTGTCGAAGGGCACGGTGAAGGGCGACCTGATCCAGTGCGGCTACCACGGGCTGACGTTCGACGGCGCCGGCCGCTGCGTCCATTCGCCGACCCAGGCGGCGGTGCCGCCGCACGCCGACGTGCGCGCCTTTCCGGCGGTCGAGCGCTTCGGGCTGGTGTGGATCTGGATGGGCGATCCGGCGCGCGCCGACGCCGCCGACCTTTGCCCGCTGCCGCAATTCGGCGACGCCGCCTGGCGCGCGACCGAGGGCGACCCGCTCTACGTGAAGGCGGGCTATCTCCTGCTGTGCGACAACCTGTGCGACCCGACGCACGTCACCTACGTCCACCCGACGACGCTCGGCAGCCCGGAGGTGCCGGACGTCCCGGTGACGCATCAGGCCCAGCCGTGGGGCGTCAGCACGACGCGGTGGACCCGCGACTGCGCGCCGGTCGGCCTGTTCCAGGCGTTCGGCAACTACGCCGGCACCGTCGACCGCTGGCAGCACTATCACATGCACGTGCCGTCGGCGGCGATCATCGACACCGGGACGATCGTCGCCGGCAGCGGCGACGACCGCAGCGGCGGCCAGGGGCGGGTGCAGATCATCGCCTGCCACTTCATGACGCCGGTCAGCGAGTCCGAGACCATCGACTACTGGCTGCACCTGCGCAATTTCGCCACCGACGACGCCGGCGTCGACGACCGTCTCAACGCGCAGCTCCGCATCGCCTTCGCCGAGGACAAGGACATCCTCGAGGCGATCGAGGTCGAGGAGCAGGCGCACCGCGACGCGCCCAAGGCCGGGCTCGATCTCGACGCGTCCGCCGGCCTGTTCCGCCGCATGGTGAACCAGCGCATCCGCGAGGAACGGACCGCCGCCGCGGCGGAGTAGGGCGCCGTCGCCACCGCTGTGTCGGCGCCGCCCGCCGTGGCATGATCGGCCCCGGTCGGGACAGGCAGGCGGGACATGGCGGGCGCGGCAGGGCGCAGGGCAGGGGGCTTCCTCATCGGATGCGCGACGGTCGCGCTGGCCGTCGCCGCAGCGGCCGGGCCGCCGGCCGAGATGCCCTTGCCGCCGCTGCCGTCCGCCGTCGCCGCGGCGCTGAAGGGGCCCTATGCCGGATGGTCGATCCCGACGCGGGTGGACGCCGAGGGCTTCGACTTCTGCCGCCGCAAGCCGCCCGCCGCGTCGCCGGCGCTGCGCCATCCCCACCTCGTGTCAGGCGACTTCGACGGCGACGGCCGCACCGACT
>JBFWQM010000367.1:0-3672 GCA_050249455.1 Rhodospirillaceae bacterium | reverse complement strand
GCGGCGCGCTTCTTGAGCGCGTTGCGGTCGATCTTGTTGGTGCCGGCGAGCGGCAGTGCGTCGACGAAGAAGACGCGGCGCGGGTGGGCGTAGGCGGGTGCGTTGGCCAGCGCGTGCTTCTTCACCGCGTCCTCGGTCAGGGTCGCGCCGTCGCGCTTGACGACGAAGGCGAACGGCACGTGCGCCTTCAGCTCGTTGGGCGCCGGCACCACCACCGCCTGCATGATGTCGGGGTGGCGCTCCAGCATCGCCTCGACCTCGCCGGGATAGATGTTCTCGCCGGCGCACACGAACATGTCGTCGGCGCGGCCGACGAAGTAGAACCAGCCGTCGGCGTCGCGCTTCAGGATGTCGCCGGTGTCGAGCCAGCCGTCCTTCAGCGCCTTCGCCGTCTCCGCCGGCAGGTTGTGGTAGCCGAGCGTGACGCCGGGGCTCCTGACATGCAGCACGCCCTCGTCCGGGCCCGGCCCGTCCTCCAGCCGCACCTCGACCCCGTCGAGCAGCGCGCCGACCGTGGTGGGCGTGCGCGGCAGCCCGCGCGGGTGCTTCCACGAGAACAGGATCGGCCCGCCCTCGGTGATGCCGTAGTTGAGGTTGATCTTCGCGTTGGGGAAGCGCCGCCGCACATTGTCGAGCAGTGGCCCCGACGCCGGCGCCGAGCCCATCGAGATCGCGCGCACCGACGACAGGTCGGTTTGGTCGAGCAGCTTGTCCTGCTGCAGGATCAACGCATACATCGTCGGGACGCCGGTCAGGATGGTGAGCCGGTTGCGCTCGATCGCCTTGATGTATTCGGCGACGTCGAAGCGCGCGAGCAGGGTCACCCGCCCGCCCGGCGCCAGCGCCGACTTCACCGCGAGCAGCGCGTTCTTGTGGTAGAGCGGCGCCGAGATCACCGAGCAGTCGGTGGCCGCCATGTCGCGGCTGGTCACCAGCTTCTCGATCATCCACACTTGGCCGGCGTGGTGCAGCAGCACGCCCTTGGGCCGGCCGGTGGAGCCCGAGGTGTAAGGCTGCTCGGCGATGTCGGTCGGGCCGGGGCGGTAGATCTCGAACGGCCCCGGCTTCAGGAACGCGCGGTAGTCCGGCCCGAACTCCACCACCCGCACGTCCGCGGGGCAGAGGTGGCGAAATTCCGGGTCGGCGAAGACCATCTTCATCGCCGCGTCGCGCACGATGTAGTGGATGGTGTCCGCCGGCAGCTTGACGTTGAGCATCACCGGCACGCAGCCGGCGCGCATGGCGCCGAACAGCACCTCCAAAAACTCGACCCGGTTGAGCGCCAGGATGCCGACCCTGTCGCCCGGCCGGCAGCCGGCGGCGAGCAGGCCCGCCCCCAGCGCGTTGCACGCCGTGCTCAGATCCCGGAACGTGATGTCGCGCGGGTTCTTCGGGTCGTACAGGTCGTGGACCGCGATGCGGTCCGAGTCGCTGTGTTCGGCGAAGATGTCGCCGAGGTTGCCGGACGCCGGAAGCTGCATGGCGGTCGGTTCAGGGCGTGATGACGATCTTGCCGATGACCTCGCGGTCGCGCAGCTGGCGCACGCCCTCGGCGGTCTGCTCCAGCGGCAGCACTGTGTCGATGATCGGCTTCAGCTTGCCCTCGGCGATCAGCTTCATCAGCGCCTCGAGGTCGGACGGCGCCCACGAGTTGGAGCCGAGCACCTTGAGCTCGAAGGTCCAGATGTAGCGCAGGTCCTCCTTCGGGTCGAAGCCGGCGGTGGCGCCGCAGGTCATCAGCCGGCCGCCGCGCTTGAGCGCCTTGAGCGAGGGCACCCAGGTGTCGCCGCCGGTGAAGTTCACCACCATGTCGACGCCGCCCGCGTAGCGCCGCCGGTGCGGCTTCTCGTAAAGGGCGTAGACCTCCTTCACGAAATCCTGGTTCTTGTAGTCGATGACGTGGTCGGCGCCCCACTCCTTCAGCGCCTGGAGCTTCTCCGGCGTCGACCCGCAGGCGACCACCTCCGCGCCGACCAGCTTGGCGAGCAGCACGCAGCACGAGCCGACGCCGCCGGAGGCGCCGAGGATCAGCACCTTCTCGCCGGCCTTGAGCTGGCCGTGGGTGAACATCATGCGGTGCGCGGTGCCGTAGGCGACCGGCAGCGACGCCGCCTGCTCGTAGGAGCAGCCTTTCGGGATCCTGATCAGCCGGGTCGCGTCCACCGCGCACAGCTCCGCCGTGCCGCCATGGATCATCTCGCCCATCAACCCCTTCTCCGGCGTGACGGGATCGAGCGGGTTGACCAGGACGCGGTCGCCCTTCGACCAGCCGGTGACGCCGGGGCCGACCTCGGCGATCTCGCCCGAGATGTCGAGGCCGATGATCATCGGCATCGGCACCTTGATGCCCGGCATGCCCTGCACGGTGAACACGTCGTGGTAGTTGAGCGAGGTCGCCTTGACCCGCAGCAGCACCTGGCCTTCGCCGATCTTGGGGTCGGGGAAGTCGGTGACGTACTTGAGCGCCTCGATGCCTCCGTGTTGATGCAGGACGACGGCACGCATGGGCGTGTCTCCTCTCGGCTGAACGCAGAAATAGAGCGGTGAATGAAGGGGTAGGCTTAGCCCGAAGCTCAGGCCTTGTAAATCTTGAGCAGGTTCGGGCCGACCTGGTCGGTATTGCCGCCGTAGACATGGATCGACACTGCGGTCCGGTCGTGCGGGTTGTGCATGGAGTGGATATTGCAGCCGCACACCGGCAGCGCCCGGGCCTCGCCGGGCGCCAGCGCGACCACCTCGGTCACCGCGCAGCCGTCCTCGCCCTCCGGGCGGTAGCGGCGCTGCTCCATCCGGCCCTCGTAGACGCCGAACGCGCACCAGACCTTGTGGTCGTGGATCGGGGTCGCGATGCCGGCCGGCCAGACGGCGGCGATCACGCTGAACAGGCCGTCGGGGTCGATATGGATCGTGTTGCGGCCGTAGCCCTTCTGCGGGCAGCAGCGCGCCGCGTCGTCCAGGAGATGCGGGTTGCCGAGCAGCGCCGGGATGTGCGGCGCGATGCGCGCCGGCAGGTCCTCCAGCGGCGCCCGCAGGCATATGTGGCGGGCTTCCTCGGCGAATTCGCGCAGGGTGATGCCGGTCATGGGGGAACTCACGCTAGGTTGGTCTGGCTCAGGGCGGGGCTCGACAGCAGCGCGTCGAGGACCATCTTGCGCGCCGCCTCGATCTGCTCGGCGGCGATGCGCTCGGCGTCGGGGGCGCGGCCTTCGGCCAGCGCCTCCACCAGCGCGCGGTGCTCGTGCTGCATCTCGACGGTGCGGTCGCGGATGCGCAGGCCGAGGTGGAACAGCCGCTCCATCTGGTCGAGCAGGTTGGCGATCAGCTCGGCCAGCCGGCGGTTGCCCGCGGCCTCCGCCACGGTGACGTGGAAAGCGGTGTTGGCGGCCAGGAACGCGGCCTCGCTGGCGGAATCGCCCGGCACGTAGCCGGCCCGGCAGGCGGCGTCGAGCCGCGCCAGCCGGTCGGCGTCGACCCGGCCCGCCGCGTCGCGCGCCGCCGCCGGCTCGACGATCAGGCGCAGCGCGAAGATGTCGCGCACGTCGCGCAGGGTGACCGGGGTGACGACGTAGCCGCGGCGCGGCAGCGCCTGCATCAGCCCGTCCTGGCACAGCCGCGCCAGCGCGGCGCGCACCGGCGCCTTGCCGTAGCCTGTGCGCAGCGCCATCTGCGCCT
>JBFWQM010000366.1:2281-3700 GCA_050249455.1 Rhodospirillaceae bacterium | reverse complement strand
GCCGCCGCGCGCCGCGCCGGGTAGCCGGCCCAGTCGCCGATGGCCAGCGCCTTCTCCATCGCCGCGCCGAACGTGCCGCTGTCATAGGTCAGGCCGAGCGGGTTGGTGTAGGGCAGCTTGTCGTCGCGGATCATGTTCATCCGCCGCAGCGCCACCGGGTCGAAGCCGTGCGCGCGCGCGGCGCGGTCGACCAGCCGCTCCATGATGAACATCGCCTCCGGCCGGCCGGCGCTGCGGTAGGGCGCGGTGGAGACGGTGTTGCTCACCACCGCGCGACTGCGCACCCACGCCGCCGGGATGTCGTAGACGGCCGACAGCAGCTCCGAGGTCTTGTTCAGCGGCACGAAGCTCACCGTGTGCGCGCCGACGTTGCTGGTGAGCTGCGCGCGCAGGCCCAGGAACTTGCCGCCGCGGTCGACCGCGAGCTCGGCCTCCACGTACAGGTCGCGGCCCTGCAGGTCGGACAGGAACGCCTCGCTGCGCACGGCGGTCCACCGCGCCGGGCGGCCGAGCCGGCGCGCCGCCCACGCGACCAGACCGTATTCGGGGTAGTTCCAGTTGCGCGTGCCGAAATTGCCGCCGATGTCGCGCGCGATCACCCGCACGGCCTCCGGCGCCACGCCCATCACCGCGGCGATGTCGCGCTTGAGCCGCACCGAGTTGTCGCCGCCGCAGTAGAGCGTGAAGCGGCCGGCCGCCGCGTCGTAGGCGCACTGCGCCGACCGCGGCTCCATCATCACGCCGGTGACCCGGTTGATCTGGGTCTCCAGCCGCACGACGTGGTCGGCGCGCGCGAATGCCGCCGCGGTCGCCGCCTCGTCGCCGAAGCCCGCGTCGATGCAGACGTTGCCGGGCACGACGTCCCACAGCGCCGGCGCGCCGGCCGCCGCCGCGCGCGGGGTGACGGTGACCGCCGGCAGCGGCGCGTAGGACACCTCGACCGCCTCGGCGCCGTCGAGCGCCTGCGCCCGCGTCTCCGCCACCACAGCGGCGACGATCTCGCCGACGAAGCGCACGCGGTCCGACGCCAGCAGCGGCAGCGGCGTCACCAAGGTGGGGGAGCCGTCGCGGTTCTTCAGCGGCACGTCGACCAGGCCGGCGATCGCCGAATAGCACGGCATCAGCCCGATGCCGTCGGCCGCCAGCTCGGCGGCGGTCAGCACCGCGGCGACACCCGGCAGCCGCCGCGCCGCCGCCGCGTCGATGCCGGTGATGCACGCATGCGCATGCGGCGAGCGCACCATCGCGACGTGCAGCGCATCGGGCAGGCTGACGTCGTCGGTGTAGCGGCCCTGGCCGGTCAAGAGCCGCAGGTCCTCCTTGCGCAGCACCGGCTGCCCGATGCCGCCCGTCCCGACTGCCGTGACCGCCATCGCCTCACCCGTTCGCCGGCGGCCGCGCGGGCCGCGCTCGGTTTCC
>JBFWQM010000366.1:0-2181 GCA_050249455.1 Rhodospirillaceae bacterium | reverse complement strand
TGTTTCCCGAATGCAGCGATCCGGCGGACGACGGCGCGGTGATCGACGATGCGCTGGCCGAGGCGCGGCTGTGCGACCGGCTGGGCATGGACGCGGTGTGGCTGGCCGAGCACCACTTCGACGGCAACTGCGCGTATGTCGACCCGCTGGCCTTCGCCGCCGCGCTGGCGGTGGCGACCGAGCGCGCGGCGATCGGCTTCGCCGTCATCCAGACCTCGCTCTACCACCCGATCCGGCTGGCGGAGCAGCTCTCGCTGCTCGACCATCTCAGCAAGGGGCGGCTGATCCTCGGCCTCGGCCGCGGCACCTTCTTCAACATCTATGAGTACCAGGGCTACGGCATCGACGCCGACGAGGCGCAGGCGCGGTTCGACGAGGCAGTGCAGATCATCCAGACGGCGTGGACCGAGGGCGCGTTCGAGCACCGCGGCCGGTTCTGGAACCTGCGCGTGCCGGCGCTGCGCCCGCGCCCCTACACCCGCCCGCACCCGGAGATCTTCTGGGCGACCTCCAGCGAGCACTCGATCGGCGCGCACGCCCGCCTCGGCCGGCCGGTGCTGCTCAACGCCCAGACCCTCGAGACGACCCGCCAGCGGGTCGCGCTCTATCGCAAGGGCATGCGCGAGGCCGGCTACGGCGAGGCCGAGATCGCGGCAAACATCGCCAAGATTTGGGTGTGGCGCAGCGGCTACGTCGCCGCCACCGATGCGCAGGCGGAGGCGGTCGGCCGCCCCGCGTTCGAGGCGATGATCGCCCACCGCAAGAAGATGCGCGACCAGGTCGAGCGCGACCAGGGGGTGAAGCTGTCGCCGCATCTGGCGCCGGGCCTCAACGGCTTCCTGTGCGGCAGCCCGGACACCGTGGCGGCGGAGCTCGCCGAACTGGCCGAAACCGGCATCGGCGGCGCCCTCATCCAGTTCCGCCTCGGCGCCATGCCCTACGCCGTGGCGGCCGAGAGCATCGAGCGGTTCATGCGCGAGGTCGCGCCGCGGGTCAGGGCGGCGCGGTAGGGCGGGCGCGGCCCGGGGGAAACCCCGGCGGACGCCGCAGCGGCAAAATGGCGCATGCCTGCGGGGGCATCCCGGGGTGCGGCGCAACCGGAATCCGATTGAGATAGCCGGGTCGACAAATATAATTTGAAACCAGAATCGATAATCAAATCCGCTGGAGCAGTGAGGTAGACCTGATGTGCCCGGATTCCGACGGCCCCGCCCTGAAGGGGATTGACCCGGTCCTGTTTCCGCAGCCGAGCGCCACGCGCCCGCGGACGCCGGAGACCAAGTTCCTGCGCAACTCGTGGTACGTGGCGATGCCGGCGTGCGACCTGCCACAGGGCAAGCTGGTGCATCGCACCATCATGAACGAGCCGATCGCGTTCTACCGCAAGGCGGACGGCAGCGTGGCGGCGATCACCGACCGCTGCCCGCACCGCTTCGTGCCGCTGTCGATGGGCACCCTGCTGTCGGGCGACCGTGTGCAGTGCATCTACCACGGCCTGGAGTTCGCCGCCGACGGCAAGTGCGTGAACAACCCGCACGGCAGCAAGAAGGTCTCCAGCGCGCTCGACCGCAACAGCTATCCCGCGGTCGAGAAGCACGCCCTGATCTGGATCTGGATGGGCAGCAAGACGGCCGATCCGGCGACGATCCCGGACTACGCCTGCCTGGAGGACCGGCCGCCGATGCACGTCACCCGGGTCGGCTACCTCCACGTCAAGGCGCACTATCTGCTGCTGGTCGACAACCTGCTCGACCTCAGCCACACCAGCTACACCCACGCCGGCGTGCTCGGCAACGCCGACACCGCGACCGCCGACCCGGTGATCGTGCAGAACGGCGACGTCGTCACCGCCACCCGCGACTCGCCGGACGCCGAGACGCCGGGCATCCTCAAGATGATGGCGCCGCCGGGCTTCTTCGACCGCGGCGACCAGTGGCAGTCGATCTCGTGGTTCCCGGCCGGCAACTTGCGCCTGGAGTTCGGCGCCAGCCGGGTCGGCGAGCCGAAGGAGAAGGGCACCGGCTACTCCGCGCTCCACTTCCTGACGCCGGAGACCGAGCGGACGACGCACTACCACTACGCCGCCGCGCGGTGGAACGTGCTCACCGACGACAAGCGCAACCAGGAGCTGCGCGACCTGATCTACAAGATGCGGACCTTCGCCTTCTCGCAGCAGGACGT
>JBFWQM010000365.1:0-3710 GCA_050249455.1 Rhodospirillaceae bacterium | reverse complement strand
CGATCTCGAAGCGGAAGCCGGCGCGGAACTGGCGCGCGGTGCCGGAGCCGTCGATCAGGAACTGGTGCAGCCCCTCCTCCTGCGCCTGGCGCGTCGCGCGCTCCTGCAGGTGGTCGCGGTCCTCGGTGCCGGCGGGATAGTCGAACCGCTCGCCCTCCAGGCTGCGCTGGCTGACGCCGGTGGCGTCGGCGGTGCGCACGATGATGCGCGGCTTCTTGAAATCGTAGTCGGCGAGCGTGGTGGTGCGGGTTCGGACGTCGAACACCTCGCGCCAGGTCTGGACGGCGTCCAGCGGATCGGGCGTTTCGCGCAGGGTGAACTTGAACGGCTCCAGCTTGGTGAACCCCGCGTTGCGGTCGGTCAGCACCATGGTGGTGCGGTTGACGTTCTGGCTGGCGTTCGAGGTGTGATCCTGCGGGTGCTTGAAGTAGTACGAGATGCCGTACTCCTCCATCAGCCGCGACACGAAGTTCAAGGTCGATTCGCGGTACTGGACGCAGTACTCCAGCTTCGGATACGCCTTGGCGCTGCCCTCCAGCTGCATCTGCACGACGCCCTTCGAGGTGAAGGGGTTCGAGCGGAACACCTTGTCGAGGATCTGGGTGACGGTCAGGTTCTGGAAGATGCGCGAGGTGATCTCGCGCTGCAGGTACCACAGCCCGGGCACCATCTCGACTTCGTAGATCAGCGCGTCCTGCAGCTTCTCCAGGAAGTTGAAGCGGCTGACGAAGCCGTCGATCGACTTGTACTCCGGGTTCTGCTTGTCGGTGTTCTGGCGGATGCCGATGCGCACCTGCGTGCCGAGGTGGTTCTCGGCGTGCAGCGGCTCGTTCAGCGACATCAGCCGGAGCTGGTACCTGAACGGTGCGGAGATCGCCTCCTGCCCGACCATCGCCATGAGCAGGATCTTGGTGTCGGGGCCGATCGCCTCCCCGAAGTACTGCAGCAGCGCGCCGCGCTGGTCGAATTTCTTGTCGTTGGTGTCGACCATGGGCTGGATCCGGGCTGTCGGCGCGGCGCCTTACGGGATCATCACGCTGTGCTCGCCGGGATCGACCACCGTGATCACGCCGAGCCAGGTGCACAGGAGCTGCGAGGTGTTGTTCAGCGCCGGCATCTGGTCGAGGATCACGGTCGGCGAGCCCGGCACCCACGGCGCCGCCGTCGCCGGCACGCAAGGCTGCGGCGTCAGCACGCCCAGCGCGGCGGTGGTGGCGGCCGCCACCTGCGGGTTGGTCGGCGCCGCGCACAGGCCGAACGGCATGATGTTCACGTTCGGCGCGTGGTCCATGATGTTGGCGGCGTTCATGTTCTCGGTCAGCTCGCGGTGCTGCGGCAGGACGGCGAGCTTGCTCGGCGCGGCGCCGAAGCTGCATTGCAGCGTGGCGCCCATGCAGACATGGAACGGCATGCGATTCCCCCCTTGAGGTGGAGCGGCGGCGCGCGCCGCCGCCCCGCGGACGTCAGCGGCCGGTCAGGTTCTGGAATTCGACGCGGCGGTTCTCCGGCGCGTCGTTGCGGCCAGGGTTGACCGGGTTTTCCATCCCCCGGCCGACCGTCTCCAGCCGGTTGGGCGCGACCGCCTGGGTCGACACCAGGAATTCCTTCACCGCCTGCGCGCGGCGCTCCGACAGCTGCTTGTTGTACTCGGGCGAGCCGACCAGGTCGGTGTGCCCTTCGATTCGGATCCGGCTGGCCGAGAGCTCGGGCGACTTCAGCGCCTCGCCCAGCGCCGACAGGTCGCGCTTGGCCATCTCGTCGAGCTCGGCGGAATTGAAGGCGAACCGGATGTCGAGCGCCAGCGTATTGGGCTGGGTCGGCGCGGTCTCGCGGCGGATGCCGCGGAATGTCACGCCCTCGGCCGGCTTTGCCGACAGGATGTTCTTGACCTGATCCGGCGTCACCGCGCCGCGGTTAAGGCGCACGGCATCCGCGGCGAGGCTCGGCGCGGCGAGGGTCGCGCACACCGCCGCGGCGAACGCGAGTGTCACGATGTTTCGCTTCATGGTCGCTCTCCCAACGCTAGTCGATCGGGCCTGCCCCTGGGCGCGAGCATCGTCCCGTTCGATATCCTGCGAGTATGAAGATTATCACAAAGCGGACAGCCGGCGGGTGACGCCGGTCACCGGCCCGGGGCGGTCCCGGCCGGGGCCGCGCCGCCGTCGCCGATCAGCGAGAACGGCGCCCAGAACATCGGATGGGCGAAGTGGCGCCTGTCCGGGCTGTCCACCACGGCGCGGACCGCGGCATTCAGGGCGGCGGCGCGGGTCAGGGTCGGATCGGCCGCCATCGCCTCGAAGATGCCGGTGGTGACCTGGGTCGCCACGTCGCTGGCGACCGCCCAGTGGGTCACCAGCAGCGCCCGCGCGCCGGCATGGAAGAACGCCTGGGCCAGCCCGGAAAGGCCCCCGGCGCCGGGGGTGCCGTCGGCCGCCGCCGTGTTGCAGGCCGACAGGATCACCCAGTCGGCGTCGAGGTCGAGCGCGGCGACCCGGCTGGCGGTCAGGAGGCCGTCGTCGTCGGCCGTGGCGCGCGCAGGCGGGGTCAGCACCAGCGCCGGCTCGACCAGGCCCCGGAACTCCCCCGCCACCAGGCCGTGGGTGGCGAAGGCGATGACCCGGTAGTTGTTCAGGCGGCGGCCGACCACCGACCGAACGGTCGCGCCGCCGCGCAGCAGCACGTCCGCCGGCGGCGCGCCGAGCGTGCGGGCGATGGTGCGCAGCTCGTCCGCGGTCTCCGGCAGCGGCGGCAGGGCGCGCAGCGCGGCGAGGTCGATGCCGCCGGCCGCGGCGAGGCGCTGCGCCGTCGGCACGCCCCGGCCGCCGCCCGGACCGCCGCGCAGCACCGGATCGCCGATGCCGAGGAACGGCTGGGTCGCCCGGCTGGGCCGCGCCACCAGGCGCAACGACTTTAGCGCCGAGACCGACGGCAGCACCGAGATCGCCACGTCGCCGCCCAGCCAGGCAAGCCGGCGATAGTCGGCGAAGTCGGCCACCGGCGACTCGGGCGGGCGGCGCAGCAGCACCGCGAACGGCAGGCTTTGCAGCGCGCCGTCGGCGACCACGACGAGATGGCGGACATCCGTCAGCATGTCGGCGACGCCGTCGAACAGGCCGCGATAGAGCGCATGCGCCTGCGCCGTCGCGAACGGCGGGATCTGGTCGGTGCTGGCGACGTTGTCGGGCGCCAAGGTGGCGCGGATCGCCGCGACCAGCCGGGCGACCTCCGCCGGCGGCAGCGGCGACAGCCACAGCCGCGCCGCCTGGCGGCGCACCAGTGCGACGTGGGTCCCGGCCTCGCCGGCGACGCTGACGAAAAGCGCCTCGTCGTCCGACAGCAGCGCCTGCACCCCGGCCAGAGGCAGCGGCAGCGGGCGCAGGAGGTCGATGAATTCCGGGAATCGCTGCTGCAGCGCGCCGCGGCGCGCGTCCAGCGACGTCCGCAGCCGCATCAGCCGGTCGTCGAGCGCGGCGGTGCTGGCGCCGGCGGCGTCCTGGCGCGCGCGCAGCTCTTCCGCCGCGCGGTACTGGGTGACGTCGTCCTGCAGGTCGCGCAGCAGCTCCGCCAGGCCGCCCGCGCCGGCGCCGGCCGAAAGCCGCGCCGCGACCCGGCTGACGGTGCGCGCAACGGCTGTGTCGTTGGCAAGCTGGAGCGCGCGGAACAGCATGTCCTCGTCGCGTCCGCCGGCGGCGGTTTCGATCGCCAGGTAG
>JBFWQM010000364.1:0-3713 GCA_050249455.1 Rhodospirillaceae bacterium | reverse complement strand
CGCCGCCACCGTTTCCGACGCCGTGATCGACCGCCTGTGCCGCGCGGTCGGGCCGAAGGGGTTCATCCTCGACCCCGACCTGGTCGCGCCGTACCTGCTGGACGAGCGCGGCATGTACCGCGGCGCGACGCCGGTGGTGCTGCGCCCCGCCACGACCGCAGAGGTCGCCGAGGTGGTGCGCATCTGCGCCGAGACCGGCACGCCGATCGTGCCGCAGGGCGGCAACACCAGCCTGTGCGGCGCGGCGACGCCGTACGAGGACGGCCGCGCGGTGGTGCTGAGCCTGACCCGCATGAACCGGGTGCGCGCGGTCGACCCGCTCAACTACACCATCACGGTGGAGGCCGGCGTCATCCTGGCCGACGTGCAGGCCGAGGCCGCCAAGGCCGACCGGCTGTTCCCGCTGTCGCTCGGCGGCGAAGGCACCGCGCGGATCGGCGGCAACCTGTCGACCAACGCCGGCGGCACCGGCGTGCTGAAATACGGCAACGCGCGCGAGCTGGTGCTGGGGGTGGAGGTGGTGCTGCCCGACGGCCGCGTGCTCGATTTGCTGTCGGGGCTGCGTAAGGACAACACCGGCTACGACCTGAAGCATCTCTTCATCGGCGCGGAAGGCACGCTCGGCATCATCACCGCCTGCGTGCTGAAGACCTTCCCGCGCCACGGCGAGGTGCAGACCGCGTTCTGCGCGGTGGCCGACCCGGCTGCCGCGGTCGAGCTCCTGTCGCGCGCGCGGGTGCGCTCCGACGACCGGGTGATCACCTTCGAGTGGATCGGGCGCATCGGCTACGACTTCGTGATGCGCCACATCCCCGGCGCGCGCAAGCCGCTGGTCAACGACTACGAGCACTACGTGCTGATGGAGCTCGCCGCTGGCTCGGCGATGAGCGGCCTGCGCGAGACGATCGAGGCGGTGCTGGAGGACGGCATCGAGGCCGGCCTGATCCTCGACGCCACCATCGCCGAGAGCACGGCGCAGGCGAAGGCGTTCTGGAAGATCCGCGAGACCCTGCCCGAGGCGCAGAAGTCCGAGGGCGTCAGCATCAAGCACGACGTCGCCGTCCCGATCTCGCGCATCGCCGAGTTCATCGATGTGGCGTCGACGCGGCTGGTCGAGCGGGTGCCGGGGCTGCGCGTCTGCGCCTTCGGCCACCTCGGCGACGGCAACCTGCACTTCAACGTCAGCCAGCCGGAAGGCGGCGACGGCGCGGCGTTCCAGGCGCTGCACCACGACGTCAACCGCATCGTGCACGACCTGGTCGCCGACATGCGCGGCTCGATCTCCGCCGAGCACGGCATCGGCCGGCTCAAGCGCGAGGAGCTGGTGCACTACAAGTCGCCGGTCGCGCTCGACGTGATGCGCACCCTCAAGGCCGCGCTCGACCCCAAGGGCATCATGAATCCGGGCAAGGTGCTGTAGCGGTGCCGGTTCTTGTTTTTGTCGTCGTCCTCCGGCCTGACCGGAGGACCCATGCCGGCGACGTCGCGGTTTAGGCGTGGGCCCTCCGGTCAAGCCGGAGGGCGACTGAAGTTGTCTGGTTGCAAGCTGGGATCGCCGGAATGACCGCGTACAACGCCCCCGTTGCCGAGATGCAGTTCGTCCTGAACGAGGTGGCGGGCCTTGCCGACGTGGCGGCGCTGCCGGGATACGAGGCGGCGACCCCCGACCTGGTCGACGCCGTGCTGACGGAGGCCGGCAAGTTCGCCTCGGAGGTGCTGGCGCCGCTCAACCGCATTGGCGACATCGACGGCTGCCGTCTCGCGAACGGCGTCGTCACGACGCAGAAGGGGCTGCCCGAGGCCTATCGCCAGTTCGTCGAGGCGGGCTGGAACGGCCTGCCGTTCGATCCCGCGCATGGCGGCCAGGGGCTGCCGTGGCTGGTGCAGACGGCGGTGCTGGAGCTGTGGACCGGCGCCAACATGGCGTTCAGCCTGTGCCCGCTGCTGACCCAGGCCGGCGTCGAGCTGCTGACCGAGCACGGCTCGGCCGAGCTGCGTCGAATGTTTCTGGACCGGCTGGTGTCGGGCGAATGGACCGGCACGATGAACCTGACCGAGCCGCACGCCGGTTCCGACGTCGGGAGCTTGCGCACCCGCGCGATCCGCGACGGCGACCGCTGGCGGCTGAAGGGCCAGAAGATCTTCATCACCTGGGGCGACCACGACCTGGCGCCCAACATCGTCCACATGGTGCTGGCGCGCACCGAGGGTGCGCCGGAGGGCATCCGCGGCGTGTCGCTGTTCGTGGTGCCGAAGTTCCTGGTCGAGGCCGACGGATCGCTGGGCGCGCGCAACGACCTGCGCGCGGCCTCGCTGGAGCACAAGCTCGGCCTGCACGGCAGCCCGACCGCGGTGATGCTCTACGGCGAGAACGACGGCGCCGTCGCCTGGATGGTCGGCGAGGAGAACCGCGGCATCGAGTACATGTTCACCATGATGAACAACGCCCGCCTCGGCGTCGGGATCGAGGGCGTGGCGATCGCCGAGCGCGCCTACCAGCAGGCGCGCGACTACGCGCTGACCCGCATCCAGGGCCGCGACATCGCCGAGCCGAAGGCCGGGCCGGTCGCGATTATCCGCCATCCCGACGTGCGCCGCATGCTGATGACCATGCGCGCCGGAATCGAGGGCGCGCGGGCGCTGTGCTATTCGACCGCCGCGTCGATCGACCTGTCGCGCCGCCACCCCGACCCAACGGTGCGCGACCGCCACCGCGCCCGCGCCGACCTGCTCACCCCGCTCGCCAAGGCATGGAGCACCGACATCGGCGTGGAGGCCGCCTCGCTCGGCCTGCAGGTGCATGGCGGCGCCGGCTACATCGAGGAGACGGGGGCGGCGCAGCATTACCGCGACGCCCGCATCGCGCCCATCTACGAAGGCACCAACGGCATCCAGGCCCTCGACCTGGTGCGGCGCAAGGTTGCGGCCGACGGCGGCGCGGCGATGGGCGCGACGATCGCGGAGTTGCGCGCCACCGCCGCCGCGCTCGGTCGTGAGGCCCGCGCAGCCGCGCTGGCCGCGGCGCTGACGATGGCGATCGACGCTCTTGAGCGCGCCACCGGCTGGATGGTTGATGCGGCCGCCGCCGATCCGCGCGCTGCCGCCGCCGGCGCGACGCCGTATCTGAGGCTGGCGGCGATCGCGGTCGCCGGGGGGCTGACCGGGCGCGCGGCACTGGCCGCGCACGTCGCCGACACGCCGTTCAACCTGGCGAAGCGAGCGACCGCCGATTTCTTCGCCGACGCCTACCTGGCGCACGCGCCGGCGCTGGCGGCGCAGGCGACCGCCGGCGCGGAAACGGTGATGGCGCTGGCCGACGACCAGTTCTGACCCGGCGGCATCACCGCGCACGATTTTTGCCCAAAAGCCCGGAATCCGCTTGCAATCGGGGGTGTTATGCCCCAGATACCCCCGACGTTTTCGCGGGTCCGCCCTTGGGCCATCCGCGGTCGGTTCAACAACTAGCAGGGGGTCAAATGGATGTCCCGAGTTGCCCTGGCGGAAAGGGGGACCTCGACTGAGGCCCGTTTCGGTTCCACCGCGCGTCCGGCGGACGTGCAGCGGGAACCAGCGGCAATGCAACCGACACAGCAGCCCAAGGACTACTTCGTCCACCGGGATGGTCAGGTCTACGCCGGTACCCACCTCATCGTGGATCTCTGGGGCGCCTCCCAGCTGGACGACCTCGCAACCGTGGAGCACGCTCTGCGGGA
>JBFWQM010000363.1:0-3792 GCA_050249455.1 Rhodospirillaceae bacterium | reverse complement strand
ACCGCCGTGCGGTCGAGCTCGGCGGCGAGCGCCGCGAGCGCCGCGTCGTCGGCCGGCGGCCGCGCCTCGGTCAGCGGGCCGCGCAGCAGGTTCTTGAACAGGAGCTTGCGCATCAGAGGTCGTGCCCAGAGTAGGAGCAGTTGAACGACTTGTTGCACAGCGGGAAGTCGGCGACGATGTTGCCCTCGATCGCGGCCTCCAGCAGCGGCCACTGGAACCACGAGGCGTCGCGCAGGTGGGCACGCGCCACCGTTCCGTCCCCCGCGAGCCGCACCCACGCCAGCACGTCGCCGCGGAACGCCTCCGCCAGCGCCATGCCTTCGCCGGTGCGCAGCGGCGGCACGGGGGCGGCGAGCGCACCGCCGGGCAGGCCGGCGAGGATCTGGTCGATCAGGCCGAGGCTCTGCTCCACCTCGCGGATGCGCACCCACACCCGGGCGTTGACGTCGCCGTCGGCCAGCACCGGCACGTCGAACGAAAGCCGGTCGTAGGGCGGGTAGCCCGGCGCCTTGCGCGAATCGATGCCGCGGCCGGACGCGCGCCCGACATGGCCCCCGGCGGCGTACTGGCGCGTCAGCGCCGGCGACGTGAAGCCGGTGCCGACGGTGCGGTCCTGCAGCGACGCGGTGCCGTCGTAGAGCGCGATCAGTTCCGGGAAGCGCGCGCGCACCTCCGCCACCAGCGCGCGGATCGCCGTGTCGCCTTCATGGCCGAGATCGGCGGCGACGCCGCCCGGCACGACCCGGTCCATCATCAGCCGGTGGCCGAACGCGACCGCGGCGGCGCGCAAGGCCTGCTCGCGCAGCGCGCCGAAATGGGCGTGGATCAGCGAGAACGCGGCGTCGTTGCACACCGCGCCGATATCGCCGAAGTGGTTGGCGATGCGCTCCAGCTCCGCCATCAGCGCGCGCAGCCAGACCGCGCGCGGCGGCGCCTCAACGCCGGCCGCCGCCTCCACCGCGCGGGCAAAGGCGATGGCGTAGGCCACCGTCGAGTCGCCGGAGACGCGGCCGGCGAGCCTCGCCGCATTGTCCACCGTCGCGCCCTTCATCAGCGCATCGACGCCCTTGTGGACGTAGCCCAGCCGCTGCTCCAGCCGCACCACCGCCTCGCCGTTGGCGGTGAAGCGGAAGTGGCCGGGCTCGATGATGCCGGCGTGCACCGGGCCGACCGGGATCTGGTGCAGGCTCTCGCCCTCCGCCGGCAGGAAATCGTAGCTGCCGGCGGGCGTGGCGTGCGCTCGCGCGGAGAGCGGCGGCCGGACCGGCCAGCGCCCGTGGTCGAGCCACGGCCGGCCGTCGGTCGCGCCCTCGGCGGCGTAGCCGTATAGGTCGGCGATCGCGCGCTCCAGCCGCAGCGCCGGCGGGTGCAGCCGCGCCACAGATGGAAACGTGCCGCCGACGCAGGGCAGGGTCAGGACGGCATAGTCCACGCAGCCGGGATCGGCGACGGCCATGTGGACCGCACCGGCATCGCCCCACAGCCCGGCAAGGCTGAGCATGCCTTCGGCGAGCGCCTCGGACGCCAGCCGCCACGTCTCGCCGCTCACCGCGACGCGCGGGAACGGCCGGTGGTCGGGTTCCGGCGGCAGGCCGCCGAGGAAGTCGCCGAGCGCGGTCATCGCCTCCCCTCCCTCAGCCCAGCAGCTGCGCGACGTGCTGGAACCAGGCGACCAGCGGCGGCGGCAGCCAGATGCCCGCCATCAGCACCAGCGCGAGGTGAGCGTACATCGGGACGTAGGAGGCGCGCACCGGCGCGGCCGGCCCTTCCGGCGCGCCGAACGCGACGCCGTGCAGGCGCAGGATCAGCGCCCCGACGCCGAGCAAGATGCCGAACACCAGCGGCACCGCCAGCAGCGGCTCGCGGGCGAAGGTCGAGCTGACGACCAGGAACTCGCTCATGAAGATGCCGAGCGGCGGCAGGCCGGCGATGGCCACCACGCCAAGCACGAGCCCCCAGCCCAGCACCGGATGCGATTCGGTGAGGCCGCGGATCTCGGCGATGCGCTGCGTGCCCTTGACCTGCGCGACGTGGCCGACGGCGAAGAAGATCGCCGACTTGGTCAGGCTGTGCATCGTCATGTGAAGGAGCCCGGCGAAGTTGGCGAGCGGCCCGCCCATGCCGAACGCGAAGACGATGATGCCCATGTGCTCGATCGAGGAGTAGGCGAACATCCGCTTGATGTCGCGCCGCCGGTACAGCATGAACGCCGCGAAGATCAGCGACGTCAGGCCCATCGTCACCATCAGCGGACCCGGCGCGATCGCATCCGTGTTCGCCGCCAGGAGCATCTTGAACCGCAGCACCGCGTAGAGCGCGACGTTGAGGAGGAGGCCCGACAGCACCGCCGAGATCGGCGTCGGGCCTTCCGCGTGCGCATCGGGCAGCCAGGCGTGCAGCGGCGCCAGCCCGACCTTGGTGCCGTAGCCGAGCAGTAGGAACACGAACGCGAGGTTGAGCAGCGGCGCATCGAAGCGCGCGGCCGCGCCGATCAGGGTCGTCCACGCCATCGCGTCGAGCCCCTGCCCCACCACCGGGTGCGCGGCGAGGTAGACCAGGATGGTGCCGAACAGCGCCAGCGCGATGCCGACGCTGCCCAGGATGAAGTACTTCCAGGCCGCCTCGATCGCCTCGTGCGTGCGGTAGATGCCGACCATCAGCACCGTTGTCAGCGTCGCCAACTCGATCGCCACCCACATCAGCCCGACGTTGTTGGCCAAGAGCGCCAGGTTCATGCCGAACATCAGCACCTGGTACATCGCGTGGTAGAAGCGGAGATAGGACGGGGTCAGACGCCCGGTCTCCAGCTCGTGGCCGATATAGCTGGCGCTGAACGCGCTGGTGGTGAACCCGACGAAGGTGTTGAGGACGATCAGGTAGACGTTGAAGTCGTCGACGAAGATGAACTGGTTGGCCGCCGGCCGCTCCGCCACCAGCACCGCCGCGGCGACCAGGGTCGCGAAGGTCGTCGCCACGTTGAGCCGCGCGGTCAGCCGGTACCCGGGCAGCACCGCGAACAGCGCGGCGGCGACCGCCGGCAGGCCCAGCACCAGCGCCGTCGCATCGAGGCCGCCGGTCACTGGCGCTCCCCCCGGAAGCGGTCCAGGGCGACGACGTCGACCGTGTCGAACCGCTCGCGGATGCGGAACAGGAAGATGCCGATGACGATGAACGCAATCAGCACCGAGAACGCGACCGAGATCTCCACCACCAGCGGCATCCCCTTGGCGCCGGCGGCGGCCAGGATCAGCCCGTTCTCCAGCGACATGAAGCCGATCACCTGGCTGACCGCGTTGCGCCGCGTCACCATCATCAGGAGGCCGAGCAGGATGACCGACAGCGCGAAGGCGAGGTCCTCGCGGGTCAGCGCATCGGCATGGCCGACCGTGCCGAGCATGGCATCGATGGCGAGCGCGACCAGCCCCATGCCGATCAGCATCGTCGGCCCGACCCCGACGACGGTGTCGATGGTGCGGTGGATGTCGAGGCGGACCATGATCCGCCGCAGCGCGATCGGGATGGCGAGCCCCTTGAAGGCGAGCGCGATCGCCGCGGTGACGTAGAGGTGCGGCGCGTCCTGCACGTAGGCTTGCCACGCCACCGCGAGGCCGAGCACGAAGGCGTGCAGCGCGAAGACGTTGAGCAGCGCCGACATGCGGCCCTGGTACAGCAGCATGAAGCTGACCAGCACCATGCCGCCGGCGAGGAGATGGGCGATGTCGAACGGCAGGGTGCTCATCAAATGCTCGCCGAGACGAAGCGCAGCAGCACCGCGAGCAGCGACAGCATCAG
>JBFWQM010000362.1:0-3803 GCA_050249455.1 Rhodospirillaceae bacterium | reverse complement strand
GCGCCGCCGTGCGGCGAGGCGCGGCCGGCCTCCTCCTCCTTGATGATGGCGTAGGAGGTGACGTCGCGCGTCGCGGTGTACTTGCCCGCGTCGGTCGCGCCGTAGCGGTCGATGAACTCCTCGAAATTGCCGTTGAGCAGCCGGCCGCCAAGCTTGTAGCGGAACGGATCCCACATGATCGGGTCCATGCCGACCAGCCGCGGCGAAAGATGGCCGATCGGGAAGAACTGCACGAACTCCATGTCGATCAGCTCGGCGCCGGCGCGGATGGCGAGCGCGTAGCCGTCGCCGTTCATGTTGACCGAGGCGGAGTTGCGCCGGTAGATGCGGGTCAGCCCGCCGGCCGCCACCACGACCGCCTTGGCGGCGATGGTGACCGGGTCGCCGGTCTCGACGTCGATGGCGACCGCGCCGATGCACTGCCCGTCCTTGACGACGAGATCGGTGACGTGGACGCCGCCGACACGGGTGATGCCCGACCCTTGCGCGACCTGGGTGCGCAGGCACTTGGCCACCGCCGGGCCGGTGTTGAGGAAATCGACGTAGACGCAGCGCGGCACCTTGTGGCCGGGCGCCATCACCTGGGTCATCCGGCCGGCCTTGCGCGCCCAGCCGACCTTCCAGCGGTCCATCTCGTGGATGCGCTCCACCCCCTCGCGGCACAGGATGGCCGACAGCTCCTCGTTGCACAGGCCGCGGCCGGCCTCGATGGTGTCGGCGAGGTGGTGGGTCCAGTGGTCGGCGGTCTGGTGGCCGACGGCGGCGGCCACCGTCATCTGGGCCATGATCGTCGCGCCGCCGCGGCTGATCATGCTCTTGTCCACCAGGAGGGCCTGCGCGCCGTTGCGCGCTGCCGCCACCGCCGCATACATGCCGGCCCCGCCGGCCCCGACGACCAGGACGTCGGTGGTGAGATGGGTCATCGTGCTCCTTCTTCTGCCGCTGCCTCGGGACGCTGGTCAACGCGGCGCGCCCGAACTAGGGTGCGGCGCCGCCATAATGTCCCAGCCGGCGGCGTCCGTGCAACCCGCGTGCCAGAGCCGCCCGTGACTGCCCTGAACCCTTACGAGTCCCGCGACGCCGCCTGGCGCGGCGGCTCGCGCGACTACGTCGTCGGCGGCGCCGGCGTGGCGATGGCGGCGTCGTTCGCCGGGTTCGGCGCGGCGGCGCGCGACGTCGGGCTCGCGCTGTGGCAGAGCGTGCTGGCGACCGCCGGCATGGTGTTCGTGCCGAGCCAGATGATCATGGCCGACCTGTCGCGGTCGGGCGCCGGCATGCTGACCTTGATCGTCGCCGTGGCGTTCGTGAGCCTCAGGCTGTTCCCGATGGCGCTGGCGCTGATGCCGCTGCTGCGCGAGGGGCGCGACGAGAAGCTGCGCTTCTATTTGGTCGGCCACACCATGGCGACCACGTCGTGGGCATATGCGATGAAGCGCTGCCCGACTTTGCCCGCCGACCAGCGGCTCGCCTATTTTTCCGGCGCGGCGGTGACCAATTACGGGGTGATCCTGGTGGCGACGGCGGCAGGCTACCTGCTGGCCGACGCAATCGACCCGCTGGTGACGGCCGGGCTGGTGCTGTTCGCGCCGCTCTATTTCCTGCTGCTGTTCCTCGCCGACGTGACCGAGCTCGCCGGCCGGGTCGCGCTCGCCGCCGGCGCGGTGCTGGGGCCGGTGCTCTACCAGTTCGAGCGCGAATGGTCGCTGCTCGCCACCGGGCTGGTCGGCGGCACCGTGGCGTTCGCGGTGCACCGGGCGCGGAGCGCGCGCGGTGACTGAAGGCGTCTTCGCGATCCTGATCGCGTCCGCGGTCAACTATTTCTGGCGCGGCCTCGGCGTCGCGATCGCCGGCGGCGCGAACCCGCGGCACCCGGTGATCCTGTGGGCCGGCTATGTCACCTACGCAATGCTCGCCGGGCTGTTCGTGCGTATGATCGTGCTGCCGGGCGGCGAGCTGGCCGCGCTGGGGCTGGAGCTGCGGCTTGCCGCATGCGCCGCCGCGCTGGTCGCGTTCGCGCTATTGCGCCGCCACGCGCTGCTGGCGACATTGGCCGGCGTCGCGGCGCTGGTCGCGCTCGGCGCGCTGATGCGTTCGTAAGGGAGAGGGAGACGACGATGAACAGGGATGCGGTGGTCGACAAGCTGATCGAGGTCGCGACGCCGTACTGGGAAGCCGAGGGCGAGATCGCCAGGCGCTTCTTCGCGACCGCGAAGCCGGAGGACCACGTGTTCTACCTGAAGGCGCAGCTGTGGAAGGAGCTGCACCCGGTGGACGGCTTCTTCAATGGCCTGCACCGCGAGCTGGCGGAGCTGGTGGAGATGTTCCCCAAGGTCGACAAGGAGGTCGACCGCCACCACTACCACTTCCTGCTGATGCAGCTGACGCAGGAGTTCAACCACTACGTCCTGCTCGCCGACATCTTCGAGTACCTGGTCGGGCGCAAGATCACCCCCGACGACACCGTGCAGCTCGCGGAGGAGAAGAAGCTCGGCGACCTGCGCCGGCGCTACGTCCAGTCCGGCTCGCCGCTCGACCGCGCCGCGGTCGCGGTGACCGAGGGCGGCGGCGCGCGCCTGTTCCGCGAAGGCGCGAAGCTGAAGGGCGACAAGCTCGCCGACATGACGGCGAAGGCAATGCAGACCATCTTCGACGACGAGAAGGACCACTTCATGGAGCAGGCGAAGGAGGCGGCCGACGCCGTCGCCTCCGACGGCGACCTCGCCCGCATGATCGACGCCGTCATCGCGGTCAGCCGCCAGCGGGTCGCGATGCGCAACGAGATGTTCCTCAATCCGATGACCGAGGCGGAGATCGAGGGCTTCATCGCGGCGCAGAAGAAAGCGGCGTAGCGGCGCAGCACCGCCTTTGGGGCAAGCGTCCCCCCCGCCCCCTCCCGCGAGGGGAGGGGAAGAAGAACAGCCCCCCTCCCCTCGCGGGAGGGGGTTGGGGGAGGGGGTCTCTCCGGGTCCGGAACCCCTACCCGCCCAGCGCCCTCACCCCCGGCAGCGCCTTCCCCTCCAGCCACTCCAGGAACGCCCCGCCGGCGGTCGAGACGTAGCTGAAGTCGTCCTCCACCCCGGCGGCGTTCAGGGCCGCCACCGTGTCGCCGCCGCCGGCGACCGACAGTAGCTTGCCCGCCTTCGTCAGCTCGGCGGCGCGGCGCGCCACCGCGACCGTGCCGGCGTCGAACGGCGGGATCTCGAAGGCGCCGAGCGGGCCGTTCCACACCAGGGTCCTGCACTCGGCGAGCTTGAGGCCGAGGCCGTTGGCGGTGGCTGGGCCGACGTCGAGGATCATCATGTCCGACGGCACCGCGGTGGCGGGCACGGTGTGGCAGAGCGCATTCGCCTTGAACTCCGCCGCCACCACGACGTCGGACGGCAGCACCACCTCGCAGCCGCGCGCGTCCGCCTTGGCCAGGATGTCGCGCACGGTGCCGGCCATGTCGGGCTCGCACAGCGACTTGCCGACGTCGGTGCCGAGCGCGTGCAGGAAGGTGTTGGCCATCGCACCGCCGATCACCAGCACGTCGACCTTCGCGAGCAGGTTGCCGAGCAGGTCGAGCTTGGTCGAGATCTTGGCGCCGCCGACGATCGCGGCGACCGGGTGCTTGGGCGCGTCGAGCGCATCGCGCAGCGCCTCCAGCTCCTGCTGCATCAGCCGGCCGGCCGCGGCGGGCAGCACGTGCGCGAGCCCTTCGGTCGAGGCGTGCGCGCGGTGCGCGGCCGAGAACGCGTCGTTGACGTAGAGGTCGCCGAGCCTCGCCAGCGCCGCGACGAACGCCTTGTCGTTCTTCTCCTCGC
>JBFWQM010000361.1:0-3815 GCA_050249455.1 Rhodospirillaceae bacterium | reverse complement strand
GGCGGAACAGCGGGTCGTTGAGCTCGGGCCAGAACACGGCGCCGCCGACGATGTCGAGGCCGTCCGCCGAAGGCAGCACGTAGTCGGCGCGCAGGTTGCCAGGCGCGGTGTCGGCGAAATCGGCGGTGTCGTACCGGGGGTCGCCTTGGTGGCTGTCGTTGATGGCGTCCTGCCGGGCCGCAGCGGCCGGGCCGCCGGCGCTCGACGGCGTGAACGAGGTGTCGAACCGCGGATTGCCGAGCAGCTGCTCGATGGCGTCCTGGAAGGAATCGCCGTCGAACGGATCGCCGTTCTGATCGCCGAGCAGGACGAACCGCTCGCCCGCCGGCAGGCCGCCGGACTTCCCGCTGTCGTCGTAGATGTAGTCGCCCTGCCCGGGCGTGACGTAGTCGCCGAACAGCCGGATCTCGTCGTGATTGCGCCGGCCGTTGCGGTCCTCCGCACCGTCGAACACCGGCGGCGTCGGGTGCGAGGCGAGGATGTGGACGATCTTGCCGTCGATCTCGACCGGAATGTCCCAGTGGCTCTTCGATGACAGGCGGAAGACCTCGAGCTCGGTGGCCGAATACCAGTCCGCGGGCGCGGCGGTGCTCGGATCGTCGGGCAGCGCCGCCCCCGGCATGTCCGTCCACAGGAAGTTCTGGAACGTGCGGGTCTCGCTTTCGACGATCGGAAGCTTGGAATAGACCACCATGCCGAACTGGCCGGGAAAGGCGCCGAACCCATAGGCGTCGTCGCCGTAGCCGGCCGCGCCGGGGGTCGTCACGATGGCGCCGTTGTTGTTGAGGTCGAACCCGGAGGCGATGCCGGTGTTCGACGGGGCGACGAAGCCGTAGGCGAAATTGATCGGTGCGGCGCCGTTCTGCGACACGCCGAGATAGTTCTGCTGGAACAGGTTCGCCGCTTGCTTGTTGGCGACGAAGTCGAACTCGTTGATCAGGATGATGTCGGGGTTCACGCGCTGGATGACCTCGGCGACGGCCCGCGCCTGCGCGTTGTCGGGCGTCGAGAGATCGGTCACCAGCTGCCCGGCCGGGTTGCGGTTGAGCGATGCGTTGAAGGTAGCGACCCGGAATTCGGTTGCCGTCGCGGCGCCGGCCGAAAGCGCCAGCAGACCGCTCGCGGCCAAGACCTTCATAAGCTTGTTCATTAATCCACCCCCCGGTTCGTAGGTGGCAGTGTGGCGCGACGATCTTGCAGGCCGATTATCGGCGCTTGAATCTGCGATGATGATTGCGCGAAAAGAAATGGGGCGCGGCCTCGCCGCGCCCCTCGATGCGTCGATCGCCCGATCGCTCAGGCGCGGCGGCGGCGCAGTCGCACGGCGCCGAGCGCCAACGCCAACGCGGTGAAGCCGAAGCCGGCCGGCTCGTCCACCGCGAGCAGCAGCAGCTGACCGCCCTGCACCAACTCGCCGCTGATGTTGTAGTGCGCCTGGACGTCGACCAGGTAGTAGCTGCGGCCGTCGCCGCCGAGGATGCTCGTGACGTCGATGACGCCCGAGGATTCCTCGTCGTTGTTGTACGGCGCGGTCGGGAGTTGGCCCAGATCGTTGCCGAAGCGGTCCTGGTCGTGGCTTGCCAGCTCGTACATCTTCTTGGTCAGGGGATCGTACATCCAGATCCGCGCGCTGTAGGCCTGCCCGCCCGGATCCTCCTGCAGGATCACGTTGCCATTCGCGTCGACCGTCATGTTGTCGAGCATCTGGTGCCCCTCGGTCCCGTCGAGCAGCATATCCAAGGTGCCGCCGGTCGGGTTGCCGTCGCCGTCGAAAGTGAAGGTCATCGACCACAGGCGGCTGCGGCCGCTCTGGCTGGCCGGCGTGTTCTTCGTCGGCGCCGTGCCCGGCCGGGCTTCGGTGTCGAAGCGGTCGGTCGTCACGAAGTAGAAGCGGTCGGGATTCTGGGTGTCCCACGCGCCGTCCTCAGGCCGGAGGAACTCGGTCACCCCCGCGGCGGTGCTGTCCGTCTGGAGCTGCGCGCCGGTCTTGCCGCTGACGTCGCCGAGGTTGGCGAGCGAGAAGGCGACCCCCGGACCGTTCTTCACGGCACCGACGCCGGTGCTCCGGCTTTCGGCCGCGACGCCGGGTACCGTAATGCCGAAGAGGTTGCCGCCGATAAGGCCTGCGGCCCGCAGCGCATCCGTGCCGGTGACCGCGCCGGCTGCGCCGGTGCCCTGCAGGGTCTGCTTGTTGCCGACATAGACGTAGACCTGGCCCGGCGTCGAGTCGTCGGTTCCGATCACCACGGTCTTGTTGGACGCGGCGGTGCGTGCGACCGAGTTCTCCCACGAGAACTTGCCGAGATAGGGCAATTCGTAGCTCTGGCCGGCGAGAGCGCCGGACGCGAAGTGCGCGAAGGCGCGGCCTTCGGCGCCGGTCTCTTCGCCGTTCATGAAGATGCGGCCGCCGTTGTAGCCCAACCCGGTGCTGGCATTGTAGAAGGCGCTGACGGCGGGCAGGTCGGCCGAGCACAGCCGCGCGAACTGCGTGGTGGCCTGGGTGTAGACGCCGCTCTGGCCGCCCGTGAACACGGTCTGGACAAGATCCTGACCGCTCAACACTTGCAGCGATGACTTGTCGATCACCCACTGCGACACGAACGCGCCCGTCGAACCGTGGGCGCGCGTGATGCCCTGCGTCGGGCCGAGTTCATGGTTCATCAGGACGGTGAAGGTGCCGTTGCCGTTGTCGAAGGCACCCATGCCGTCGGGGATGCCCACCATCCGGTACGGCGAGCCGTCGGGCTTGTTGTTGATTGAATCGCCGACGGTCAGGATCGAGGTGATCGAGACCTGCGGATCGAGGTAGGAGCGGAGATAAGGCGTCGCCGAACTGCTGGGCCCTTGTATCAGCGGCTCCGCGGACGCGTTGCCTACAGCTAACGAGATGAACATGGCGATGCAGCCGGCTACGCCGCGCGCGGACACGACGGCCCGCGAAGTCACGGTTGGCATGGTGCAATTCCCCTCTTGATTGTGAGTTGACGCAGACTGGTGCGTTAACCCTAAGTGCGCTGTATGGCCCGGCGGAGACGCGGGCATGACAGCAACCTAACGTTTTGGCGAAATGCCGGTCCGGCGGTTCAGCGGCAGGGAAACGCGTCTGCGAAGGCGGCGCTCGCGATCGCAGCGGCGGCGACACTCACATGTTGCGGGTTCCGATCGGCGAACTGGACGAATATCTGCGTCAGTTCGAGGTCGGTCTTTTGCGGCGGTACGCAGAAAATGAATGGCGGCCGATTGCCGCCGTCCGGTGAAACCAGCACGCTGATCTGGTTGACGGTGGCGACCACCGCATCGAGATAGGACATGCACACCGCGCGCGCGGTATTCGAAACCTCGACGTTGCCGGTCTTCAGCGCCACACGGCAGACTTGGGTCAGTTCCTGGGTCGAGATTGCGGGCGTGCCCGCGGCGGCGGTCGCGGCCGCGAGGACGAGCGCGGCGCACGACGCGAATGCGCCGGTGGCCGCAGGGGATATGAGCGCCATGGCCGCACCTTAGGATTCGGCGGTGACAGGACGATGACGACCCTCATGACGGCGCTGCGGCCATTCTGGTATACGTCTGCGATACAACGATCGAGGCCGCGTCCGCGACTCGGCAGGGAGGTATTGACGCAATGGACAGGTTCCGAATCGGCGCGTTCGTGGCAGCCGCAGCCGCGGCACTCTTGTGGATCGCGCCCGCCGGCGCGCAGGTGATCCAGGCCAAGATCGGCGGCTGCACGGTCAACGACCCGGTGCACGAGAACATCAAGCTGTGGAAGGAGGAGCTGGAGAAGCGGGCGCCCGGCCGCATCAAGGTCGACGTCT
>JBFWQM010000360.1:0-3837 GCA_050249455.1 Rhodospirillaceae bacterium | reverse complement strand
GGCCCGGCCGGCTCGATGCGCTGTCGGTGGTCGTGCACGGCACCACGGTCGGCACCAATGCGCTGCTGCAGCGGCGCGGCGCGCGGGTCGGCATGATCGCGACGCCGGGCTTCCGCGACGTGCTGGAGCTGCGCCGCCGCGACCGGCCGCGCACGTGGCAGCTGTGGGGCGACTACCATCCGGTCGTCGACCGCGACCTCGCAATGGAGGTCGCCGAGCGGACGCTCGCGGACGGCACGATCCGCACGCCGGTCGACCCGGCCGAGGTCGAGGCCGCCGCCCGCCGCCTCGCCGCGCGCGGGGCGGAGGCGCTGTGCATCTTCTTCGTCAACGCCTACGCCAACGACGCGAACGAGCGCGCGGCGGTCGCCGCCGCGGCGCGCGCATGGCCCAACGCGCACGTCGTCGCCTCCAGCCAGATCCTGCCCGAGATCCGCGAATTCGAGCGCGCCTCCACCACCGCGCTCAACGCCTACCTGCAGCCGGTGATCGCGCGCTACCTCGCCGCGCTCGAGGAGCGGCTTGCGGCCGGCGGCTTCGGCGGCGAGGTGCTGGTGGTGCAGTCCAACGGCGGCGTGATGTCGGTGGACACCGCGAGCCGGCTGCCGGTCCGCACCGCGCTGTCGGGGCCGGCAGCGGGCGTCATAGCGAGCGCGGAGATCGCGGCGGCGGCGGGCTTCCCCAACGTCATCACCTGCGACATGGGCGGCACCAGCTTTGACGTGTCGCTGGTCGCCGGCGGCGCGCGCGCGATGGTCCCGCAGGCGACCATCGACTTCGGCATGGTGATCCGCACGCCGATGATCGAGATCACCACCATCGGCGCCGGCGGCGGCTCGATCGCCGCGATCGACCGCGGCGGGCTGCTGCAGGTCGGCCCGGAATCGGCGGGCTCCGACCCCGGCCCGGCGTGCTACGGCCTCGGCAACGACCGCGCCACCGTCACCGACGCCAACCTGGTGCTCGGGCGCATCAACCCGGACCGGCCGATCGGCGGCAAGCTCGCCCGCCTCGACATGGCCGCGGCGCGCGCCGCGGTGGAGAAATCGGTCGGCCGCCCGCTCGGCCTCGACGTGCAGGCCGCGGCGGACGCGATCGTGCGGGTCGCCAACGCGCGCATGGCCGGCGCGATCCGGCTGGTGTCGGTGGAGCGCGGCCACGACCCGCGCAAGTTCGCGCTGATGCCGTTCGGCGGCGGCGGCGCACTGCATGCCGGCGCCCTGATGCGCGACGTCGGCCTCGCCCGCGCCGTGGTGCCGCGCTTTCCCGGCATCACCAGCGCGATGGGCTGCGTGATCGCCGACATGCGCCACGACTTCGTGCAGACGCTCAACCTGCCGCTCGCCGGCCTCGACGTGGCGGCTCTCGACCGCCATTTGCGCCACGCGACCGACGCCGGCATGAACCTGCTGGCCGGCACCGCCATCGCGCTGGAGGCGCGCGAGGTCGCCGTCGAGCTCGACATGTCCTACGCCGGCCAGACCCACACGGTGACGGTGCCGCTGGCGCTCGACGGCGGGCGGCTCGGCGAGGACGTCGTGCGCGCGGCGTTCGAGCGCCGCTACCGCGAGGTCTACCAGCGCCTGCTCGACAACATCCCGGTCCGCGTGCTGTCGCTGCGCACCACGGTGACCGGCCGCCGCCCGAAGTTCGACCTCGCCGCGCTGGCGCCCGCCGCCGGCCGGTCCGCCGCCGACTGCATCATCGGCGAACGCACCGTGTGGTCGGGCGGCGCGCCGCACGCGGCCAGGGTCTACGACCGCCTCGCGCTGCCGGTCGGCGCGACGGTCGCCGGCCCGGCGATCCTGGAGCAGCCCGACACCACGGTGTTCGTCGATCCGGGGCTGACGGCGACGGTGGACCGGCTAGGAAACCTGATCCTGCGTTCATAGAGCGCGGCCACCCACCTCACCCCGACCCTCTCCTCCCAAAATGGGAGGGGAGGGAGGACGAATGGCCCTCTCCTCCCTTCAGGGAGGAGAGGGTCGGGGTGAGGTGGGTGCCGCCGCCGCACAGACGTGGCGGCAAGGCCATTTTCACCCCGTCCCGTCGCCGATGTAGCGGTTGAGGCCGACGTCGACCTGCCAGCTCCGGCGCCACGCCTCCAGGAGCGCGGGGTACATCTTGCCGGTGCGCTCGCGCACCGCGGCGATGTCGGCGCGCAGCACCGGCATCACGGCTTCGACTTCGTCGCGGATGGCGGCCTCGTCGATGGTGACGAGGCGGCGGTTCTCCATCACCACCCGGCCGTCGACGATGACGGTTTGCACGCTCTCGCCGCCTTCGGAGAACACGGTCTGTCGGGCGACGCTGTTGAGCGGCACGTAGGGCGGCGCGGTCAGGTCGATGACCTGGAGGTCGGCCTTCATGCCCGGCTTGATCGCGCCGACCTGCCCGTCCAGCCCGACCGCGCGGGCGCCGCCCAGGGTGGCGACGCGGAGGGTATCGGCGGCCGAAGGCGGGCCGGGCTCCGGGTCGGTGATGGCGGCGAGCGAGGCGAACGCCTTCATGGTCTGGAACATGTTCTGCGAGTCCGAGCAGCTGCAGTTGTCGCAGCCGAGCGCGACGTTGACCCCGGCCGTGAGGTAGGGCCGGATCGGCGCCACGCCGCAGCGCGTCTTCAGGTTGCCGACCGGGTTGAGGATCACGTTTGCCCCCGCCTCCGCCAGCAGCGCGATCTCCTCCGGCAGCATCCAGACGCTGTGGGCGAGGCCGAGGCGCCGGTTGAGGAGGCCCGCCGCGCGCAGGTACTTAACCTGCGAGCCGCCGTGCTCCGGCATGAACATGCGCCCCGCCACCGTCATCGGGCGCGACTCGTAGATGTGGGTGATGACCGGCAGGTCGTATTCCGCCGACAGCGCGGCCAGCCGCTCCAGCAGCGCCGGCGTGCAGAACTCCGGGCTGGTCGGCGCCAGCGCCCAGGTGACCCGCGGGTAGCGGTCGCGCAGGCGCAAATACTGCTCGCGCACCCGCGCGACGGGATCGTCCTTCGACGGCTCCACTGCCGCGCCGAGGTAGCGGTGGAACTCGACCGGCACGACCTCCTTCCAGAACGGCACCCGCTCGATGCCGGGGATGTCGCCGACCTGCATCGAGAAGACGCAGCGGATGCCGATCTCCTCGTAGGCCGCCATCACGGTGTCGAGGTGCTCGGGGTCGTACGGGAACAGGGTCAGCATGTCCTGCACGGTGGTCATGCCGCTGCGCAGGCATTCCGCCGCGCCGAGCAGCGTGCGCGCCCGCACCTCCGCCGCGCTGCGCCTGGGGTAGGACGGCGGTAGCGCGCTGACCACCCAGTGCTCCAGCGGGATGGTCTCGAAGCAGCCCTTCAGCAGCACGTCGTGGGAATGGTAGTGGCCGTTGACGAAGCCCGGCATGACGAGGCGGCCGCGCGCGTCGATCGCCCTGTCGCCGGGCTGCGGCGCGACGGCGCCGACCGCGACGATGCGGTCGCCCTCGACCGCGACGTCGGCGACGGCGGGGCGGTCGGTGTCGCCGTCGTGGTCGTAGACGTAGCCGCCGGAAATCACGATGCGCTGCGGCATCCTCGGTCCTCCAGGTGTGTGGGGGCCCGGAGCGGCGCGGCACCCGCGGCGAGATTAATACGCGGCGGCGGGGGCGTCAGCAGACAACCGAGGCGTGGGCCCCCCACCTCACCCCGACCCTCTCCGCCCCCGAGGGCGGAGAGGGAGCAGACGAAAACCCTCTCCGCCCTTCAGGGGGGCGAAGGTGCGAGCGCCGCGAGCGGGTGAGGTGGGTGTCGCCGCGGCGCAGTTGTCGCCGACGTCACGCCCTTATCTCCTGCCGCTGGAACACCACGTAGGTGTTGGTGAACAG
>JBFWQM010000359.1:0-3841 GCA_050249455.1 Rhodospirillaceae bacterium | reverse complement strand
GCTTGCCCTGCAGCGGGTTGTACTGGCCCTGGAAGCCGAACCCCTGCTGGTTGCCCATCTGCTCCATCATCTGCTGCATCATGCCCTGGCCGAGCTGGCGCAGCTGCTCGATCGCCTGGCCCTGCGGGCCGACCGCGTCGCCCGGCTGGCCGCGCTCCAGCGCGCGCAGCGCATCGCCCATCGAGCGGTCGGCGCCTTCCATCTGCTGGCCCATCTGGCCCTGCATCTGGCCCATCATGTCGCGCAGCTGCTGCAGCATCTGCTGCAGCGAGCGCTGCTGGCCGGCGCCGTCCTGGCCCTGGCCCGGCTGCTGGCCGCGCTGGCGCGACTGCTGGAAGGTCTGGTCCATGAGCTGCTGCTGGCGCTGGATCAGGTCCTGCAGCTGGCGCATCGCCTGGTTGCCCTGCTGCTGGCCGGGCTGCATCATCTGCGCGTTGCGCATCATCTCCAGCATGTTGCGCAGCTGCGACAGCATCTGGCGCGCCGCGTCGCGCGCGCCGGAGCGCATCATCTCGCGGATCTGGTCCATCATGCGCTGCAGGTCGGCGCTGTCGAGGATCTGGGCGTTGGGATCCATCGGCATCTGCTGGAACGCCTGCGGGTTCTGCTGCATCTGCTCGGCGAGCGCCTCGAGGAAGCGGTTCATCGCCTGCTGCAGCTCGCGCATCAGCCGCTCGAGCTCCTCGTCGCTGGCGTTCTCGGCCAGCGCGCGCATCAGCGCCTCCTCGGCGCGGCGCAGGTCGCGCTCGACCAGCGACAGCTTGCCGTCCTCGACGCGCAGCGCGGTGTCCCACAGGAGGTCGCGCACCGGCGGGATCGCGCTCTCCTCCTTCTCGTGGTAGAGGCGCGAGCGGGCGGAAGCGAGCGACAGGAACACCACCGTGTCGTGGTCGAACGCGCCGGGCCGGCGCGCGATGTCCTCGATCGCGTCGGCGATCGACATGCGGCGTTCCGGCTCGGTGGTCAGGCGGCGGCGCTGCTCGATGATGGCGCGCGCCACCGGGTGCTTGAACTCGCGCTCGGGCAAAGTGAGCGCGATCTCCTCGCTGTGCCCGGTCTGCCCGATCGCATCGACGGCGGTCAGGCGCATCAGAACGGCGAGGCCCGCCCACGGATGCGGGGCGAGGTCCTGGAACGTCGATTCCTTGGCCTTGCGCGCGCTGGCGCCCGGCAGCGGCAGCGGCAGCTCCAGCACCTCCTGGCCGACTACCTTGCCGCCTTCGTAGCTGCGGCGGATCTCGGCCTTGGCCTGGGCGATGCCGTAGTCGTCGCCGGCGGTGTACTGGATCACCAGCGCCGCCTGCGGTGTCGCCGCCGGCTTCTCGGCGAAGGCGATGGTCGGCGGGTTGTCGGGCACCACCGTCATAGCCCAGTCGCCCAGCGGCTTGCCGGCGAGCTCGACGGTCAGCCGGTCGCCCGCTTCGATCTTGGTCTCGATGCGGCTGTTGGCGGGGTCGATCTGCTCGAACGGGGTGCGGGCCTTGCCGATCGTCAGGGTGGCGGCCGACCGCGCGTTGCCGACCTGGGCGGTCACCGTGCTGCCGGTCGGCACCACCAGCGGGGCGTCGGCCGCCGCGGTCTTGGGGAAGATTGGCGCCGCCCCGGTATAGGCCGGCGGCGTGATCCAGATCTCCAGCGCCGGCGGGGCGGCGGGCGCCAGCAGCGCGATCTGCGGCGTCACCGCCCGCTGCAGCCGGTCGACCGGGTCCTTCCAGGCCATCGCCGCGCCGACCACCAGCAGCAGCAGCACCGCGGCGCGCAGCCCGCGCGGATCGCGCCGCGGCAGGCCGGGCGCAGGCGTGCCCACGCGCAACTGGGCGATCGTCGCGGCCATGCGGCGCCGGTGATGCTCCCACAGCGCGCGGGAATCGGCGTTGTCGGCGCCGGCGGCCAGGCGGTCGTCCAGCACCGTCAGGGGACGGTGGGTCAGGCCGCTGGCCTGCTCCAGCCGGCGGCGGGCGGCCAAGCCGTCGGGCCACGCAAAGGTCCGGGCGGCGTGCCACATCCCGGCGGCGAACGCCGCGGCGAAGCCGGCCAGCACCAGCACGTGCAGCCAGTCCGGCAGCATCGGCAGCAGGTCGGTGAACGCCACCGCCACGAACAGCCCGGCGACGCCCAGCGCCGGCCACACCGCCGGCCACAGGCGTTCCCAGGCGATCGCCGCGCCCGCCAGGCGCAGGCGCGAGGACAGGCGCCGTGCCAGGCGGTCGTTCGTCATGCGGTCCTCAGGGTCGCGGGGGTCGTCTACCATCCACTCACGGCTGTCCAGATACGCCAGCGGTTCGGCCCCGGATGCTATTCTCCAAGCCAGTTCGGCAGGCGGTCAAGCCCAATCATCGCGGCGGCATCGGGCCGCGGCCGGATCACGGCAAAGTGCGCGCCCTTCACCAGGGTCTCGGGCACCAGCGGGCGGCTGTTGTATTCGGACGCCATCACCGCCCCATAGGCCCCCGCCGACTTGATGGCCAGCAGGTCGCCGGCCGCCACCGGCGGCATGACCCGCTGGGTGGCGAAGGTGTCGCCGGTCTCGCACACCGGCCCGACCACGTCCACCGGCCCGTCGGCGGTCCCGGCGGCGGGCTCGGCCACCGGCACGATGTCGTGCCAGGCGCCGTAGAGGCTGGGGCGGATCAGGTCGTTCATCGCCGCGTCCACGATCACGAAGCGGCGCGAGGCGCCGTCCTTCACATATAGGACGCGGGTCAGGAGGATGCCGGCGTTGCCGACCAGGAACCGGCCGGGCTCGAACACGAGGTCGCAGCCGAGGTCCGCGGTTGCGTCGCGGACCGCGGCGGCGTATTCGGCCAGCGGCGGGTCCGGCTCGTCGCGGTAGGTGATGCCGATGCCGCCGCCGAGGTCGAGCCGCCGCACCGCCAGCCCGGCGGCGTTGAGCGAGCGGGCAAGGTCGGCCAGCGCGGCGAACGCGGCGCGGAACGGCGACAGCTCGGTGAGCTGCGAGCCGATGTGGACCGCCAGCCCCTCCAATGCGATCCCGGGCAGGGCGGCGCCGCGGCGGAACACGGCGGCGGCGTGCTCCAGGTCGATGCCGAACTTGTCCTCCTTCCGGCCGGTGGTGATCTTGTGGTGGCTGCCGGCATCGACGTCCGGGTTGACCCGCAGCGCGACCGTGGCCGTGCGGCCCGCCGCCACCGCGACCCGGCTCAGCTGCGCCAGCTCCTGCTCGGATTCGACGTTGAACTGGCCGATCCCGGCGGCCAGGCCGAAGGCCATCTCCGCCGCGGTCTTGCCGACGCCGGAGAACACGATCTTGGCAGCCGGCACGCCGGCGGCCAGCGCCCGGCGCAGCTCGCCCTCCGACACCACGTCGGCGCCGGCGCCGCGGCGCGCCAGGGTCCGGATGACGGCCTGGTTGGAATTGGCCTTCACTGCGAAGCAGATCAGCGCCGGCAGGCCGGCCAGGGCGGTGGCCAGCGCGTCGTACTGCGCCTCGATCGCGGTGGCGGAATAGCAGTAGGCCGGCGTGCCGACCGACGCCGCGACCTCGGCCAGCGAGACGTCCTCGGCGTGCAGGATGCCGGCGCGGTAGGCGAACGCCGTCATCGCGGGTATTGCCGGGGATAGTCGGCCTGCTCGCCCGGCGGCGGGTCCAGGTCGCCGCGCTTGCCGCAGGCGGCGGCGCCGGCGGCCAGGGCGATCATGGCGATGGCGGCGAGCAGGCGGCGGAGACCGGGAAGAGACTTGCCGAACAGCGCGGGCTGCATCGACGCCCCCTCCCCCCGACCCCCTCCCACGAGGGGAGGGGGAGAACCGAGCCCCCTCCCCTCGTGGGAGGGGGTTGGGGGAGGGGGCGGCTCCGCGCGAAAAATGCCAGTCATGGCCG
>JBFWQM010000358.1:0-3850 GCA_050249455.1 Rhodospirillaceae bacterium | reverse complement strand
GCGCCGCCCGGTGAAGCTGCGGCTGCGCCGAGACGAGGACATGATCGTCACCGGCAAGCGCCACGACTTCCTGATCCGCTACGACGTCGGCTGCGACGGCGACGGAACCTTGCGCGCACTCGACATCATGCTCGCCGCCAACGGCGGCAACATCGCCGACCTGACTCCGACAGTGCTGACCCGCGCCGTCACCCACTGCGACAACTGCTACTTCATTCCCGACCTCGCCGTGCGCGGCTACGCCTGCAAGACGCACACCGTCTCGAACACCGGCTTCCGCGGCTTCGGCGGCCCGCAGGCTTTCGTCGCGATCGAAGGCATCGTGGACGCGGTGGCGCGCCATTTGCGCCTGCCGGTCGAGACGGTGCGGCGCCGAAGCTTCTACCGGCCCGGTGCGCGCAACGTCACCGCCTACGGCCAGGCGCTGGACGACAACATCATCGAGATGGTGGTGGACCGGCTGGAGGCCGATGTCGACCTGCCGGCGTGGCGCCGGCGGATCGAGGCCTTCAACCGGACGAGCCCGGTGATCAAGAAGGGCCTCGCCACGATGCCGATGAAATACGGCATCTCGTTCAACCTCGCGACGCTCAACCAGGCCGGCGCGCTGGTGCACGTCTACACCGACGGCAGCGTCCACCTCAACCACGGCGGCACCGAGATGGGCCAGGGCTTGTTCGTCAAGGTCGCCCAGGTCGTCGCCACCACCTTCGCGATCGACATCGACCATGTGAAGATCAGCGCCACGACGACGGCGAAGGTACCCAACACCTCGGCCACCGCGGCGTCGACCGGCTCCGACCTCAACGGCATGGCGGCGTTGGCCGCCGCCGAGCAGATCAGGGACCGCATGGCCGGCGTCGCCGCGCAGCACTTCGGGGTGGCGAAGGCGGAGATCCGCTTCGCCGACAACCGCGTCTTCGGCGGCAACCGCAGCGTCTCGTTCGCCGAGCTCGCGAAGATGTCGTGGATGGCGCGCGAGTCGCTGTCGGCGACCGGGTTCTACAAGACGCCCAAGATCCACTGGGACCCGAAGACGATGACCGGGCGGCCGTTCTTCTACTACAGCTACGGCAGCGCGGCGGCGGAGGTCGCGATCGACACCCTGACCGGCGAGATGAAGGTGCTGCGCGCCGACATCCTGCAGGACGTCGGCTCTTCCCTGAACCCCGCGCTCGACCGCGGCCAGATCGAGGGCGCGTTCGTCCAGGGCATGGGCTGGGTGACCACCGAGGAGCTGTGGTGGGACAAGGACGGCCGGCTGATGACGCACGGCCCGTCCACCTACAAGATCCCGGGCAGCCGCGACGTGCCGGCCGTGTTCAACGCCCGCATCCTGGAGGATTCGCCCAACCCGGAGCCGACCTTGTTCCGCTCCAAGGCGATCGGCGAGCCGCCTTTGCTGCTCGCGATCGTGGTCTGGCTCGCCATACGCGACGCAATCTCCGGGCTGGTCGATTACCGCCTCGCGCCGCGCCTCGACACCCCGGCGACGCCCGAGCGCATCCTTTCCGCCATCGCCGACATCCGGAGGCGCGATGCCGGCGCTGGCTGAGATCAACGCGCTGGACCGCGCCGGCTTCGTCGCCGCGCTGGGCGCGGTGTTCGAGCATTCGCCGTGGGTCGCCGACCTTGCCTACGCCGCACGCCCGTTCGCCGATGTCGCGGCGCTGCACCGCGCCATGGTCGCCGCCGTCGAGGAGTCGGGCGCCGGCCGCCAGCTCGCCCTGATCCGCGCCCACCCCGACCTCGCCGGCAAGGCGGCGCGCGCCGGGGCGCTCGGCGCGCACTCGACCCGCGAGCAGGCCGGCGCCGGCCTCGACCGGCTGAGCGAGGAGGAATACGCCCGCTTCCACCGTCTCAACGACGCCTACCAGGCCCGCTTCGGCTTCCCGTTCATCATCGCTGTGCGCGACCACGACAAGGCCTCCATCCTCGCCGCGTTCGAGACCCGGCTTCGCCACGACGCCGATTCCGAGCGCGTCGAGGCGCTGCGCAACATCGCCCGCATCGCCGAGCTGCGGCTCGCGGACCTGGTGCGTTGACACGGCGGGGCCGCCCACCTCACCCTCCCCATTGCTTCGCAATGGGTCCCCTCCCTCTCCCCCCTAACAGGGCGGAGAGGGATGCCATTTACCCTCTCCGCCCAGTTTGGGGGGAGAGGGTGCGAGCGCAGCGAGCGGGTGAGGTGGGCGGCCGCCGGCCTCTCCACCCGCCACCGCCCGCGACCGAAATGAGAACCACCGCATGACCCTCGACCCCAACGTCCTCGACTGGTTCAACCTGGCGCTGCGCTGGGGCCATGTCATCACCGGCATCGCATGGATCGGGGCGTCGTTCTACTTCATGTGGCTGGACAGCCACCTCGAGAAGCCGGACCCGCCGCGCAAGGGCGTGGAGGGCGAGCTGTGGATGGTGCACTCCGGCGGCTTCTACGTGGTGGAGAAGATCCACGTCGCGCCGGAGGCGCTGCCCACGACCCTGCACTGGTTCAAGTGGGAGGCCGGGTTCACCTGGATCACCGGCTTCCTGCTGCTGATCGTGGTCTACTACCTGGGCTCCGAATCCTACCTGATCGACCCGGAGGTGCTCGACATCGACCGGCCGACCGGGATCGCCATCGGCATCGGCTCGCTGGTCGTGGCGTGGGCGATCTACGACTTCCTCTACGTCTCGCCGTTGGCGCAGAAGGGGGTCGTGTCGCCGCTGATCGGCATCGCGCTGCTGTGCATCGGGGCATGGGGGCTGACGAAGCTGCTGTCCGCCCATGCGGCCTACATGCACGTCGGCGCGATGATCGGCACCGTGATGGTCGCCAACGTGTGGATGCGCATCATCCCGGCGCAGCGCGCGCTGGTGAACGCTCGCAAGACCGGCGCCGAGCCCGACCCGACCTTGGGCAAGCGCGCCAAGCAGCGGTCGGTGCACAACAACTACCTGACCCTGCCGGTCGTCTTCGTCATGCTGTCGGGGCACTACCCCGCGACCTATGGCCATGAGCACTCGTGGGCGGTGCTGCTGGCGCTGTTCGCCGTCGGCGCGCTGGTGCGCCATTGGTTCAACCTGCGCAACGCCGGGAAGAGCGACTGGTGGCCGGTGCCGGCCTCCGTCGCCATGTTCCTGGCGCTGATGTACATCGTGATGCCGCCGGTCAGCATGAGCGGCAGCGCGGCGACCGACATGCCGGCCGTCGCCTTCGCCGACGTGCAGGACATCGTCGCGAAGCGCTGCGTCATGTGCCACGCCGACAGGCCGGCCAATCCGGCCTTCGACGCCGCGCCGAAGAACGTCAAGCTGGAGACGCCGGAGCAGATCCGCCGCTTCCGCGACCGCATCTGGAGCTCCGCCGTCGCCTCCAACGCGATGCCGCTCGGCAACGCCACCGGCATGACGCCGGAGGAGCGCGAGACGGTGGAGGCGTGGATCCGCCAGGGCGCGAAGATCAACTGATGGCCGGGCGGCTGACCACCCATGTCCTCGACACCGCGCACGGCCGCCCTGCCGCCGGCGTCTGGGTCGACCTCTATCGGGTCGACGGCGAGGCGCGGCGCCACCTGGTCGGCGGCGCCACCAACGCAGACGGACGGCTCGACCAGCCGCTGGTCGAAGGCGCGGCGATGGCCGCCGGCGTCTACGAGCTGGTGTTCCGCCTGACCGAGTATTTCCGCGCCGCCGGCGCCGCGCTGGCCGACCCGCCGTTCCTCGGCGACGTCGTCATCCGCTTCGCGGTCGCCGACCCGGACCGCCACTACCACGTGCCGCTGCTTGCTGCGCCGTGGGGCTACACGACCTATCGCGGAAGCTGAGGCCGCCGCCATGACCGAGCTGTTCGACGAGCTGAACCCGCCGC
>JBFWQM010000357.1:0-3851 GCA_050249455.1 Rhodospirillaceae bacterium | reverse complement strand
TGCGGCTGCTCCGGCGGCAGCACGCGACCGCCATAGCCGAGGTCCTTCTGCCGGTCCTGTTCGGTATCGACGCCGGACAGATAGCCGGCGCGGGTCTGGCCCTGGCGGCCCGACGGCTTGTCGGTGCCGCCCTCGTGGACCCAGCCGTGGAATTCGTCGCTGTCGAAGAAGTCGTAGGAGCTGTAGGTCAAGGTCGCGGCGGCGCCGTCGTCGAACTCGAGGAAGACGGTGGCGTTGCCCTCGGTCGGGCGCGCCGGGTCAAGCACGCCGACATTGGCGCGCACGCTGCGCACCCGGCCGCCGCCGATCAGCCGCGCGATCTCGATCTGGTGCGTGACCTGGTTGAACACGATGCCGCCGCCGCGGCTGGTGTCGAGCTCCTCCGGCCGGCGCGGACGATAGAGGAAGTCGGTGTAGTTGAACCCGACGATCATGCCGAGCCGGCCGAGTTCGCCGCCGCGCACCATGCGCGCGATGGCGCGGATGCTGGGGTCGAAGGCGTGGGTGTGGCCGACGATGAGATGGGTGTCGGCGCGGTCGGCGGCGGCGATCACGGTGTCGCAGTCGGCCAGGGTCAGCGCCATCGGCTTTTCCACCAGCACGTGCTTGCCGTGGGCCAGCGCGGCGACCGCCTGCTCGGCGTGATATTCGTGCGGCGAGGCGATGTAGACCGCCTCGATCGTCGGGTCGGCGCACATCGCCGCGAAGTCGTCGTAGACCACCGCGTTGAAGTCGCGCGCGAACGCGGCGCGCGGCCGCGGCAGCGGATCGGCGCCGGCCGCCAGAACGAAGCGCGGATGCACCACCGCGGCGCGGATCATCATCGCGCCGGCGAGCCCGAGGCCGGCGATGCCGAGGCGGATGGGCGAACGGGGGTCGGCGGGAGTGGTGGGGGCGCGGGTCATCGTGAACTGGGCCTCGAAGACAAATTATTGGATGGCCGGCCGAATGCAGCGGCATCGACGCGAAACGACTGGGACCCCCGCCTGCAAAGGCCCCTCCCCCAACCCCTGGAGGGAGGGGGGTTGGGGGAGGGGCCCTCGCGATGGCGAGAGGAGAGTCCGGGCTACCTCGGCGTCAGAACAGCAGCGCGACGACGCCGTCGAAGAAGGTCGATTGGTCGAGGCGGACGTCGCGGCGGGCGAGCTTGAGCGCACCGTCGACCGGGCGCAGCACGTCGTGGCGCACGCCGACGTAGAAACCGCCCTGCGGCACGTTGGTGCGGCTGCGGTAGAGCAAGAGGTTGGACGTCACGGCGTACTCGCCGGCGTCGGTGCGCTGCGCATCGAGGTTGGAGACGAAGCGCCGGGTGAAGGACGCCGGGTTCTCGGCATGCGTCAGCTTCGGGTTGCGCAGCTGCTCGGCGCGCGCGCGCAGCTGCACCGCGTCCTCGTCAACGATGGCGGTGTCGCGCTCGCCCGCCTCGGTCTCGCGCACCACGCGCGCGAAGACGCGGTAGTGGATGTCGTCGGCCAGGAGCTTCATCCAGGCCGCGTAGTCGCGCCGGTCGAGGCAGGCTGCCTCGCGGGTCAGGAAGCGCTGGATGGCGACGAATGCGCGGTCGTCTACGGTTGCGTCCTCGCTCATCCGACGGCCATCATCTCGTCCCAGTAGCGCATGAACTCGAACTGCGCCGCCTCGGTGTCGACCGGCCGGTACAGCTTGCCCGGCCACTTGTTGCTGTATTCCGGCGCCGCCAGGCACGGCAGCGCGGTGTGGAAGCTGTACGGGACGTCGAGCGCGACCTGGCTCATGCCCGCCTCGGTCGCCGAGGTCCACAGCTCCAGGTCGTCCTGCTCGAACACGCCGGCGGCGCCGAAATTGTGGAAGCCCTTGCGCAGCACCCGCGCCTTGTAGTCGGCCGAAGCCTCGCGCTCGGCCAGGATCCAGCTCAGGATCTCCATCTCGGAGCCGCTGACCGGGTGCCACAGCCGCATGATCACCGCCTTCTCCGACGGCCCCGCCTGCGACTCGATGAAGGAGAGGTTGGGGAAGACGTTGCCGACCAGCACGCGCAGGTGCCGCAGCAGCCCGATCTGGCTGGGCGACAGCGTCTGCTCGTAGAGCGGCACGAGCTCCGCCGCGTGGGTGCGGTAGACCTCCTCCGCTAGGCCGTCAGCGAGGTAGCTCACGGTGCAGCCGTGGCCGTTGTCGGCGGCGACCTGGAAGCTGTCGGGCACCATCTGGGCCAGGCCGTTGCTCGCCGAGCGCACGGGGTCGAGGGTCAGCGGCCCGGCGTGGGTGGTGACGATGTGCTGGCTGTCGCCGACGAAGTTCAACGCCCCGACCTTCCAGTTCGCCTTGACCCGCCAGCGGTGCGGCGGCGCCAGCACCTCCATCCCGGCCGGCGTGCGGCCGAAGAAGGCGTCGATATACCAGCGGAAGTTGCCCAGGAAGTCGGACAGCGGCGGCGCGGCGGCGTTCCACGAGCCGAACACCAGGCCCTTGTATTCCTCCAGCCGGGTCACCGGGACCAGCGACAGCGACGCGAAGTCGGTGTCCTTGGGGAAATGCTTGTCGAAGGTGGTGGTGATCAGCCGGCCGTCGCGCTCGTAGCTCCAGCCGTGATAGGGGCAGACGAACTTGCGGACATGGCCGGACTCGCCGCGGCACATCTTGGTCCCGCGGTGACGGCAGCTGTTCAGGTGGGCGCGGATCGAGCCGTCGTTGTCGCGTACCACGACGACCGGCGCCGTGCCGAGCGTGCGGGCGACGTAGTCGCCGGGATTGGGGATCTCGCTCTCATGGGCCAGGAACACCCAGGTGCGGTCGAAGATCCTCTCGATCTCCAGGCGGTAGATGTCGTCGCTGATGAAGGCGCGGCGATCGACCGTGCCGGCCTCCGAGTCGACCCACCGCCGCCCCGTGCTGATCCCGTCCATCGGCAAGCTCCGCCGCAAGAACAAAACGACCGTTCGGTGCCTATCATATCCGTCCCGGAGGCCGATCCAAGCCGTTTTCGCATCGGCGCGGCGCGGCTGCACGCCGCAGCGGCATCCGCCCGGCGGGGAGGCAGGCCGCCGCGGGCGTGACGCGCGCGCCGCAGGCCCCTAGACTGGCGGCGACGAATGGACCATCGGGGCGACAATGGCGGACAGCGGGTACGACTTCATCATCGTGGGCGCCGGCTCGGCCGGCTGCGTGCTGGCCAACCGGCTGAGCGAGGACAATTCCGCGCGCGTGCTGGTGCTGGAGGCCGGCCGGCGCGACACCGACCCCTTGATCCACATCCCGATCGGCTTCGGCAAGATGCACGAGCTGCGGCGCAACGACTGGGGCTATGACAGCGAGCCGATCCCGGGCCTCAACAACCGCACTTTGCCGGTGCTGCGCGGCAAGGTGATCGGCGGGTCGTCGTCGGTGAACATGATGGCCTACACCCGCGGCCATCCGGGTGACTACGACCGCTGGGCCCGGATGGGGGCCACCGGCTGGTCGTTCGCCGACGCCCTGCCCTACTTCAAGCGCTGCGAGGGGTGGGAAGGCGGCGACAGCCCCTTTCGCGGCGGCTCCGGCCCGCTCGGCACCCAGTTCGCCAAGACCAAGGATCCCCTGTTCGACGCCTGGCTGGAGGCGGCGAAGCAGGCCGGCCAGCCGGTCACCGACGACTACAACGGGCGCGACCCGATCGGCTTCGGCCGCGGCCAGTACACCATCCGCGACGGGCGCCGCTGCTCCGCCGCCGTGGCCTTCCTGAAGCCCGCGATGTCGCGACCGAACCTGACGGTCGTCACCGAGGCGCTGACCACCCGCGTCACCCTGGACGGCACCCGCGCCACCGGGGTCGAGTACGTCAAGGACGGCCAGACGGTGCGCGCCACCGCGGCGCGCGAGGTGATCCTGGCCGGCGG
>JBFWQM010000356.1:0-3896 GCA_050249455.1 Rhodospirillaceae bacterium | reverse complement strand
GCGTGCGACGCGCCGTAAAAGAGGTTGATCTTATCGACGGTCAGCATCCTCACCGCCCCAGGTACACTTCGATCACCCGCGGGTGCGCCTGCACGAAGTCGATCGAGCCTTCGGCCAGCACCGAGCCCTCGTGCAGCACGGTGACTCTAGCGCCGAGCGCGCGCACGAACTGCATGTCGTGCTCCACCACGATCATCGTGTGCGTCTTCACCAGGTCGAGGATCAGCGCCGCGGTCTGCTCCGTCTCGTGGTCGGTCATGCCGGCGACCGGCTCGTCAAGCAGGATCAGCTCCGGGTCGTGGACCAGCAACATGCCGATCTCCAGCCACTGCTTCTGGCCGTGGCTGAGCGCGCCGGCCGCCTCGCGCGCCCGCGCCGCGAGGCCGATGCGGTCCAGGGTCGCGCCGATGCGGTCGCGCTGCTCGCCGTTCAGCCGGGCCAGCAGGGTCTTCAGGGTGCGGCGGTCGCTGCGGACGGCGAGGTCGAGGTTGTCGAACACCGACAGGTTCTCGAACACCGTCGGCTTCTGGAACTTGCGCCCGATGCCGAGGTTGGCGATCGCCGCCTCGTCGAGACGGGTCAGGTCGACCTTGCCGTCGAACTGCACGATGCCGGTGTCCGGCCGCGTCTTGCCGGTGATGACGTCCATCATCGTCGTCTTGCCGGCGCCGTTGGGGCCGATGATGGTGCGCAATTCGCCGTGGTCGATCGCGATGGACAGCGCATTGAGCGCGCGGAAGCCGTCGAAGCTGACCGTCACGTTGTCGAGGAACAGGAGCGTCGGCGCGTGGACCCCGGGCACGGCGGCATCGGGCGCGGCGGAAGTGGGGGTGGCGGCGGCGGGAGTCGCGTCCATGTCACTCCCCCGGCTGCGGCGCGGGTGCGGCGCGGCGCGACCGGCCGCGCCATTGCGCGGCGAGCCCGAGCACGCCCTTGGGAAATGCCAGGGTCACCACGATGAACAGCGCGCCGAGGAAGAACAGCCAGAATTCCGGCGCCGCGCCGGTCAGCCACGTCTTCGCCGCGTTGACCAGCCCGGCGCCGAGGATCGGGCCGACCAGGGTGCCGCGGCCGCCGACCGTCACCCACACCGCGATCTCGATCGAGTTGGCGGGGTCGAACTCCGACGGGTTGATGATGCCGACCTGCGGCACGTAGAGCGCGCCGGCGAGCCCGGCCAGCATCGCCGACACGGTGAACGCGAACAGCTTGGCGTGCGTCACCGAGTAGCCGAGGAAGCGCACCCGGCTTTCGGCGTCGCGGATGGCGAGCAGCACGCGCCCCAGCTTCGACTGCGTGATGAAGCGGCAGACCAGGTAGGTCAGCCCGAGCGCCACGATCGTGGCGACGTAGAGCGCGAGGCGGGTGTCGGGCGCCTGGACCTCCCAGCCCAGCAGGTCCTTGAAGTCGGTCATGCCGTTGTTGCCGCCGAAGCCCATGTTGTTGCGGAAGAACGCCAGCATCAGCGCGAACGTCATCGCCTGGGTGATGATCGAGAGGTAGACGCCCGACACGCGCGAGCGGAAGGCGAACCAGCCGAACACGAAGGCGAGCGCGCCCGGCACCAGGACCACCATCGCCAAAGCCCACGCGAAACTGTCGAAGCCCCACCAGTACCAGGGCAGCTCCTTCCAGTTGAGGAACACCATGAAGTCGGGCAGATCGGCGTTGCCGTAGACGCCGCGGGTGCCGATCTGGCGCATCAGGTACATCCCCATGCAGTAGCCGCCGAGCGCGAAGAACGCGCCGTGGCCGAGCGACAGGATGCCGGCGAAGCCCCAGACAAGGTCGAGGCTGATGGCGAGCATCGCGTAGCACGCGTACTTGCCGAGCAGCGGTACCAGGTAGTTGGGGATGTGCAACGGCGAGTCCGGCGGCACCACGCGGTTAAGCAGCGGCACGCCGGCGACCAGCACGACCGCGACGAGGAAGAAGATCGTCCAGCCGCGCGCGTCGAGGAGGCGCGTGTTGCCCATCGCCTACATCTCCGCCGCGCGGCCCTTGAGCGCGAACAGGCCGCGCGGCCGCTTCTGGATGAACAGGATGATGGCGACGAGCACCACGATCTTGCCGAGCACCGCGCCGGCATAGGGCTCCAGGAACTTGTTGACGATGCCGAGCGTCATCGCGCCGATGAACGTGCCCATAAGGTTGCCGACGCCGCCGAACACAACGACCATGAACGAATCGACGATGTAGAACGTCCCCAGGTTGGGACTGACGTTGCCGATCTGCGACAGCGCGACGCCGGCCATGCCGGCGATGCCGGAGCCCAGGCCGAAGGTCATCGCATCGACCCTGGCGGTGCGGATGCCCATGACGGCGGCCATGTCGCGGTTCTGCGACACCGCGCGCATATGCAGCCCGAACGCGGTCCTGCGCAGCACCAGCGCCAGCACGCCGAGCACGATCAGGCAGAAGACGATGATCAGCAGCCGGTTCCAGGTGACGGTGAAGCCGCCGATCAGCTCGAAACCGCCCGACATCCACGCCGGGTTGGCGACCTCCTTGTTCGGCGCGCCGAAGATCGAACGCACGATCTGCTGCAGGATCAGGCTGATGCCCCAGGTGGCGAGCAGGGTCTCCAGCGGCCGGCCGTAGAGGAAGCGGATCACCGTACGCTCCAGCACGATGCCGACCGCGCCGGCGACGACGAAGCCGACCGGGATCGCGACGATCAGGTAGAGCCCGATGAGGGACGGCGGCATGAAGGCGCGGAACAGCTCCTGCACCACAAAGGCGGAGTAGGCGCCGAGCATGATCATCTCGCCGTGCGCCATGTTGATCACGCCCATCACGCCGAAGGTGATGGCGAGCCCGATCGCGGCGAGCAGCAGCACGCTGCCCAGGCTGATGCCCTGGAACAGGTTCTCGCCGATGCCGATGAGCTGCATCTTGCGCTCGATCGCCGCCAGCGCCGCGTCGGCCGCGGCCTTGACCTCCGCGTCGAGGTCGGGTGCGTTGCGCAGCTGGCCGAGCAGCATGCGGACCTGCGGGTCGGCCGTACCGGACAGCCGCGCGATGGCCGCGATCTTCTGCTCCTTGGTGCCGGACTGGAGCTGCGCGCCGGCCAGGCTGTACGCCAGCGCGGCGCGCACCTGCGCGTCCGTCTCGGTCTGCAACGCCTTCTCCAGCGCCGCGGCCTGGTCGGGCGAGGGATGGCGCAGCGCGTCGCGCGCGGCGGCGAGGCGCACCGCGCGGTCGGGGCTGAACAGGGTCAGCCGGGCGAGCGACGCCTGGATCGCGCCGCGCAGCCGGTTGTTGACCCGCACCTTCTCCAGCGCCGCCGCCGGCGCCGCGCCGAGCGCCGTGCCGGTGACCGGATCGAGCATGCGCATGGCGTCGCCGGCGGGATCGGCGATCACTACCTTCTTGTCGGCGGTGACGTAGAGGCGGCCGTCGAACAGCGCCTGCAAGGCGGGGACGGCACGCCCGTCGCCGAGCCGGCCGAGCGCCTCCGCCGCCTCGATCTTGTCGGAAAAGCTGTCCCCGCCGAGCGCCTGCATTGCGTCGCCGAACGGATCGGCATGGGCGCGCGGCGCCAGCGCGAGCAGCAGCGCGACCAGGACGGCGAGCCACCGCGCCGTCGATCGCGGCGCGGATCGGAAGGTAGCATGCACGGCGTCGGCCTCCGATGAGCGGCGGAGGACCGCGCCGGCGCCTGTGTCGGCGGGGCGCACCGGCGCGGTCCGGTCGGCGTCCGACGACTACTGCGCCAGCATCTTGTACTTCGGCTCTGTGCAGTTGCCGCACACCCACGGGAACGTCCAGTCCGCCGTCAGCTTCGCGCTCTCGGGGATGAACGGGCTCCACGCGTCGGCCTTGATCGGGCCCTTGGTCTGCCAGACGATCTCGAACTGGCCGTTGGGCTGGATCTCGCCGATCAGCACCGGCTT
>JBFWQM010000355.1:0-3975 GCA_050249455.1 Rhodospirillaceae bacterium | reverse complement strand
AGAGCGGCCAGCGCCATCGCGGCGGGAAGCCTCATGGGAACCTCGGTGCGTCGGCGCACGCGGCGCGGGGCCGCGCGTCGCCGTCAGTGGCGGACGTCGGATGACGGACGGCCGGTCAGGCCCGAGGAAGGGCGGGGTGCGCGCGGTCCCGGATCAGCCGGCGAAGAAGCCGGCGGACTTCGGCGGATGCTCGATGCGAAGCGGGGGGGCCGGCGGCGGCGTCGCGGCGGCGGCGGGCTCGGCGCGCAGATAGAGGGGTTCGGGCGGCGCGAATACAAGGTTGACCGGCACCGCCGTGTGGCAGGCAACGCCGCAGCAGGAGAGTCCGGGTGCGGCATGGTCGGCATCTTGGCTTTCGCGATCGTCCGCCGTCCGGTGGTCGCCGTGGCAGGGCGACGCGGCATCTGTCGCCGCGGCGTGATGGGCGCCGTCAGGCGCCGCCGCCGCGAGCGCGAAAGGCAGCGTCGCCCCGGACAGGGTCATCGAGACGGCGAACAGCGCGGCGACGACAAGGACCGCGAGCCGGCGCAGCCGCGTCATCGGCCGGCGCGCCCCAGCACGTCGATCAGCTCCGCCACCTTGCGGCGCTGCTCCGCCTTGTCGCCGGAGGCGATGGCGTGCTCGACGCAGGACCCGACGTGGTCGGCGAGGATCGCCTCCTCAGCCCGGCGCAGCGCGGCGCGGACGGCGGCGATCTGGGTGATCACGTCGATGCAATAGCGGTCGTCCTCGACCATCCGGCGCAGGCCGCGCACCTGGCCCTCGATCCGGCTGAGGCGCTTGAGGCAGGAATCCTTGGTCGCGGCGCGCATGGCCAACGCATACCCCATCCGGGTATCGGCTTCAAGCCGTTGCGGCGTCACGCCAATGTGATTGGCGGTTGCAACCGGCGGTTCCCATTTCTCCTCGGGCACGCATTTCGGAGAGGGTTGCGTACATGATCCTCAGGACCACGATCATCGCCGCGGCGCTGGTTCTCGGCGCGGCGGCGGCGCCGGCGCAGACGTCGGTGCTCTACGACCTGAACAACATCGTCAAGGTGGTCGACGCCACCGCCACGCCGGCGCACGCCGGCGGCAAGACCATCATCCGGTTCCGCGTCGTGAACGACGGACCGGCGCGCATTCACCTGCACGGCATCGCGACGCCGGTCGCGGCCGCGCCGCGGCTGATGGCGCGCGTCGATGCCAACCGTGCGGTGGACATCGGGTCGATCGTCATCGCGCCGGACGAGGTGCTGGACGGCACCGGCGCGCAGCTCTGGTTCGAGGCCGAGCCGGTCGAGCGCGAACTCGCCGCCGGCCAGAGCTTCCCGGCGACATTCGAGTTCGGCGACGCCCGCGTGACGGTGCCGGTGATGGTGGACGCATCGCCGGCGGGGTGAGCGTTCCCGCGCGACCGGCGTGTCTCCCGCGGGGCTATTCCCCCGGCTTGCGGAAACCGCGGTCGAGGTGGCCGCGGCCTTCCTGGTCGCCCTTGTCGAAGATCCAGGTGTAGCCGCGCGGCGGGTTCGACAGGATTTCCCAGCAGTTGCCGTCGAAGTCCCAGAACATGAAGCTGTAGGTGCCGTGCTGCGCCACCGGCCGCGTGACCTTGTGCAGGCCCAGCGTCTCCTGGTTCTCGAGCACGGTCTGGTAGGCCTCGTCGACCTCCGCGTCGGTGCCGACGTCGAGGCCGTTGTGGTAGTGGCGCGGCATCTCGTCCTTGTTCTTGACCTGCACCACCGCATAGACGTGGTCGCCGCCGAGCCGGACCATCAGCGAGATCGGGCTGGTGCGCACGCAGTCGAGGCCGAGGAATTCTTCGTAGAACTGCCGCGTGCGGTCGATGTCGAGGCACGCCAGCGTGCCGTGCGAGATGAAGCGGCTGCGGATCGCCGGCCGGGTGGTGGCTTCCGTCGTGGTCATCGCGAGCTCTCCCGTCATTTGTCGGTCGGCACGAACAGGTTCTCGATCGGCATCGGCTCCCGGATCATGCCCTGTTCGTGCATGTAGGCGATCTGGGCGGTCAGGGTCGGCCGGTTCGGCTCGATCCCGTAGGGCCACGGGTCGCCGCCGAACACGTCGTCGATCTCCTCCACGTCGCGCTGCAGCCACGGCAGCATGTAGCGCAGCGCGCCGTCGAAGCGCATCGCCGCCAGCGCATGGTCCTTCGACTTGCAGAAGGCGTCGTACAGGCTCCTGGCGATGAACGGGTGCTTCTCGTACACCGCGCGGCGGATCGCGATCAGGTGCATGACGGGGAAGATCTTCCGGTTGCGGTAGAGCGCGCGCTCGACCTCGACATAGTCGGGGAACAGCCGCACAACGTCGGGCGAGGTCTTGAGCGAATCCGGCAGCACCGCGCCGATCAGCGCCTGGATCTCGCCTTCCGCGAGAAGCTGGCTGAGGCTCTTGGACGAGGTGTTGTTGACGATCTTCACCGGCTTCAGGAGCGGCGGCACGGTCGGGGTTCCGTGAGCGCCGGCGGTGTTCACCGCGCCCTGCACCCACTCGATGTTCGACAGATCAACGCCGTAGTCGTGCTGCAGGTGGCCGCGGATCCACAGGGCGGCGCTCATGGTGTAGAGCGGCACGCCGACCCGCTTGCCCTCCAGGTCCTTTGCCGTGCGGATGCCGGCGCGCTTGTTGACGATGACGAAGCCGTGGCGGAACACCCGCGAGGGGAACACCGGCAGCGCGACGAAGGGCGAGTCGCCGAGGGACAGCCGGCTGATGTGCTCCGAACTCGAGAACTCGCAAACGTCGAACGCCTGGTCGCCGCCCATGCGGTCGAAGATGCGCCGCGGGTCGTCCTCCACCACGAAGTCGAGGTCGATGCCTTCCGGCCGCACCTGGCGCGCGTAGAGCGGCACCATGCGGTCGTAGAGGCCGCAGGCGAAGGTCAGCTTCAGGTCCGGCATCGGGCGATTCCCTGTTTTCGGCACGCAAGGCTTTGTCGTCGGGAACGGATGTGCCGATGCCGGTATAGCAGATTCCGCTCCGCCGCCGATACCGGCCCGCAAGCCTGTGGCGCGGCCGGGGCAGGGACGGCTAAGCTGCCCCTGCGGCCGCTCGCGCACCCGGAGACCCGCCCGAATGACTGCCCCCGGCATGAACATCGCCATCGTCGGCGCCGGCATCGGCGGGCTGACCCTGGCCGCGGCGCTGCGCCGGTTCGGCATCGCCGCCGCGGTCTATGAGCAGGCGGCCGGGTTCGGCCACGTCGGCGCCGGTATCCAGCTCACCGCCAACGCGACCAAGGCGCTGGCCGGGTTCGGCCTGCTGCCGCGGCTGCGCGCCGCCGGGTTCGCCCCGGCGCTGGGCTACAACCGGGCGTGGGACACCGGCGACGCGACCAACGTCCTGCCGATGGGCCGCGACATCGAGGACCGCTACGGCGCCCCCGACCTCTCCATGCACCGCGCCCACCTGCACGCGGCGCTGTCATCCCTGGTGCCGGCCGAGGCGATCCATCACGGCCGCCGGCTGGTCGGCCTCGACCGCGTCGCCGGCGGCGCGATCCGGCTCGCCTTCGCCGACGGCGGGACCGTCGAGGCCGACGCCGTGGTCGGCGCCGACGGCGTCCATTCGGTGGTGCGCGAGGCGCTGTTCGGGCCGGAGCAGCCGCATTTCCTGGGCAAAGCCGCCTACCGCACCATCCTGCCCACCGCCGCCGTCAAGGGCGTGCCGGTGGACGAGCGGGTCAAGTGGTGGGGGCCGGACCGCCACATCGTCAGCTACATGACGACGCCGAACCGCGACCACCTCTATTACATCGCAGCGGTGCCGGAGCCCGACTTCACCTTGGAGTCGTGGTCGGCGGTCGGCGACCTGGGCCAGCTCCTGGCCGCGTTCGAGGGGTTCCACCCGCAGGCGCGCGCGCTGCTGGCCGCCGCCACCGACGTGCGCAAGTGGGCGCTGATCGTGCGCGACCCGATGCCGTCGTGGGGCGAGGGCAACGTCGTGCTGCTGGGCGACGCCTGCCATCCGATGC
>JBFWQM010000354.1:0-3980 GCA_050249455.1 Rhodospirillaceae bacterium | reverse complement strand
TGAACGGCCGCCCGTCGCCGTGGTGGCCGGCGATGGTGCAGCCCTGCCACGCCGGGGTCCAGTTGGCCTGGATCTCCTCGCGCAGGTCGGAGCACGCCAGCATCTTGGCGATCGCCAGCGAGGACAGATGCGAGGTCGCGAACGTCGCCGACACCGTCGCCATGCTGACCGCCGCCGGATGGCGGGCGTTGTTGATCGTCCCCTCCTCCGACACGAACTCGATCTGCGACATCAGCCCGCCGGGCGACCACGGCAGGTCGTAGCACAGCATCGGCAGGATGGCCGAGACGACCCCGCTTTCCAGCCCGACGCGCGTCGCATTGATGCTGCCGCGCGCCTGCTTCGCCGTGCCGGTGAAGTCGAACTTCAGCCGGTCATCGGTCTTGGTCATCGCCAGGCGGATGCGATAGAGCTCGTTCTTGTTGCCGTCGTGGTCGATGAAGCCTTCGACCTTCCACGTCCCGTCGGGCAAGGATCGCAGGCGGCGAGAGAACGAGGCGCGCACCAAATCGAGGATGCGGCCCTGCACCGCCATGAAGGTGTCGAGGCCGTATTCGGCGATCACCTCGTGGATGCGCTGGCGCGTCCGGTTGATCGCGGCGAGCCGGGCGCGCAGGTCGAGGCCGTTGAGCTGCGGCGTGCGCGAGTTGCGGATGATCCACGCTTCGATGTCGTCGCGGATCACCCCCTTCTCCACCATCTTCACCGGCGGGATCAGCGGCGCCTCGCCGAACACGTCCGGCGTTCCCACCGTGAAGCTGCCGGGGTTGGGGCCGCCGACGTCGACCTCGTGCATGGCGAGCCCGGTCCAGCACACCAGCGTCTCGCCCCAGAAGATCGGCGCCACCATCAGGATGTCGTTCTGGTGCGCCGCGCCGGCCCACGGGTCGTTGGTGACGAAGGCGTCGCCCTCGGCGAAGCCCATCTTGGCGCCGAAGCGGTCGATGCAGGCGCGCACCGCGAAGTTGAGGCAGAGCGACAGCCGGGTGACGTAGACGCCGACGAACAGGCTGTCGCCGTCGGGCGTCAGCAGCGAGGTGTTGAAGTCCTTCACCTCGTAGACCACCGGCGAGCCGGAGAGCTGGGCGGCGACCCTGCCCTGCTCGTCGTTGATCATCCACAGCCGGTGCCGCAGCACCTCCACCGTGACCGGATCGAGCGTGGCCGTCATGCGTGCCCTCCCGCGAGGTCGTCGATGCCGATGTCGAGCACCACGTTACCATAGCCGTCCACCGCGGCGGTCGCGAAGCCGGGGACGACGATGGTGTCGCCCATGCGCTCCACCACAGCCGGGCCGGCCAGCCTCATGCCGGGGCGCAGCCGGTCGCCGTCATAGATCGGGGTCGCGGCGTAGCCGCCGGCTTCCGGGAACAGCACCGGCCGCTCACCCTTGCGCGCCGGCGACGGGTCCGCATCGCCCGGCGCGTCGGCGGCGGTCATGGTCGGCGTCACGGTGTCGGCGCGGCCGTCCACCCGCAGCTTCAGGATCTCGATCCCGGCCGCCTGGTAGCCGGCGTTGGCGCCGTAGAGCTCGGCGTAGAGCCGCTCGAAGGTCGCGACGATCTCGCCTTGCCGGCCGTGCGGCAGCCCGTCCAAGAGGGGCACTGCCAGCGCGCTCGGCTGCAGCCGGAACTTCACATGGACGAACGCCTCGTATCGCCGGTCGGCCGGGGGCACGTGCTCGGCATCGAACAGCGCGTCGAGGCCGGCGCGCAGGCCCGCCACGGTGCCGGTCAGCGTCTCCCACTCCGCCGGCGGCAGCGGAAAGGCGCGCGGGAACGAGGTCTCGGCGCTATGCAGGATGCCGCCGGTCAGCATGCCGAGGGCCGAGAACACGGTGGCGAAGGACGGCACGTAGACGCGGCGGATGCGCAGCTCGCGCGCCAAATAGGCGATGTGCAGCGCGCCGGCGCCGCCATAGGCAAACAGCACGAAGTCGCGCGGGTCACGGCCGCGGTCGATCGAGGTGCGCCGCATCAGGTCGGCCATGTGGGCATTGACGATGCGGAACGAGCCCGATGCCGCCTCGATGCGGGTCAGCCCGAGCCGGCGGGCGAGCGCGTCCACCGCCGCGGTCGCGGCGCCGGCGTCGAGCTTCATCTCGCCGCCGAGCAGGCCGGCGCCGCCGAGGAACCCGAGCACCAGGTTGACGTCGGTCACCGTCGGCTCGGTGCCGCCGCGGCCGTAGCACGCCGGCCCCGGCTGCGCGCCGGCGCTGTGCGGCCCGACCCGCAGCAGGCCGTTGTCGTCGGCCCATACGATCGAGCCGCCGCCGGCGCCGATCGATTCCACCGCCACCTTGGGGAACAGGTAGGTGTACTTGGCGATGACCGGCGCCTCGTCCAGCACGGTGCGGCCACGCTCGATCAGCGCCACGTCGAACGTCGTGCCGCCCATGTCGGCGCACATCACGTTGGCCTCGCCGTAGGCGGCGCCGAAGAAGCGCGCGCCGAGCACGCCCGACACCGGGCCGGAGTCGAGCGTGAGCAGCGGCTTCTCGCGGATCTCCGCCATCGTGGTCAGCCCGCCCATCGAGTGGGCCAGCAGCAGCGGGTAGCGGTAGCCCATCTCGCCCAGCCGGCCCTCCAGGCGCTCCAGATAGCGGGTCAGACGCGGTCCGACATAGGCGTTGGCGACCGTCGTCACCACCCGCTCGTACTCGCCGATCACCGGCACCAGCGCGTGCGAGGCGCAGACGAAGGCGTCCGGCAGCCGCGCCTGGACCCGCGCCGCCACCCGGCGCTCGTGGTCGGGGTTGAGGAACGACCACAGGAACGCGACGCCGACCGCCTCCACCCCGTCGGCCGCCAGCGCGTCGATGGCGCGATCGACGTCGGCCTCGTCGAGCGCCACCACCACCTCGCCGTCGCGGTCGATGCGCTCGGTGATGCCGTGGACCAGGCGGCGCGGCACGATCGGCTCCGCCTTGTCTAGGTGCGACTGGTGGGTCATCTCGCGCTCGGACTGGCCCGCGATCTTCTGCTGCACCTTGCCGATGAAGATCGCGTCCTCGTGCCCGCGGGTGGTGAGCAGCGCGGTGCGCACGCCCTTCCTCTCCACCATCGCGTTGGTCGCGACCGTGCAGCCGTGGACGAACAGCCGGCAGTCGCGCAGCAGCGCCTCGGTCGCCACCCCGACCCGCCGCGCCGCCGCGGCGACCGAGTCCAGCACGCCGCGCGCCGGGTCGTCGCGCGTCGACGACGCCTTGGCGATGGTGACGATCCGGCCGGTCTCATCAAGCACCGCGCAGTCGGTGAACGTGCCGCCGATGTCGATGCCGATGTAGTAGGTCATGACCACCAACCCGAATCCGTCATGGCCGGGCTCGTCCCGGCCATGACGAAGAAACCAATGTCACGCGCCCGCCTCGATATGGATGTGCACCGCCTCCTGGCCGTCCACGATCTCGCGGCCGAGGACGCGCACGGCGGTCTCGGCCTGATCCACCGGGTAGGCATGGGTGCACAGCTTCGCGAGATCGTCGCGGCGCTGGCGGATGATGCCGAGCGCGGTCTCGACCGACGTCCAGCTCGACGACAGCGCGCCGACCATGTTGATCTCCTTGGTGATCATCAGGTCGGAGATGAAGCCCTCCACCGGCTTGCGGCTCTTCAGCCCGGCGATGACGACGGTGCCGCCGGGGCGCACCATGTCCATCGCCTGGATCACCGGCTTGGTCGCGCCGGCCGAGACGTCGAGTACGACGTCGGCGCCGCGGCCGCCGGTCAGCGCCTTGACGCGTTCCACCGGGTCTTCCGCATCGACGTCGATGGTCGCGTCGGCGCCGAGCGCGCGGGCGAGCGACAGCCGGTGCGCGTCCGCCTTGGTGCCGGTGACGATCACCTGGCCGGCACCGACCACCTTGGCGGCGACGACGGCGAGCAGGCCGCGCTGGCCCGGCCCCTCGATCACCACCGAGTCGTTGACGCCGATGCCGCCGCGCTCCAGCCCCCAGCGCACCGCGTTCGACATCGGGTTGA
>JBFWQM010000353.1:0-4127 GCA_050249455.1 Rhodospirillaceae bacterium | reverse complement strand
CCCGGATGACCGCCGCACTCAGCATCGCCTTCGACGGTCTCGCCTACGCGATGATCCTGTTCCTGATCTCGGTCGGCCTGTCGGTGACGATGGGGCTGATGGGATTCGCCAACCTGGCGCACGGCGCCTTCGCGATGGTCGGCGGCTACCTGTCGATCACCCTGATGCGCGAGGCGGGGGTGCCGTTCGTGCTCGCCTGCGTGCTCGCATTCTTCGGCGTGGCGGCGATCAGCGTGGTGTTCGAGCGGGTGCTCTATTCGCGGTTCTACAACAAGGGCGAGCTCGACCAGGTCCTGATGACGATCGGGCTGGTCTTCATGTCGATTGCCGCCTGCACGCTGATCTGGGGGCCGGTCAACGTGGTGCCGATCATGCCCGACTTCCTGCGCACCCAGGTCGACCTCGGCTTCCGCGACTTTCCTGCCTACCGCACCTTCCTGATCGGCGTCAGCCTGGTGATCATCGTCGCGCTCTGGTACGGCATCGAGCGTACCAGGTTCGGCGCCCAGATCCGCGCCTCCGTCGACAACCGGCGCATGGCGCAGTCGATCGGCATCAACGTCAACCGGCTGTTCACCCTGACCTTCGCGCTGGGCAGCGGACTGGCCGGCATCGGCGGCGCGCTCGGGATCGACGTGCTCGGCCTGACGCCGTTCTATGCGCTGGAATGGCTGGTCCAGTTCATGATCGTGGTCGCGGTCGGCGGGCTCGGCAGCCTGCGCGGGGCTTTCGTGGCGGCGCTGATCATCGGGGTCATCGACACCGCCGGGAAGTACTACATGCCGCACGCCGGCGCGTTTTTTATCTACACCATCACCATCGTGATCCTGCTGTGGCGGCCGCAAGGCCTGTTCGGGCGCGCCTAGCCGATGGCGCCGAACCTCTCGAACGGCGACTTCCTGCGGCGGCGGCACGGCTTCACGGCGGCCGAGGCGCTGCCGTGGATCCTGGCGGTCGCCGCCTTCTTCGTCTTTCCCGGCTACCTGACGCTCGGCGTGCAGGTGCTGATCATGATCCTGTTCGCCCTGTCGCTCGACCTGATCCTGGGCTATGCGGGCATCATCACCCTGGGCCACGCGGCATTCTTCGGCCTCGGCGCCTACACCGCGGGCATCCTGTCGGTGCAGGGCTGGGGCGAGCCGATCTCTGGCCTCGTGCTCGCCGCGGCGGTCGCGGGCATCGTCGGCCTGATATCGGGCTGGGCGATCCTGCGCACCAGCGGGCTGACGCTCCTGATGCTGACCTTGTCGCTCGCCGAGCTGCTGCGCGAGCTCGCCAACGAGCAGGAGCACTACACCGGCGGCGACGACGGCCTGCGCGGCATCAGCATGGACCCGCTCCTCGGGGTCTTCGAGTTCGACCTGTTCGGCGAGACCGCCTACATCTATTGCCTGGTGGTGCTGTTCCTGCTGTTCCTGGTCACCCGCGCCATCGTGCACTCGCCATTCGGCCAGTCGCTGACCGGCATCCGCGAGAACGTGCGGCGCATGCATGCGGTGGGCGCGCCGGTGCAGTGGCGGCTGATCACCGCCTACGGCATCTCGGCGGCGATGGCTGGCGTCGCGGGCGCGCTGCTGGCCCAGACCACCGAGTACGTGGGCCTGCAGTTCCTCAGCTTTGTGCGGTCGGGCGACGTCCTGATCGTCATCATCCTGGGCGGGGTGGGGCGGCTCTACGGCGCCTTCATCGGCGCGCCGATCTACATGGTGCTGCAGGACCAGCTCGCCAAGCAGAGCCCCGAATACTGGCTGTTCGGCATCGGCCTCGTCCTGGTGCTGACCGTGATGTTCGCGCCGCGCGGCTTCCTCGGCCTGATCCAGGACGCCGCCCGCCTGTTCCGGAGGGGCCGGCGATGAACGGCGTCCCCGCGCTGGAGACCCGCGCGCTCAGCAAGAACTTCGGCGCGCTGCAGGTGTCGCAGAACATCGATTTCCGCCTGATGGCGGGCGCCCGCCACGCGCTGATCGGCCCCAACGGCGCCGGCAAGACCACGCTGGTCAACCTGATGACCGGCGTCCTCAAGCCGTCGTCGGGCCAGGTGTTCCTGGCGGGCGCCGACGTGACCGGCCTGCCGCAGGCGGCGCGGGTGAAGGCCGGCATCGCGCGCACCTTCCAGATCAACCAGCTCTATCGCGGCCTGACGGTGCTCGAGAACGTCTGCATGGCGATCGCCGAGCGCATCGGCATCGGCGGCCAGCTGTTCCGGCCGGTCGGCAGCCAGCGCCGGATGATCGAGGAGGGGATGGCGATCCTCGATTCGCTCAAGCTGGCCGACGATGCCGCGCGGCTGATCCGCGAGCTGCCCTACGGCCGCCAGCGGCTGGTGGAGATCGCCATCGCGCTCGGCATCAAGCCCAAGGTGCTGCTGCTCGACGAGCCGGCGGCCGGCGTGCCGACGGCGGAGAGCCACGTCCTGCTCGACGTGATCGAGAGCCTGCCCGCCGACATCGCCATGCTGATCATCGAGCACGACATGGACGTGGTGTTCCGCTTCGCCCGCGAGATCACGGTGCTGGTCGCCGGCGAGGTGCTGACGGTCGGCACGCCGCAGCAGATCGCCGCCAACGAGCGCGTGCAGGAAGTCTATCTCGGGCGCCGCCACCATGGCTGAGGGCGACGCGATCCTGGCGCTGGAGAACGTCTCCGCCGGCTACGGCGAGACGGTGGTGCTGGAAGGCATCAACCTCGCGCTCCGCCCCGGCGACAGCGTCAGCATCGTCGGGCGCAACGGGGTCGGCAAGACGACACTCCTCGCCACAGTCATGGGCCACACGGCGCTGCATGCCGGCGCGGTGCGCCTCGGCGGGGCCGACATCTCGGCGCTGCCGATCTGGCGCCGCGCGCTCGCCGGCATCGGCTACGTACCGCAGGAGCGCGAGATCTTCCCGTCCCTCTCACTGCGCGAGAACCTCGACATCGCATCGCGGCCCGGCAAGTGGACGGTGGAGGCGGTGTTCGACCTGTTCCCCTCGCTCGCCGCGCGCGCCGGCAACATGGGCAACCAGCTGTCCGGTGGCGAGCAGCAGATGCTCGCCATCGCGCGCGCGCTGGTCGGCAACCCGGTCGTGCTGCTGATGGACGAGCCGACCGAGGGGCTCGCCCCGGTGATCGTCGATTCGCTGGTCGCGGCGATGGAGAAGCTCAAGAGCGACCAGGGCTTCGCCATCGTGCTGGTGGAGCAGCACAGCGAGATCGCGCTCGACTTCTCCGACCGAACGATCGTGATGAACCGCGGCCGCATCGTCTATGATGGCGCGAGCGCCACGTTGAAGTCCGACCACGCCCGGCTGGAGTCGCTGATCGGCGTGTCGGCCTAGGAGGGGAGCCATGCCGCAGCCGCCCGCCGACCCCCGCGGCATCGTGGGCTACCACGCCCACATCTACTACAACAAGCGGACCAAGCCGGTCGCCGCGCGCATCCGCGCCGAGATCGAGCAGCGCTTCGACGTCGTCATGGGCCGCTGGCACGATGCGCCGGTCGGCCCGCACCCCGTCAGCATGTACCAGGTCGCATTCGCGACCGAGCTGTTCCCGAAGATCGTGCCGTGGCTGATGCTCAACCGCGACGGCCTCAACGTGCTGGTCCACCCGGAGACCGACAGCGCCTACCACGACCACAAGGACAACGCGATGTGGCTGGGGCGGAAGCTGCCGCTGTTCTTGGACAAGCTGCCGCGGGGACGTTAGGCGAAATCGAATCCACCTGAGACGCCCCCTCCCCCAACCCCCTCCCACGAGGGGAGGGGGCTTAGAACTCCCCCTCCCCTCGTGGGAGGGGGGAGGGGGCGCCAGCCCCAGATCCGTACCTAACCCGCCAGCCGCCCCCTGACCGCCCGCATCAGCGGCACGATCATCGCGCCGCCGGCCAGCGACATCGCGGTCATCGCCAGGAACACCTCGCCGCCGGCGCGCTCGTAGAGCCAGCCGGCGCCGAGCGTGGCGAGGCCGATCGAGCCGCCCAGCGCCAGCGAGGTGAACAGCGCCTGCGCGGTGGCGGACGCCTCCGCCGGCACGCTGCGCGCGATCAGCCAGATCAGCGCGGTGTGCCCAGCGGCGAAGGTGAAGGCGTGCAGCGGCTGCATCAGGAACAGCACCCACGCCTCCGCCGCCCACGCCGTCACCGTCCA
>JBFWQM010000352.1:0-4193 GCA_050249455.1 Rhodospirillaceae bacterium | reverse complement strand
GTGCGCGGCGATTCGATCGAGATCTTCCCCGCCCACTACGAGGACCGCGCCTGGCACCTGTCCTTGTTCGGCGACGAGATCGAGGCGATCTGGGAGTTCGATCCCCTCACCGGCCACCGCACCGCCGACCTGCGCGAGGTGACGATCTACGCCAACAGCCACTACGTGACGCCGCGCCCGACCGTCCAGCAGGCGATCAAGGAGATCAAGGTCGAGCTGCGCGAGCGGCTGGACCACTTCCGCGCCGTCGGCAAGCTGCTGGAGGCCGAGCGGCTGGAGCAGCGCACCACCTTCGACCTCGAGATGATGGAGACCACCGGCCACTGCGCCGGGATCGAGAACTACTCGCGGTTCCTCACCGGCCGCGCGCCCGGCCAGCCGCCGCCGACCCTGTTCGAGTATCTGCCCGACGACGCACTGCTGATCGTGGACGAGAGCCACGTCACCGTGCCGCAGATCGGCGGCATGTACCGCGGCGACTTCAACCGCAAGTCGACGTTGTCGGAGTTCGGCTTCCGGCTGCCGTCATGCGTCGACAACCGCCCGCTCAAGTTCGAGGAATGGGACGCGATGCGGCCGCAGTCGGTGTTCGTGTCCGCGACGCCCGGGCGCTGGGAGATGGAGCGCACCGGCGGCGTGTTCGTCGAGCAGGTGATCCGCCCGACCGGGCTGATCGACCCGGTGTGCATCGTGCGCCCGGTGGAGAACCAGGTCGACGACCTGCTGAAGGAATGCCGCACCGTCACCGCCGCCGGCTACCGCGTGCTGGTGACGACCTTGACCAAGCGCATGGCGGAGGACCTCACCGAATACATGCAGGAGGCCGGCATCCGCGTCCGCTACCTGCATTCCGACATCGACACCCTGGAGCGGATCGAGATCATCCGCGACCTGCGGCTGGGCGCCTTCGACGTGCTGGTCGGGATCAACCTGCTGCGCGAGGGGCTCGACATCCCGGAATGCGCGCTGGTCGCGATCCTCGACGCCGACAAGGAAGGCTTCCTGCGCTCGCAGACCTCACTGGTGCAGACCATCGGGCGCGCCGCGCGCAACCTCGACGGCCGGGTGATCCTCTACGCCGACGTCATGACCAACTCGCTGCAGGCGGCGATCGGCGAGACCAACCGCCGGCGCGAGAAGCAGCAGGCCTACAACGCCGCCAACGGCATCACGCCGGAATCGGTGAAGAAGTCGATCACCGACATCCTGCATTCGGTCTACGAGGACGACTACGTCACGGTGCCGACCGGCGACGAGGACAACCCGCATCTGATCGGCCACAACCTGCAGGCCTATCTCGGCGAGCTGGAGAACCGGATGCGCGAGGCGGCGGCCAACCTGGAGTTCGAGGAGGCGGCGCGCCTGCGCGACGAGATCCGCCGGCTGGAAAACAGCGATCTCGGCATCCCGTCCGGCCCGCGCCGCCTGGCCGCCCGCGTCCGCGCCGCCGAAGGCGCCAAGCGCGGCAAGCCCGGCCGCCGGCGCCGGGGGCCGTGATGGGGCGCGATTTTCTTCTGGCGCTGCGCGCGCCCCCCCTCCCCTGCCCTCCCCCTCCAGGGGGGAGGGAGCGCACGGCGACGACGTCGCCGTGCCACGAAGAGTCCGCCGCATGACCGCCCCCGGCACCGCGCTGGTGACCGGCGCCGCGCGCCGGATCGGCCGGGCGATCGCGATCGACCTCGCGCGCGCCGGCTGGAACGTCGCGGTGCACTACCACAGCTCCGCCGACGACGCGGCGCGCGTAGTGGCGGAGATCGCGGGCGCCGGCGGGCGCGCGGTGGCGCTGGCCGCCGACCTGATGCAAGAGGCGCAGACCCGCGCGCTGGTCGGCCGCGCCGCGGCGGCGCTGGGCCCGGTGACCTGCCTGGTCAACAACGCCTCGGTGTTCGAGAACGACGTCGCCGAGACCGTGACGCGCGAGACCTGGGACGCGCACATGGAGACCAACCTGCGCGCGCCGTTCGCGCTGATGCAGGACCTCGCCGCCGCGCTGCCGCCGGAGACGTCGGGCAACGTCATCAACCTGATCGACGAGCGGGTGTGGAACCTGACGCCCTACTTCGTCTCTTACACCGTCAGCAAGGCCGGGCTGTGGGCGCTGACCCAGACGATGGCGCTGGCGCTGGCGCCGCGCATCCGCGTCAACGCGATCGGCCCCGGGCCCACCCTGCCGAGTCCGCGCCAGAGCCCGGCGCAGTTCGAGCGGCAATGGGCGGCGATGCCGCTGCGCCGCGGCACGACGCCGGCGGAGATCTGCGACGCGGTGCGGTTCATCCTCGCGGCACCGGCAATGACGGGGCAGATGATCGCGCTCGACGGCGGCCGCCATCTCGGCTGGACGCATCCGGGCGCCACCATCGAGGCCAACGAAGAATAGATACGGGTTAATGCGTATGGATTGGACGCCCGCGCCGCATCGCAACGACGTGCTGCCGCATCCGCTTCGACGGGTGTTCGTGCGCGACCTGGTGCTGCCGTGCCTGATCGGCGTTCACCGCCACGAGCGCGACGCCAAGCAGCGCGTGCGCATCAACCTCGACCTCGCCGTGATCGAGAACGACCAGCCGGTCGACGACAAGCTGGCCAACGTCTTGTGCTACGAACGGCTGACCGCGCGGGTGCGCGACGTGGTGATGGCCGGCCACGTCAACCTGGTCGAGACCCTCGCCGAACGCATTGCTGCGGTCTGCCTGGACTACGACGACGTCGTATCGGCTCAGGTGCGGGTGGAAAAGCTTGACGTCTTCGCCGATGCCGCCAGCGTCGGCATCGAGATCGAGCGGCACAGTCCCATGGGCAGGGCAAAGCGCTAGCGTTTTCCGAGGCTTAGGCCGAGGCGCTTTGTTCACAGGTGGAACCTGCCGCCGGGGCCCCCGCACCGCACCCCTCGCGGCACCCCGCGTACACGCGACGGACATATAAGCGTCATGAAAAAAGGTGGGCTTTCAAGTGGTTATCCAAGTCTGCCCAATTACGAGGCAATCCGAGAAAACGCCAGGAATCCGTAGGGACTCCGTTGGCATGCCTGTCCTTTTCAACAAGCTTATCCACATGATTCGTGGATAACGGCGGGAACCGTTTCGGCCCCGCGCGACCAGCCTGCGAGACCCGATGAGCCATTCCGATACCGACCAGCGCGAGGAGGGTGCGGCCGCCGTTGCCGGCGTCGATCGCGCGCCCACGCCGCGCGGCGTGGCGGTCATCGAGACGGCGCTGAAGACACTGACCGGGGCGCCCGGCGTCTACCGGATGAACGACGTCGACGGCAACGTGCTGTACGTCGGCAAGGCGCGCAACCTGAAGAAGCGGGTCGCCGCCTACACGCGGCCGGGCCGGCTGCAGCCGCGGCTGCAGCAGATGGTCGGCGCCACCGCGACGATGGAGTTCATCTCGACCCATACCGAGGTCGAGGCGCTGCTGCTCGAATCCAACCTGATCAAGCGGCTGAAGCCGCGCTACAACGTCACGCTGCGCGACGACAAGTCGTTCCCCTACATCCTGCTGACCGGCGACCATGCCTGGCCGCAGCTGCTGAAGCACCGCGGCGCGCGCAGCCGCAAGGGCCAGTACTTCGGACCGTTCGCGTCCGCCGGCGCGGTCAACGCCACGATCACGGCGCTGCAACGCGCGTTCCCGCTGCGCTCGTGCTCCGATGCGACATTCGCGATGCGCACGCGGCCGTGCCTGCAGTTCCAGATCAAGCGCTGCACCGCGCCGTGCGTCGAGCGCATCGCCGCCGCCGACTACGCCGCGATCGTGGAGGACGTGCGCGACTTCCTCGCCGGCCGCAGCCAGGAATTGCAGCAGCGCCTCGCCACGCGCATGCAGGAAGCGTCCGACCGGCTCGACTTCGAGGTCGCCGCCATCTACCGCGACCGCATCCGCGCGCTGACCCAGATCCAGGCGCGCCAGGACATCAACGTCGCCAGCATCGGCGAGGCCGACGTGATCGCCGCCTGGCAGGACGGCGGCAACACCTGCATCCAGGTGTTCTTCTACCGGGCCGGCCAGAACTTCGGCAACCGCACCTACTTTCCGAGCCACGCCAAGGAGCTCGACGCCGCGACGGTGCTGGAGCAGTTCCTCGGCCAGTTCTATGCCGACAAGGTGCCGCCGGAGCGCGTGCTGATCAGCCATCCGCTGCGCGGCCAGGAGCTGCTGGCGCAGGCGCTGGCCGTGCGCGCCGAGCGCGC
>JBFWQM010000351.1:0-4214 GCA_050249455.1 Rhodospirillaceae bacterium | reverse complement strand
GTGGGCGGCCAGCATGGTCGGCCGTCCGTCGTCCGGCGCCGCCTCGCTGCGCCCGGGCACGGGCGACAGGATCGGCGGCGCGCCCGGCGACGGCGCCGGGCCGGGCGACAGGGTCGGCGGCATATAACGGTCGTTCCGCAGGCCGCGGTTCGGCCGCTCCTCCGGCAGGGTGCTGCGCTCGCGCCGGTCGGGCGGCCACGCCGGCGTCCCGCCGACCGGCGGCACGGCCGGCGACGGGGTGGCGGCGGCGGGCGGCGGCGGCACCACCGGCTCGGGCAGCGGCGCAGGGGGCACCACGGGTTCGCTGAGCTGCGTCGACGGCGACGACATCGGGGTCAGCCGGGTCGGTTCCTCGGCCGGAGGCGGCAGCGGGGTCACCGGCGTTGCCGGGGCGGCCGGCAGCAGCGGCGGCGGCAGCGCGCTCGCCTGCACCGGCGCGGCGGACGCGGCGGCGGGCGCGACCGGCGTTGACGCCGGCAGTGGCGCCGGGGCCTCCGGCTCCGGCGGCAGCACCGGCGGAGGGATCTCGGACGTCTGGACCGCGGACGCCGGCGGCGCTTCCGGACGCGGGGTCGCGCCCTGGGACGGCCGCGGGACGGCGGGCGTCGCGGGCGCGGGGGCCGGGGCGGCCGCCGGCGGGACGGCGCGCGGCGCCGGCGGCTGCCCGTCGCCCGGCAGCATCTGGCGCGGGATCACGTCCTCGCTGTAGTTGGAATGGGTCCGGTCGGCGGCCAGGCCCTGGGCGATGCGCTCGCGCTCCTCGCGCGGGGTGACGCGCGGGCGCTCGGGCACGCTGGCGAGGTTGGGATAGGGCTTGTTCTCGCCCGGGATCGGCCGCGCCGCCTGGCCCGATACCGGGCGGTCGACCGACGAGCATGCCGCGACCGCGACCGCCACGGCGGCGGCGACGAGGCAGCGACAGGCCGGCAACGATCGGCGCACGTTCAACATGACTAAAGGCTTACCGTCCGGCGCTATCGGCGACGGCGCCGGGGCGGAGCCGGCGCGAATCAACGATTGTGCAATACAAGCCTGATCACTATTTTTCGGTTTTCGCCGTGCAGGCGGCCGGCGCGGCCGCGACACCCGCGGCCGGGTCGATAGGACCAGATTTTTCATCATACGGGAAGACGCCATGGCCGATCAACACGGCGGAACGGGCGCGCCGGACGATACCGACGAGCTGGCCCGCACCGTCGCCAAGATCGCAGCGCAGAGCCAGCGCCTGGTCGCCGACTTCGCCGCCCGCCAGGCAAACGGCGACGGCGGTCCGATCGACCCCCTCAACGTGAGCGCCGCGTTCATCGATCTGATGGCGCGGATGATGGCGGATCCGATGCGCCTGGCGCAGTCGCAGATGCAGCTCTGGCAGTCGTACCTGAGCCTTTGGCAGAACGCGACGCAGAAGCTGATGGGCGGGCCGGCCGAGCCGGTGGCCGAGCCGGAGCGCGGCGACCGGCGGTTCCGCGATTCGGCGTGGTCGGAGAACCCGGTGTTCGACTACGTCAAGCAATCGTACCTGCTGACCGCGCGCTGGATCGTGGACACCGTCCGCGACGTCGACGGCCTAGAGGCGGCGACCGCGAAGAAGGTGGACTTCTACACCCGTCAGTTCGTCGATGCGATGGCGCCGACCAACTTCGTGATGACCAACCCGGAGGTGCTGCGCGCGACGATCGAATCGCGGGGCGAGAACCTGGTCAAGGGGCTCAGCAACCTGCTCGACGACCTGGAGCGCGGCAAGGGCCGGCTGCACATCAAGATGACCGACATGGACGCCTTCCAGGTCGGCAAGAACATCGCGGTCTCGCCCGGCAAGGTGGTCTTCCAGACCGACCTGATCCAGCTCCTGCAGTACCAGCCGGCGACCGAGAAGGTGCGCAAGCGCCCGCTGCTGATCGTGCCGCCGTGGATCAACAAGTACTACATCCTGGACCTCAGGCCGGAGAACTCGTTCATCCGCTGGGCGGTCGAACAGGGCCACACCGTGTTCGTGGTCTCCTGGGTCAACCCGGACGAAACGCTGGCGGCCAAGTCCTTCGACGACTACCTGCGCGAAGGCACGCTGGCGGCGATCGACGCCATCGGCAAGGCGACGGGCGAGAAGTCGGTCAACGTGATCGGCTACTGCCTGGGCGGCACCCTGGTGGCGGCGACCTTGGCCTACATGGCGGCCAAGGGCGACGACCGGGTGGCGTCGGCGACCTATTTCGCCACCATGATCGACTTCACCGAGGCCGGCGAGCTGTCGGTGTTCATCGACGAGGAGCAGCTCACGTTCCTCGAGGAGCGGATGAGCAGGACCGGCTACCTCGAGGGCGCCGACATGGCGACCACGTTCAACATGCTGCGCGCCAACGACCTGATCTGGTCGTTCGTGGTCAACAACTACCTTCTCGGCAAGGACCCCTTCCCGTTCGACCTGCTGTACTGGAACTCGGACTCCACGCGCATGCCGGCCGCGATGCACAGCTTCTATTTGCGCAAGATGTACCGCGAGAACAGGCTGGTGGAGCCGGGCGGCATCGTGCTCGACGGCGTCCCGATCGACCTGACCAAGGTCAAGACGCCGACCTACGTGCTGTCCGCGCGCGAGGACCATATCGCGCCGTGGAAATCGACCTACGCGGCGGTGCGCAACTATTCCGGCCCGGTCAAGTTTGTGCTCGCCGGCTCCGGCCACATCGCCGGCGTGATCAACCCCCCGACCCAGTCGAAGTACGGCTACTGCACCAACGCGACGAAGGCCACGGACCCGGACGCGTTCCTGCAGGGCGCGACGGAGCACCCCGGGTCGTGGTGGCCCGACTGGGACCAGTGGGTCACCCGGTTTGCCGGCGGCGAGGTCGCCGCCCGCGTCCCCGGCGACCGCGCGCTCAAGGCGATCGAGGACGCGCCGGGCAGCTTCGCGCTGGTGCGGGCCGACGAATAGCCGTCACTGCATGAACCAGCCGTGGCTGACCACCAGGGACTGGCCGGTCAGCGCGTTGGACTCGAACGAGGCGAAGAACACCGCGGCCTCGGCGACGTCGGCGGTGGTGGTGAACTCGCCGTCGACCGTGTCTTTCAGCATCACCTTGCGGATCACGTCGTCCTCGGAGATGCCGAGCTCCTTGGCCTGCTCGGGGATCTGCTTGTCGACCAGCGGCGTGCGCACGAAGCCGGGGCAGATCACGTTGGCGCGCACCTTGTGCTTCGCCCCCTCCTTCGCCACCACCTTGGCGAGGCCGATCAGCCCGTGCTTCGCCGTGACGTAGGGCGCCTTGAGCACCGACGCCTCCTTGGAGTGCACGGAGCCCATGTAGATGATCGAGCCGCCGCGGCCCTGCGCGTACATTCGCCGCAGCGCGGCGCGGGTGGTCAGGAACGCGCCGTCTAGGTGGATCGCGAGCAGCAGCTTCCACTTGTCGAACGCGAACTGGTCGACCGGCGCGACGATCTGGATGCCGGCGTTACTGACCAGCACGTCAATGCCGCCGAGCGCGTCGGCCGCTTTCGCCATCCCGGCATCGACCTGCGCCTCGCTGGTCACGTCCATCGCGACGCCGATCGCCTTGCGGCCCATCTTCTCGATCTCGCCGGCGACCGAGTCGGCGCCGGCCTGGTTGAGGTCGGCGATGGCGACGTGCGCGCCCTCGCGGGCGTAGGCGAGCGCGATCTCGCGGCCGATGCCGCTCGCCGCGCCGGTGACGACGGCGACCTTGTCCTTCATGCGCATCGCGGTTCTCCTCGGCAATATGTTGTAGGGGCGGACCTCAGGTCCGCCCTGCCGCTGCGCGGCAGGCGTCCATGGTGACGGCCGTCATCGCCGGGCGGGCCCGAGGTCCGCCCCTACGCGCGCATCGGGCCGTCATGATCAGGCCTCCCCGGCGCGCTCGATGTCGAACACGGAAAGGCCGAAGTGATCGTCCGGCCGCGTCAGCGCCTCGGGGTGGCGCAACGTGCGGACGGTGTCGTGGTAGCCGGCGCTCCAGTGCTCGACCATGCTGCGGCGGGAGAACTCGTAGTCCTTCGACTGGCCCTCGTACTGCCGCGCGCGGTAGATCAGGTGGACGATGCTGTAGACCTTACGGTCAGCGAAGGACTCCAGCACCGCCGCGTCGGGGCCGCTGCGCAGCTCCGCAGGCAGGCAGCCGAGCAATTTGGCCACGGCATTGCGGAACACCTGCTCCTCCTTGAAGCGGTCGGTGTTCTCTCGCGTGCGGCTGGAATAG
>JBFWQM010000350.1:0-4218 GCA_050249455.1 Rhodospirillaceae bacterium | reverse complement strand
CGGCGATGATCGCCTCGTGGTCGATGGGCAGGCCCGAGGAGCGGATGTTCTCCGCATGCGGCTTGGCGCGGAACAGGAAGGCGAGCTTGGTGCGCACGTCCTCGCGCGCGTCGGTGCCGTTCTCCGAGACCGAGAAGTAGATGAACCCGGCCTTGCGCACCGATCCGGGGTCGCGCCCGGCGGCGCGCGCGCCGTCGTCGACGTGGGCCAGGAACTTGCGGGTGGAGGCCAAGGTCAGCCCGCCCGACAGCAGCACCCCGTCGGCGATCCGGCCCGACAGCGCCAGCACCTGCGGGCCGGTGGAAGCGACATAGATCGGCAGGGTCGGCTGCGGCGGCTTGAAGTTGAGCCGCGCCCGGGCCAGCCGGAACAAATGGCCCTCCATCGTCACCGGCTCGCCGGTCCACAGCGCGCGCAGCGCCTCCACGTACTCGCGGATCACCCGCACCGGCTTGTCGAACGCGATGCCCGATTCGGAGAGGTTGAGCGGGTTGCCCACCGACACGCAGGCCGCCACCCGCCCCGGCGCCGCCTCGGCCAGGGTGGCGAACGACATCGCGGTCGGCGTCGGGTGCCACAGCCACGGGCTGATCGCGGTCGGCACCAGCCGCGCCCGGGTGGTCGCCATGGCGAAGGCCATGCACGACATCATCGCCTCGCGGTAGCCCATGTGCTGGGCCATCCACACGCTGTCCACCCCCGCCGCCTCGCCGCGGCGGGTCAGGTCCACCGTCTCGCCCAGGGTGTCGAAGCCGTCGAACTCGATCCCGATCCGCACCGGAGAACGCCCTCTTCCCGTCGTTGCAAGCCCGGCACGATCCGCCCGAACGGGCAGGGTGTCAACGCGCACACGTTCGCGTGAGGCGGCTTCCCGCGACGCGCGCGGCGGCGCATGTCACGCGGCGGAAACTACGGAGAACCCCCTATGCATGCACGACGCCTGGCCGGGGCCGCGGCGCTGGCCGCGACGATCCTGGCCGCCACCGGCGCGGCCGCCGAGATCCGCGAATGCCGCGCCGTCATCCAGTCCGAAGCCGCCCGCCTCGACGTGCCGGCGGAGGCGCTGGCCGGCGCCCAGCAGGCACGCAATTTCTACCCCACCGAAGGCCATGTCGGCGCCGGGCTGCAGACCTTCCTCTACCCCTCGACGTGCCGCGGCGCGGTGGTGATCGAGACCGGCCGCGGCTGCGCGGTGGAGCAGGTCTACGCCACCGGCCAGTGTTCCATCCCCCGCGGGCGCTAGGAGGGGGTGCCGGCCGGCCGCGCCGCCTGGGCGTGCATCGCCAGGACCGCCCGCCGCCGCCGCAGCGAGGCGTGGAGCAGCCACCCGGCGCCCGCCGGCAGCAGCAGCGCGATGGCGACCATCTCGCCGTTGCGGGCGCGCGTCGGCGACCAGCCGTCCCACAGCGCCCAGGCCACCGTGGCGGCGATCAGCAGCGACACGGCGAACATCAGCGCCAGGAAGCCGATCCCGGCCGGCCGGTTCCAGAAGCTCAGCCCCTCCGTCACCGGATGCAGCGGGTGGCCGGACGCGGATGCCGCGGTGCGGATCGCGGCGGCGAACGCCGCCAGCCCGTCGTGGTCGAAGGTCCGGGTGCGGCCGTCGGCGGCAGTGCCCATCACCGCGCCCATGCGGAAGCGCCGTCCGTCGCGCGCCGCGATCTCGACCAGGGTGTCGAGGCCGCTCTCCACGTGGTGCACACCCGCGATATCGGCAAAACGCAGCAGCGCGCGGCGCCGCGGCCCGCACAGTGGCACCTTCGGCCGCTCCTCGATGCGCACGCCGCCGGGCTCGATCGTCCAGCGGTGGGCGCGATAGGTCGCCACCACGATCAGCAGCGTCGCGAGCAGCACCAGCCCCATCAGCCAGAGCAGGACGGTGACCAGCGCGTTGCTGTCGCCGATGGCGACGAGGGCGAGCGTGGTTCCGACGCCGCCCAGCACCAGGACGGAGACCAGGCCGGGCAGCGCCATCTCCGTCCGGCGATAGAGGGCCGCGTACGAAGGCGCGCTCATCCGGCGCACACCTCGCGCACGCAGCCGCGCAGCCAGCGGTGCGCGGGATCGGCGTCGAGCCGCGGGTGCCACAGCAGCGAGACCGTGATCTCCGGCACGGCGAACGGCAGCGCGAAGGTGTGCATGCCCTCCCGCAGGTTGCCGCTGTGCCGTTCCGGCACGCTGGCGACCAGTTCGGACCCGCGCGCCAGCGCCAGTGCGGTCGCGAAGCCGCCGACGATCGTCGCGACCTGCCGTTCGAGTCTCAATGCGGCCAGCGCCTCGTCGATCGGCCCGCGGTCGCGCCCCCGCCGCGACACCAGGACATGCCGGCCCGCGGCATAGCGTTCGGGCGTGACCTTGCCCTGGCACAGCGGATGGCCGGCGCGCACGACGCCGACGAAGCGGTCGCGGAACAGCGCCTGCGCCCGCACCTCCGGACCGGTCGCCGCGCCGACGACGCCGGTCTCCAGGTCGACGATGCCGTCGCGCAGCGGCGTGCTGTCCTTGTCCGGCTTCTGCATGAAGCACAACCGCACGCCGGGCGCCTGGGCGCCGGCGCGGGCGATCAGGCCGGGGCCGAAGTTCTCCACGAAGCCCTCGCTGGTGCGCAGGGTGAAGGTGCGGGCCAGGTGGCCGAGGTCGAGCGTCTCGGCGGGGCGCAGGACCGCCTCGCCGTCGCGGACCAGCCGGCCGACCCGCTCGCGCAGCTCCAGCGCCCGCGGCGTCGGCACCAGGCCGCGGCCTGCCCGGACCAACAGGGGGTCGCCCGTGGTCTCGCGCAGCCGGGCCAGCGCCCGGCTCATCGCCGACGGGCTGAGGCGCAGGCGCGCGGCGGCGCGCGCGACGCTGCCCTCCGCCAGCAGCACGTCCAGGGTGATCAGCAGGTTGAGGTCGGGGACGGCCATGCGTCGATCGTAGCACAGTGACATGGCGTCAGACGCACGAATACCGTGCATCCGTTGCGTCTTCCGCCATGCCCGCGCAAGGACGACGTTTCCGGTGGCGCCTTTTTGCGCCGTAACGGACGGAGTTCGCGATGAAATCGATCGCTGCGGGACGAGACGAAGCGATGGCCGGCGACCGGGCGCCGGCGGCGGGGTGGGCGCTTGCCGCCCTGTCGCTGTCGATGCTGCTGTCCTCGCTCGGCACCAGCATCGCCAATGTCGGGCTGCCTACCCTGGCGGCGGCGTTCGGCGCCTCGTTCCAGGCGGTCCAGTGGGTCGTCCTCGCCTACCTGCTGGCCATCACCGCGCTGATCGTCGGCGCCGGCCGGCTCGGCGACCTGGTCGGCCGCCGGCTGCTGCTGCTGGCCGGGATCGTCGTGTTCACCGCGGCCTCGGTCGCCTGCGGCCTCGCGCCGAGCCTGTGGCTGCTGATCGCCGCCCGCGCGGCGCAGGGCCTGGGCGCCGCCGTCATGATGGCGCTGACCCTGGCGTTCGTCGCCGAGATCGTGCCGAAGGCGCGGACCGGCAGCGCGATGGGCCTGCTCGGCACGATGTCGGCGGTCGGCACCGCACTGGGGCCGTCGCTGGGCGGCCTCCTGATCGCCGGGCCCGGCTGGCGGGCCCTGTTCCTGGTCAACCTGCCGCTGGGCATCCTGGCGCTGGCCCTGGCGCACCGCCATCTGCCGGCCGACCGGCCGCGGGCGCAGGGCGACCGGCCGGCGTTCGATACGGTCGGCACCGTGCTGCTGGCGGGCGCGCTGGCGGCCTATGCGCTCGCCATGACGATGGGGCGCGGCAGCTTCGGGACGCTGAACGTCGCGCTGCTGGCCGCCGCGGCGGGCGGGTTGGCCCTGTTCGCCGCCGTCGAATCGCGCGCGGCCGCTCCGCTGGTCCGGCTGGCGACGTTCCGCGACCCGGCGCTGGGTTCGTGCCTGGCCGCGAGCGCGCTGGTCGCCGCGGTGATGATGGCGATCTTGGTGGTCGGGCCGTTCTACCTGGCCCGCGCGCTCGGGCTCGATGCGGCGTCGGTCGGGGTCGTCGTCTCGGTCGGCCCGGCCGTCGTTGCGCTGGCCGGCGTCCCGTCCGGCCGCATCGCCGACCGCTTCGGCGCATCGCGCATGAGCGTCGCGGGTCTGGGCGCGATCGCGTTCGGCTGCGCCGGGCTGGCCGCGGCGCCGACGGCGTGGGGCGTCGCCGGCTACGTCGCCGCCCTGGTCGTCGTCACCGCCGGCTATGCGCTGTTCCAGACCGCCAACAACACGGTGGTCATGACCGG
>JBFWQM010000349.1:0-4296 GCA_050249455.1 Rhodospirillaceae bacterium | reverse complement strand
TGTCGAAGTCGCTCGGCAACATCATCACCGTACGCGAGCTGTTCGAGCAGGGATGGAAGGGCGAGACCATCCGCCTGGCGCTGCTGTCGGCGCACTACCGCCAGCCGCTCGATTTCTCCGATGCCGCACTGGAGCAGGCGGAGACGGCGCTCAACCGCTGGTATGCGGCGCTGCGCAACGTGCCGGGCAACATGCCTCGCGGCGAAGCGGACGAAGGCGTGCGCGCCGCCCTTGAGGACGACCTGAACACGCCGGCCGCCATCGCGGCGATCCACGAGATCGTGACCGAGCTGAACAAGAGCACCACTGACGAGCGGCGTCAGGCGCTGAAGGGCCGGCTCCTCGACTCCGGCCGCCAGCTCGGGGTGCTGGCATCGAGCCCGGATGCGTGGTTCGATATTCAGGACGACCTGCGCACGTCCTGGGTCGAGCACCGGCTGCGGCAGCGTGCCGAGGCGCGTCGCGCGAAGGACTTCGCGACGGCCGATTCGATCCGCAAGGAACTGGTGGATGCCGGCGTCCTGCTCGAGGACAAGCCCGACGGCACCACCCTGTGGCGGATGCGATGAGGGGAGCGGCGGTCACACCGGCGTTCCGTAGGGGCGGGTTTCAAACCCGCCCGTCTGTCCGCGCCTCCGTCCAAAGATCGTGCGGCGGCGACGCCGCGGGCGGGTTTGAAACCCGCCCCTACATGACATTGATTTCGACCGCCGCCCGCATCGCCACGCGAATTACGGGGCCCTTCGGCTGAGGCCGGAGGGCGCGCGCACGCACCCCGTATTCCGCGAACCCGATCCGACAGGCATGACCATGGCAGACCGCGTCTACCTCTACGATTCCACCTTGCGCGACGGCGCGCAGACCCAGGGCGTCGACTTCTCCGTCTCCGACAAGCGCGCCATCGCGCTGGCGCTCGACCAGCTCGGCATCGACTACGTCGAGGGCGGCTGGCCGGGCGCCAACCCGACCGACGACGCCTTCTTCGCCGACGCGCCCAAGCTGAAGAACGCCCGCTTCACCGCCTTCGGCATGACGCGGCGGCCCGGCCGCAGCGCCGAGAACGACCCCGGCCTCGCCGATCTCTACCGCTCGGGCGCGCAGGCGGTGTGCATGGTCGGCAAGACCTGGGACTTCCACGTCGACGTCGCGCTCGCCATCCCGCGCGAGGAGAACGTGGCGATGATCGCCGAGAGCGTGCGCCACGCCAACACCAAGGTGGCGGAGGTGCTGTTCGACGCCGAGCACTTCTTCGACGGCTGGAAGGCGAACCCGGCCTATGCGCTGCAATGCGTCAAGGCGGCATACGACGCCGGCGCGCGCTGGATCGTGCTGTGCGACACCAACGGCGGCACCCTGCCGCACGAGGTCGAGCGCATCGTCGGCGAGGTGGTGAAGCACATCCCCGGCGACCGGCTCGGCATCCATTGCCACAACGACACCGAGAACGCGGTGGCCAACTCGCTCGCCGCCGTGCGCGCCGGCGTGCGCCAGATCCAGGGCACGCTCAACGGCCTGGGCGAGCGTTGCGGCAACGCCAACCTGGTCTCCATCCTGCCCAGCCTGATGCTCAAGATGGGCTTCGAGACCGGCGTCAGCCGCGACAAGCTTGCCCACCTGACCCGGGTGTCGCATCTGCTCGACGAGCGGCTCAACCGGCCGCATGCGAGGAACGCCGCCTATGTCGGCGAGTCGGCGTTCGCGCACAAGGGCGGGCTGCACGTCTCGGCCGTCGAGAAGGATCCCCGCAGCTACGAGCACGTGCCGCCGGAAGCGGTCGGCAACGCGCGCCGCATCGTCGTCTCCGACCAGTCGGGACGGTCGAACATCCTGTCGCGGTTCCGCGAGATCGGCCTGGAGATCGACCCGAAGCATCCGAAGATCAACGCGCTGCTGACCGAGGTGAAGGCGCGCGAGTACCAGGGCTATTCCTACGACGGCGCCGACGCCAGCTTCGAGCTGCTGGCGCGCCGCACGCTGGAGGACGTGCCGGAATATTTCCGGCTGCAGAGCTTCCGCGTGCTCGACGAGCGGCGGTGGAACGCGCGCGGCGAGCTGATCACCCTGTCGGAGGCGACCATCAAGGTCCACGTCGGCAACGAGCGCCACATGACGGTGGCGGAGGGCAACGGCCCGGTCAACGCGCTCGACAACGCGCTCCGGAAGGCGCTGGTCGCGGTCTATCCGGCGCTGGAGGACATGCACCTCGTGGACTACAAGGTGCGCATCCTGACCCCCGATGCCGGCACCGCCGCGGTCACGCGGGTGATGATCGAGAGCGCCGACCGCGCCGGGACGCGCTGGGCGACGGTGGGCGTGTCGGCCAACGTGATCGACGCGTCCTACAACGCGCTCTACGACGGGCTGGTCTACAAGCTCTACCGCGACGGCGCCCGCAGCCTGCAATGACCGACCGGCCGCCGTCGAAGGCCTGGGCATCCGCCGCGCCGACGGGGGCGCCGGCGGTGGTGCTGGTGGCGCCGCAGCTCGCCGAGAACATCGGCGCGGTGGCGCGCGCGATGCTCAACTTCGGGCTGACCGACCTCCGCCTCGTCCGGCCGCGCCCGCAGTGGCCGAGCGAGGCGGCGATCAACACCTCGGCCGGCGCCGACAGCGTTCTGGCCGCCGCCCGGCTCTACGACACCACGGCCGCGGCGGTCGCCGACCTGACCCACGTCTTCGCCACCACCGCGCGGGTGCGCGACATGGAGAAGCCGGCGATGGACCCGCGCGCCGCCGCCGGCCGGCTGCGGACCGCGGCAGCGGCGGGGGAGGGGTGCGGCCTCCTGTTCGGGCCGGAGCGGTCGGGGCTGCACAACGACGACCTGACGTTCGCCGATGCGCTGGTGATCGTGCCGACCAACCCGGCGTTCTCCTCGCTCAACCTTGCCCAGGCGGTGCTGCTGTGCGCGTGGGAATGGCAGATGGCGGGCGGCGCCGGGGTGCCCGACGCGATCGCCCGCAAGGACAGCCGCCCGGCGACGCGCGAGGAGATCCAGGGCTTCTTCGACCACCTGGAAGGCGAACTCGACCGCTCCGGCTTCCTGCGCGTACCCCAGAAGCGGCCCAGAATGGTGAGGAATATTAGGAACATATTCAACCGGGCCGCATTGACCGACCAGGAGGTGCGCACGCTCCGCGGCATCGTCGCCTTCCTGACGCGGGGCCGCGGCGAGGGGGTAGACGAGGTTTGACAACCGGCCGCCGATCCCTATACTCCCCGCCTTCATTCCCGAGAATGCGGGTCGCGCCATCGTGCCCGACCCCGTCGCCGGCAAGGTCCGGGCCGAACTATCGGGACAACATCACCGTCAAACGGAAGAGTAGATGAGCAAGCGCGAAAGCTCGAAGTACAAGATCAACCGGCGTCTGGCCTGCAATCTGTGGGGCCGGCCGAAGAGCCCGTTCAACCGGCGCGAATACGGCCCCGGCCAGCACGGCCAGCGGCGCAAGAAGCCCTCCGACTTCGGCCTTCAGCTCCAGGCCAAGCAGAAGCTCAAGGGCTACTACGGCAACATCACCGAGCGGCAGTTCCGCAAGTTGTACGAGGAAGCCTCGCGGCGGCGCGGCGACACCTCGGAGAACCTGATCGGCCTGCTGGAGCGCCGGCTCGACGCCGTGGTCTACCGCTGCAAGTTCGTGCCGACCGTGTTCGCCGCGCGCCAGATCGTCAACCACGGCCACATCAACGTGAACGGCCAGCGCGTCACCATCCCGTCCTACCTGGTCAAGGAAGGCGACATCATCGAGGTGCGCACCAAGTCGCGCCAGATGGGCCTGATCCAGGAAGCCATGGAATCGGGCGAGCGCGACGTGCCCGACTACATCGAGGTCGACATGCCGCACTTCCGCGGCAAGTTCGTGCGCACTCCGCAGCTCGGCGAGGTGCCGTACCCGGTGCAGATGGAGCCTAACCTGGTGATCGAGTTCTACTCGCGCTAGGCGCGTCTCTCACGGCAGGATTTTCGCAGGGGCGGGCCGCAAACCCGCCCCTGTTCGTTTGTGCGGGCCGGAGCAGGAGCGAACGGATGCAAGGCGCGTCGGTAGACCCCATCGCCAAGTCGTTCGACGAGACCGTCGATGTCGTCGTGGTCGGCTACGGCTTCGCGGGCGCCGTCACCGCGATCGAGGCGGCGCGCGCCGGCGCCTCGGTGCTGGTGGTGGAGAAGGCTACCGTGCCGGGCGGCATCTCGATCTGCTCCTACGGCGCGGTGCGCTGCGCCACCGACCCGGAGCAGGCGCTGCAATACCTCACCGTCACCAACGGCGGGCGCACGCCGGCCGACGTGGTGCGCGGCC
>JBFWQM010000348.1:0-4314 GCA_050249455.1 Rhodospirillaceae bacterium | reverse complement strand
TCACCAGCGCCATCGGCATGGGCTCGCCGCGCGCCTCCCACGCGGCCAGCATCGCGCGCATGTGCGGCGACGAGCCGATCAGGTAGGTCGCGCGGTTGGCGTCGATCGGGTAGAGCCGGGTGAAGGCGAAGTTCGCCGCGCCGTCGTCGGGCGGCCGGCACACCGTCATCGCGATCAGGCAGCGGCCGGGGTCGCGCGCGCCGTGCTGGAACCCGGGCAGCCGGCGCAGGTCGATGTCGCCGCCGGCGAGGACGCGTGCGCCCGCCGCGTCGCGCGCGATGCGCTTCGGCGGGCGCGGCGGCATCGCCAGCCGTTCGGACAGCGTCGCAAGCACCCGGTCGGGCGTGGTGCCCAGCACGCGCGCCTGCACCGCACGGTCGCGGAACAGGAGGTCGCACAGCGACCAGCCGGAGAAGCCCTCGATCGCCTCGAACAGGATCGGCCGGCCGGCCTGCGCGATCAGCGCGCAGACGACGTCGATGTCGACCGGCCGCGCGACCCGCAGCAGCAGGTCGTCGATGCCCGCGAGGAAGCCGCGCAGGTCGTGCCCCATCGCCGGCTACGCGGCATCGAGGATGGCGCGGTAGTGGTCGCGGTTGCGCTGGCCGTTCGTCATCATCGCCTCCGACGTCTCGGCGACGATCCACGAGATCACCGCGTCGAAATAGCTTTCGCGGGCCCGAATGCGGTCGAACCAGCCGGTCACGCGCGGCCGGCGGCCGACCCACATCCAGTCGAGGCCGAACATGTAGAGCCGGTTGACGTAGGGCGTCACCGCGATGTCGGCGAGCGAGTAGGTTTCGCCGGCGAGCCACGGCGCATCGGCGAGCGCCGCCTCCATGTCGTCGAGCAGCTTGCCGTGGGCGCGGACGGAGGCCTGGACGAACGGCGCGTCGAACCCCTCCTCCACCAGCCGGCGCTTGCGCTCGCGCCATTCCGGGTTGGGTGTCGCGGCCAGCATCGCCGCGCGCTCCGCCGGCGGCATCTTCAGGATGGTGTGGCGGTGCTGCGTCGCGTAGGTGATGTCGGTGCAGGCGGCGTGGATCACCTCGTCCACCAGCTTGGTCCACACCCGCATGGTCGCGCGCGCCGCCGCCGTGGCGGGCTTCAGCGGCGGGTCGGGGAAGACCTCGTCGATGTATTCGTTGATCACGGTGGATTCGATGACCGGCACGCCGTCGTGGACCAGGGTCGGCACCGTCGCCCGCGGGTTCAGCTTGACGTAGTCGGGCGCGAACTGGTCGCCGGCCAGCAGGTCGACATAGCGGCTGGTCCACTCGACGCCCTTCTCCTTCAGGGCGAGACGGACCTTGGCGGCGCACACGGACGTGGAATGGTTGTAGAGCTCGATCATCGCATCCTCCCTGGGAGGCGCCATGGTAGCGGCGGACGTTGCCGAATGGCAAAGCCGACCGTAGAGTCCGCGCGACATCGCCGCCAGGGGGACTTCATGCCACTCACCCGCCGCCGAGTGCTCGCCGCCGCCGCGCTGGCGCCGCTGCCGCTGGTCCTGTCGCGCGGGGCCGGCGCGGCCGATCCGATCGACCTGCTCAAGGTGTTCGTGCCGGCCAACCCCGGCGGCGGCTGGGACCAGACCGCGCGCTCGATCGAGCAGGCGATGAAGGGCGCGGGGCTGATCAAGGCAGCGCAGCTCACCAATGTCGGCGGCGCCGGCGGCACGGTCGGGCTGCCGCGCTTCGTCAACCAGTGGAAGGGCCAGGCCAATTCCATCATGGTGTCGGGCCAGGTGATGGTCGGCGCCACCGTCGCCAACAAGTCGCCGCTGACGCTCGCCGATGTCACGCCGGTGGCACGGCTGACCGGCGAGTTCGACGTCATCGCGGTGCGCGCCGCCTCGCCGCACAAGTCGCTCGCCGACGTCGTCGCGGCGCTGAAGGAGAACCCCGGCGCAGTGTCGTGGGCCGGCGGGTCGGCCGCCAGCATCGACCACATGGTGGCGGGCCTGATCGCCAAGTCGGCCGGCGTCGACCCGAAGAAGGTCGCCTATGTCGCCTATCCCGGCGGCGGGCCGGCGGTCGCCGCGATCCTGGGCGGCCAGGTCACCTGCGGCGTGTCGGGCTGGGCGGAGCTGTCGGAGCACATCAAGGCCGGCACGATGCGCGCATTGGCGCTGTCCGCGCCGGCGCGGCTGCCCGGCATCGACGTGCCGACCCTGAAGGAGCTCGGCTTCGACATCGAGATGATGAACTGGCGCGGCGTGTTTGCGCCGCCCGGCCTCGCCGCGGCGGAGGTCGACAAGCTGGTCGCGCTGTTCACCGCGATGGCGAAGAGCCCGGCATGGGCCGAAGTGCGCGCGCAGCGCGGCTGGGTCGACATGTTCCAGACCGGGCCCGACTTCGCCGCCTACATCAAGGCCGACACCGCGCGGATCGCCGGCGTGCTGAAGGACCTCGGGCTTGCCAGCTGACGCCGGCGCGCCGCGCCGCGCGACGGGTGAAGCGCTGGTCGGCCTCGGCATCGCCGCGGTCGGGCTGGCGGTCGCCGCCGACACCGCCACGCTACCCAGGGCCCCCGCCTACGCCGTCGTCGGTCCCGCTGTCGCGCCCTACGCGGTCGCCGCCGCGCTGGTCGTGCTCGGCGCGCTGCTCACGCTCGCGGCGCGGCGCGGGCGGTGGCGCGCCGACCCGCCGGAGACCCGCGCGCCGGCGCCGCGCGTCGCCTGGCTGCTCGGCGGGCTCGCGGTCAACGCGGCGCTGATCGGCCACGTCGGCTTCGTCCTCGCCTCGACGATGCTGTTCGCCGCCACCGCCCGCGGCTTCTGCTCGACGCGGCCGCTGCGCGACGGCGCGATCGGCTTCGCGCTTGCCGCCGCCGCCTACCTCGCGTTCGCCCGCCTGCTCGGCATCTCGCTCGGCGCGGGGTGGGTCGAGGGGATGCTGTAGGTGCCGGATGCGCGACGATCCCCCACCTCACCCCAACCCTCTCCGCCCCCCGGGGCGGAGAGGGAGCGCGACAAACCCTCTCCGCCCTCTTACGCGGGAGAGGGTGGCGCACGCAGTGCGCCGGGTGAGGTGGGCGCCCCGGCTGTTGCCGCGAGACTGAATGGACACCCTCGCCCAGCTCGCGAGCGGGTTCGCGGTCGCGCTGCAGCCGGCGAACCTCCTTTGGGCGCTGGTCGGCGTGTTCCTCGGCACCGCGGTCGGCGTGCTGCCGGGGATCGGGCCGGCGCTGACCATCGCGCTGCTGCTGCCGCTGACCTTCTCGGTCGATGCGACCAGCGTCTTCATCCTGTTCGCCGGCATCTACTACGGCGCGATGTATGGCGGGTCCACCACCTCGATCCTGCTCAACACGCCCGGCGAAAGCGCGACCATCGTCACCGCGCTGGAAGGCAACAAGATGGCCCGCGCCGGGCGCGCCGGGCCGGCGCTGTTCACCGCCGCGGTCGGCTCGTTCGTCGCCGGCACGGTCGGCACCCTGGGCATCACCTTCCTGGCGCCCGCGGTGGTCGCGCTCGCGCTGCTGTTCGGGCCGGCGGAGTATTTCGCGCTGATGGTGCTCGCCTTCGTCACCGTCTCGGCGGTGCTGGGCAGCTCGGCGCTGCGCGGCCTCGCCTGCGTCGCGGTCGGCATCGTGCTCGGGCTGATCGGCGTCGATGCGCAGACCGGCCAGGCCCGCCTCACCCTCGGCATGCCGGAGCTGCTCGACGGCATCAACGTCGTGGTCGTCGCGGTCGGGCTGTTCGCGGTCGGCGAGACGCTGTACCTGTGCCGCCACCCGCCGCCGCCCGGCCAGCTGCTGCGCGTCGGACGGCTGCGCATGACGCGCGAGGACTGGCGGCGGTCGTGGAAGCCGTGGCTGCGCGGCGCCGGCATCGGCTTCCCGATCGGCGCGCTGCCGGCCGGCGGCGCCGAGGTGCCGACGTTCCTTTCCTATTTCATCGAGCGCCGGCTGACCCGCCACCCGGAGGAGTTCGGCCACGGCGCGATCGAGGGCGTCGCCGGGCCGGAGGCGGCCAACAACGCATCGGCCGCCGGCGTGCTGGTGCCGATGCTGGCGCTCGGGCTGCCGACCTCGGCCACCGCAGCGATCATGCTGTCGGCGTTCCAGAGCTACGGCATCAACCCGGGGCCGCTGCTGCTGCAGAGCCAGCCCGAGCTGGTGTGGGGGCTGATCGCCAGCCTCTATGTCGGCAATGTCATGCTGCTGGTGCTGAACCTGCCGCTGATCGGGCTTTGGGTGAAGGTGCTGAAGGTGCCGCCGCCGCTGCTCTATGGCGGCATCCTGGTGTTCGCCACCATCGGCACCTACGGCATCAGCCAGTCGCCGGTCGACCTGGCGCTGCTCTATTTG
>JBFWQM010000347.1:0-4425 GCA_050249455.1 Rhodospirillaceae bacterium | reverse complement strand
GTCGTCACCGCCATCTCCATGCGCGGCCGGGTGAAGCAGTCGAACTGCAGCTTCGCGTCCTGCAGCCGGAACCAGTCGGTCTCCGCCGTCACGCGCTCGCCGGCGAGCAGGCGCATGATGACGGCCAGCGCCTCGTCCATCCGCCGCCGCGTCTCGCGCGGGTCGATGCCCATCTGCATCGCGTCCGACGGCAGCGCGCCCGGCCCGACGCCGAACATCGTGCGGCCCATCGTCATGTGGTCGAGCTGGACCATCGTGTCGGCCAGGATGAACGGGTTGTGGTAGGGCAGCGACTTGACCCCGGTGCCGAGCCGGATGCGCCGCGTCCGCTCGGCCGCCGCGGCGATGAACACCTCCGGCGCGCCGATCGTCTCGAAGCCGCCCGAATGGTGCTCGCCGATCCAGGCTTCGTCGAAGCCGAGCCGGTCGAACAGGGTCATCAGCTCAAGGTCGCGCTGGAAGAGCTGCGTCGGTCCCTCGTCCAGCGCGTGGAACGGGGCGTAGAACACGCCGAAGCGCAGCGGCAGGTCGGTCATGGCAGGTCCGCGGTCAGCCCATCAGGCTGGGAAGGTAGAGCACCAGCGGCGGAAAAGCGACCATCAGCACGACCAGCAGCGCGTCGCAGAACAGGAACGGCAGCGCGGCGCGGATCACCTGCCCCATTGTCGTGCCCTGCGGCGCGACGCCGAGCATGATGAACAGCAGGAGCCCGAACGGCGGCGTCGTCAGGCTCATCTCCAGCGCGATCATCACGATCATCGCGAACCAGATCAGGTCGAAGCCGAGCCCCTGCGCCAGCGGGAAGACGATCGGCACGGTGATCAGCATCATGGACACCTGGTCCATGAACATGCCGAGCAGCAGGTAGACGCAGAAGATCGCCAGCAGGATGACCAGCGGCCCGACGTCGTAGTGGGTCGCCCAGCGCAGCATGCCCGAGCTCGCGCCGGAGAACGCCAGGAGCTGGCTGAACACCGCCGAGCCCATGACGATGAAGAACACCATGCCGGAGACCTTCACGGTGTCCTGCAGCGCCTTCTGCACGGCCTGCCAGCTCAGCTTGCCGTAGACGAGGGCGAGGATCAGGACGCCGGCGACGCCGAACGCCGCCGATTCCGTCGGCGTGGCGAAGCCCAGGATGATGAACCCGATCACCATGAAGATGACCAGCGCCATCGGCGCGACGTGGATCAGGAACGCAACCGCCTTCGCCAGCATCGGCACCTGCTCGACCTCGTAGGACGGCGCCGAGTCGGGGTCGAGCTTGACCTGGAGGAACACCATCGAGGCATAGAGCGTCGCCAGCACGAGGCCCGGCAGCGCGCCGGCGACCAGGAGCCGGCCGACGTCGATGCCCGCGAGGCTCGCCAGCAGGACGCCGAGCGTCGACGGCGGGATGATCATCGCGAGCCCGCCGGTGCCGAGGATCGGCCCGATCGTCATCTTGGTGCTGTAGCCGCGCCGCCGCATCTCCGGCACCAGGAGCGAACCGAGCATCGCGGTGTTCGCCATCGTCGAGCCGGTCAGGGTGGAGAACATGGTACCGCCGGCGATGGTCAGGTAGCACAGCCGGCCGGGCAGCCGGCCCATCAGCTTGTCGAGCCCGTCGAACACCTTGATCGCGAGGCCGGTGTGGAAGAACAGGCCGCCCATGAACATGAACAGCGGCACCGGCGAGAACGTGTAGTTGGTGATCAGGTTGGTCGAGTTGTTGATGATCTGGGTCAGCCCGTCGAGGCCGCCGGCAAAGACCATGATGCCGATCAGGTTGGCGGCGATGAACGCCACCGCGACCGGCACGCCGATCGCCATGAAGAACAGGATCAGGCCGACCAGGATGCCGCCCGACTCGTACCACGCCATGCCTCAGAACCTTTCCGAGGTCGTGTCGCGGCGCGCGTAGAGACTGTCGCGCCCGATCAGGAAGCGCCCGAACTCGATCATCATCAGGGCGAAGCAGAACGGCAACGGGACGAACATCACCCATTCCGGGATGTCGACGATGCCGCGCATGTCGACGCTGTCGCTGCCCGCCGCCTCGATCAGGAGCTGCGCCGAAACCGCGGCACAAATCGCCATGCAGACGATGCAGATGAGATAGACCACCTTCTCGCTGACGCGGATCACCTGCCACGGAAGCTGGCTGGTGAATGCGTCCACGAAGATGTGGCCCTTGTGGCGGACCAGCCAGGGCGCCGCGAACATGGTGAAGAACAGCAGCCCGTATTCGACGAAGGCGACGGTGAAGCCCGGCGGGTGGTAGCCGGCCTCGCGCATCGATACGTCGACCACGATCAGCGCAAAGATGCCGAGGACGATCAGCCCGGCGGCGAGCGCGAGGCCGGCGATCAGCCGGTCGTAAGCCTTGGAGATGGCATCCATGTCGGAAACCGCGCCGCGGTCCGGGACGAGGCCGCCCCGGACCGCACGGCGCCTAGTTGTGGAACTTCTCGCGCAGCAGCTTGGCGTTCTCTGGCGCGCGGGTGTCGACGCGCTCCCACACGTTGTCGTAGGCCGCGCGCAGGTAGCTCTTCTCGGCGTTGCCGGTGAGGGTGAGGATCTCCATGCCGTTCTGCTTAAGCTCGGCCTCTTCCTTGGCCGCCTCGGCGGTGACGAACAGGTTCGACTCCACCTCGTACTTCGCGGCCAGCTCGGTCAGCTTGTCGCGCGCCGCCTGGGGCAGCTTCTGCCACGTCGGCAGATGCACGAGCACCAGGTTGTTGCCGGTGAAGAATGCCGGATCGACCCGGTACTTCACCACCTTCTGAACGCCCAGCCCGATCACCGCGACGCCGGGGAAGCCGAAGCCCTGGACGACGCCGCGCTCCAGCGAGGTGTAGACCTCGCCGGCCTTGATGCTGACCGGCACCGCGCCGAGCGCGTTCAGGAGCTCGGTATAGGTCGGGGTGGTGCGCATCTTGAAGCCGGAGAGGTCGAGCTTGTCGGCGGTGATGGTCGGCTTCTTGGTGAAGTACAGGTTGTAGAGGCCGCGATGCGGCCCGTCCGCGGATTCCTGGAAGCGGCTCTCGAACCAGCCGAGGACGTGGGCGTTGAGCTTCTCCGCCCAGATCTTCTGGATCAGCGCCAGGCCGCCGTTCTTGCGGATCTCCGCGGCGCTGTGGTTGGTCGCGATCAGCACGTCGGCTTCCGGCACTGTGCCGGTGTAGTAGCTCGCCGGCGAATGCATGAGCTGGAAGATGCCGCGCTTGAGCGAATCGGCGGCCTTCTCCGGCGGCGTCACCTCGGGCCCGCCGAGGAAGTTGATGTTGACCGAGCCCTTGAGGGCGCCGTTGGCCTCGTCGATGAACTTGGTGAAGCTCTTGGTCAGGACCAGGTTGGTCGGCAGCGTGACCATGGCCTTCAGTTCGGTCTGGGCCGCCGCCGGAACGGCCGCCCCAACCGCGATCAAGGCTGCGCACGAGAAATAGGCTAGGTGTCCGCGAACAGACATCCGATCGTCTCCCGGTTCGTGGCCGACCCCACGACGGGCCGCCGGTTATCCATTGCGGCGCATGGCGTGGCCGCGCCGCGGCGGGGCTCCCGACCCTCGACCGCGGCGGGCGCATTGTAGCACCGGGCATCGCCGATAGAAGCCCCGCCGGCCCGCGGCCGCGCACGGAATCGTCATCTAACGAGACGTTGCCCCATCGGTACTTGTGCTATCGTAGTCCTGCTGATGGACGACAACCGAGCCGGTTCAACCGGCCGCGCCGCGCGCTTCGACCGCGGTGCAGACAACGGACCTGGGGAGGTTCTTATGACGGACTCGACGACCGCCGCCGCCCGTGAATCGCGCCGGCGATTTCTCGCCGCCGCCGCCGCTGCCGGCACCGCCGCCGTCGCCGCGCCGCACGTCGCGCGGGCGCAGTCGGGGCAGACCACCAGCTGGCGCATCCAGACATCGTGGCCGGCGGGCGTCGGCCTGGCGACGTTCAAGGCCTGGTGCGGCGGCATCAAGGAGAAGACCGGCGGCGAGCTGGAATTCAAGGCGTTCGGCGCCAAGGACGTAGTGGGCGACTTCGAGCTGTTCGACGCGGTCAAGAACGGCGTGCTCGACGCGATGAACTCCTTCACCCTCTACTGGGCCGGCAAGCTGCCGTCGGCGGCGTTCCTGAGCTCCTACACCCTCGGCCTGCGCTACCCGCACGAGTGGGACGTCTTCTTCCACCGCGGCGGCCTGCAGGCGGCGCGCGAGGTGTTCGCCAAGCAGGGCATGCACTATGTCGGCCATATCCACCACGGGCCGAACATCATCCATTCGAAGGTGCCGATCCGCTCGATCGAGGACTTCAAGGACCTCAAGCTGCGCGTGCCCGGCGGCATGATCGCCGAGACCTTCGCCGCGGCCGGCGCCAAGACCACGCTGCTGCCCGGCGGCGAGGTGTTCGCCGCGCTGGAGAAAGGCACCATCGACGCCGCCGACTA
>JBFWQM010000346.1:0-4437 GCA_050249455.1 Rhodospirillaceae bacterium | reverse complement strand
CAGCGCGAAGATCCAGTCGGCGTGGTGCGCCCAGGTGGTCCAGATCTTGTGGCCGTTGACGACGATGTGGTCGCCCTCCACGTCGCCGCGGGTGGTCAGGCTGGCGAGGTCGGAGCCCGACCCCGGCTCGGAGTAGCCCTGGCACCACACCCGCTCGCCCGACAGGATCGGCGCCAGGTGCTGGGCCTTCTGTTCCTCGGTGCCGTAGTGCATCAGGATCGGGCCGATGTGGTTGAGGCCCTGGCCCGACAGCTCCGGCGCGCCGGCGGCGGCAAACTCCTCCTTCAGGATGATCTGCTGGTTGAGCGTCGCCTCCATGCCGCCGTACTGCTTCGGCCAGTGCGGCGCGATCCAGCCGCGCTCGAAGATCTTCTTCTGCCACCACATGGTGCGCTCGAAGGACGCGCGCGTGGACAGCCCGCGCAGGTCGTCCGGCAGGGTCTTGGCCAGCCACTCGCGGACCTCCAGCCGGAAGGCCTTCTCCTCGGCGGTGTCCTCGCGGAACCGGATCATCGTGCGTTCTCCCCGAAACGGAACTGAAGCTCTTCTAGCACACCGCCGCGGCGCCGGTCACGGCAGGTTGAGCACCCGGCGCGCCAGCACGTTGCGCTGGATCTCGTTCGACCCGCCGTAGATCGTGGCGCGCCGGTGCAGCAGGAACAAGCCGGTCAGGTCGATCTCGCCGTCCGGGCTGGGCAGCGGCGCGAGGTCCGCGCCGTGGCCGCCGGCGGTCTCGATCATCAGTTCCGTGGCGCGCTGGACGTTCTCGGTGCCGACCACCTTCAGGATCGATGCCTCCGGCCCCAGGATGCGCCCGGCATTGGTCAGGTCCACCGCGTGGCTGAACAGCGCCGACTGCGCCATCACGTCGATCTCCATCTTCGCCAGGCGGTCGCGGAAGGCGGGATCGTCGGCCAGCCCCGTCTCGCGCGCCGTCCGCCGCACCCGCTCCATCACGGTGCTGACGGCCATCGGGTTGGCCTGGTTGAAGCGCTCGAAGTTGAGCACGAAGTTGGCGACCTTCCAGCCGCCGTTGAGCGGCCCGAGCAGCTGGTCCTTCGGCACCTTCACGTTGTCGAGGAACACGGTCGCCAGCTCGTCGTCGCCGGAGATCGTCTTGATGCCGCGCGGGTCGACACCCGGCAGCCGCAGGTCGATCAGCACCATCGAGATGCCGGCGTGCTTGGGCTTCGCCTGCGGGTCGGTGCGCACCAGGGTGAACATCCAGTCGGCATAGTGCGCGTGGGTGTTCCAGATCTTCTGGCCGTTGATCACGAAATGGTCGCCGACCAGCTCCGCCCGCGTCGTCAGGCTGGCGAGGTCGGAGCCCGATCCCGGCTCCGAATAGCCCTGCGCCCAGTAGACCTCGCCCGACAGGATCTTCGGCAGGTGCTGCGCCTTCTGTTCCGGCGTGCCGAACTCCATCAGGGTCGGCGACAGGAAGGTGAGGCCGGGGCCGGACAGCGGCGGCGCGCCGGCCAGTGCGGTCTCCTCGAACAGGATGATCTGCTCGTTCAGGCTGGCGCCCATGCCGCCGTATTCCTTGGGCCAGTGCGGCGCCGCCCAGCCGCGCTCGTAGACCTTGCGCCACCACGGCTTCAGCTCGACCGGCGGCACGCGGTGCGTGCGGTGGCGCAGCGATACCGGAAGGTTGCCCTCGAACCAGGCGCGCACCTCGGCGCGGAACGCCTTCTCCTGATCGCTGTCCTGCCGGAACATCACCGCCTCCCTTTTCTGCGCGAAAGGCTACACCCAACGCGCTGTGCCGGGCCACATTGCTTTCGCCGCCGTGGCGCCCGCCGGGCCGGGCGGCTATAACGGTCGGCAACGGATAGCCGACGAACGATCGGGGACAGCGGGGAAAGGCACGGCATGGCCACGACAGACAGCAGCTTCCTGCGCCCGCTGTTCTATCCGCGCTCCATCGCCATCATCGGCGCCTCCACCGACCCGAAGAAGATCGGCGGTCAGCCGCTGGCCTGCACCCTGCAGCGCGGCTTCAAGGGTGCGATCTACCCGGTCAACGCCAACTCGGCCGAGGTCCAGGGGCTGAAGGCCTATCCGACCTTATCGGCCATCGAAGGCCCGGTGGACTGCGCGATCGTCGCGGTGCCAGCGCCGGCGGTGATCGGCGCGATCGAGGAATGCGGCCGCAAGGGCGTGAAGCTCGCCGTCGTGTTCTCGTCCGGCTTCGCGGAGGCGGGCGAGGCGGGGGCGAAGGCGCAGGACAAGCTGCTCGCCGCGGCGCGCGCCGGCGGCGTGCGCATGATCGGCCCCAACGCGATGGGCGCCTACAGCCTGGAGCCCGGCTTCGTCGCCACCTTCACCTCGGCGTTCGAGCATCACGGCGGCCAGGGCTGGCCGAAGCTCGGCGGCTACTCGATCGTCAGCCAGTCGGGCGCCATCGGCGTCCACATCATGGTGCTGCTGCGCGAGCGCGGGCTCGGCGTCTCCAAGTGGGTGACCACCGGCAACCAGGCCGACATCGAGGTCGCCGACTGCATCGACTTCCTGGCCGACGACCCGGCGACCGAGGTGATCGTCGCCTATATCGAGGGCGCCAAGGACGGCCGCAAGCTCGCCGCCGCGCTGGAGCGCGCGCGCGCGAACCGGAAGCCCGTCCTGGTGCTGAAGGTCGGCACGTCGGAAAGCGGCGCCGCGGCGGCGGCGGCGCACACCGCCTCGCTCGCCGGCTCCGACGTCGCCTACGACACGCTGCTGCGCCAGTGCGGCGCCTACCGCGCCACCACGTTGGCCGAACTGACCGATGTCGCCGCCGCGTGCCGCCACGGCCGCTACCCGTCCGACCCGCGCATCGCCTTCGTCTCGATCTCCGGCGGCGTCGGCATCCTGATGGCCGACCAGGCGGAGGCGTCGGGCCTCAAGGTCGACGTGATGCCCGAGGCGGTGCAGCAGGCGATGCTGGCCGAGAACCCGATGGTCGCGCCGCGCAACCCGATCGACACCGGCGCGCCCGGCATGTCGGACATGACGGTGACGCCGAAATACATGGCGACCGCGCTGACCGAGGGCGGCTACCCGTCGATGGTCGGCTTCCTGACCCACGTCGCCTTCGTCGAGCGGCAGTGGAGCAAGCTGAAGCCCGGGATCCTCGAGGTGCGCGCGAAGTTTCCCGACCGGGTGCTGGCGCTGTCGATGACCATCGACCCGAAGACGCGCAACGCGCTGGAGGACGACGGCTTCATCGTGTGCGACGACCCGTCGCGCGCGGTCGAATGCATCGCCGCGCTGTGGCGGATCGGCGAGAGCTTCCGCGCCGCCGGCGCCAAGGCGGCGCCGCCCGTGCTGCCCGGCGCGCTGCCGTCGCCCGCCGACGGCGCGGCGGGGGAGCGCGCGGCGCTTCAGGTGCTGTCGGCGATCGGCGTGCCGGTGGTGCCGCACGCGCTCGCCACCTCGGCCGACACGGCGGCGCAGGCGGCGGAGGCGATCGGCTTCCCGGTCGCGCTCAAGCTCGCCTCGCCCGACGTGCTGCACAAGTCCGACATCGGCGGCGTGGTGCTGAACCTGACGTCCGCCGACGCCGCGGCGGCGGCCTACCGCACGGTGGTGGAGCGCGCCAAGGCAGCGGCGCCGAAGGCGCGCATCGAGGGCGCGCTGGTGGCGAAGATGGTCGGCGGCGGGGTGGAGACGATCATCGGCGTCAACCGCGACCCGGTGCTCGGCCCGGTCGTGATGTTCGGCATCGGCGGCATCTTCGTCGAGGTGTTCAAGGACGTCGCCTTCCGCATCGCGCCGTTCGGCGCCGACGAGGCGATGGCGATGATCCGCTCGATCAAGGGCTTCCCGCTGCTCGACGGCGCGCGCGGCCGGCCCAAGGCTGACGTCGCGGCGCTGGCCGACGCCATCGCGCGGCTGTCGGTCTATGCCGCGCGCAGCGGCGATGCCCTGCAGTCGATCGACATCAACCCGTTCATCGTCCTGCCGGCGGGGCAGGGCGGCTTCGCGGTCGACGCGCTCGTCGTGCCGCGCTCGTGACCGGTTTCAGGCAAGGGAGACGACGATGAAGACGACCGAACTCAAGACCGTGAAGGCGGAGACCGACTCCGACGGCATCACGTGGGTGACCTACAACCGGCCCGAGAAGCGGAACGCGATGAGCCCGCAGCTCCATTACGACATGGAGCAGGTGATGCTGGAGGTGGAGACCGACAAGGACACCGGCTGCATCGTCATCACCGGCGCCGGCAACGCCTGGAGCGCTGGCATGGACCTCAAGGAGTATTTCCGCGAGACCGACAACAACCCGTCCGCCCAGTTCCGCTCGTTCCAGGCCAACAAGCACTGGAGCTGGGAGATCCTGGCGCATTCGAGGAAGCCGACCATCGCGATGGTCAACGGCTACCTGTTCGGCGGCGCCTTCGTGCCGGCCAGCTCGTGCGACGTGGTGATCACCGACCAGGACGCGGTGTGGGGCCT
>JBFWQM010000345.1:0-4464 GCA_050249455.1 Rhodospirillaceae bacterium | reverse complement strand
GCCGTGCGCTTTCCGCCCTGACAGAGAGGAGCGTCGCCGTGTCCATCCCGGATTTCCTCGACAGGCTGTTCCAGCGCCAGGCCAAGGTGCTGGGCTGGCAATGGGTGCCGGCGTCGAACGTGGTCGACGGGCAGAACCGGCCGGTGGTGGCGGCGGCGGCCTTCGCCACCGGCGACGACTACGTCGTGCTGCGCCTGGCGGAGATGTACCTCAAGACCACCCGCGTGCTGTGGCGCGAGTATTATCCGGTCGTCCATTCCTTCGTCGCGCACGGCGACCCGCTGGCGCAGCGCAACGTCGCGACCGTGGCCGGGCCGGGCCAGCTCAAGGACCTCGGCAGCGCCAACCTCGACCGGCTGATCGGGCTCGCCTACCGCCTCGCCGGCCCGATCGTCTATGACGGCCAGGACATCGAGCTGCTCGCCGGCCTCTACGCGGTGCCGGCGGCCGACGGCGCGAAAGTGCTGATCGACACGCTGTCGCAGCTCACCGGCGTGGTGCCGGCACTGAAGCAGGCGACCGAGCTCGCCGGCATCGTGAAGGCCGGCACCGAGGGGCTGCTCGGCCTTGCCGACACCTCCCTCGCGCTCGGCGTGCACGACACCCTGCGGCCGGCCGGCGCCGGGCACGGGCGGACCGCGCAGCCGGGCTTCGTCGTCGCGGTCAACACGCCGCAGGCGGCGATCAACCCGGCGCAGCTGTGGGTGAAGGAGGGCCGGCTCTACGAAGGCCCCAACCCGGTCGCGGCGCGGCCGTTCGACTCGCACGACATGATGCTGTTCGAGCTGCACCGCGGCCCCAGCCGCGCGGCGTCGTGGGCGACGCTGCCGGCGCTGTCGGCGCACGCCAGGGCGTTCGATGCGGCACTGCGCGACACGCCGGCCGACCAGCTCGCGGCCACGGTCAACGCCGCCTTTCGCAAGTTCGAGGCCGACCTGCGCGCGGTCGACGACCTGACCCGGCCCGACAAGGCGGCGATCCGCGCCCTGGTCGGCGACGACCTGAAAACGCGGGTCAAGGCGATCCAGGGCGGCGACCTGATCGAGACCCGCAGCCTCGCCGGCGCCCCGACAAAGGTGGAGATGCGCGGCTTCCGGCCGCGCGACCTCGCCGAGCCGCCGCCCGGCGCGGCGCTGCCGTCGCGCCCGGAGGGCGTGCCTCTGTTCAACTGAACGGCGCGCCTACCCGATCAGCGTGACGCCGGCGTCGGCGCAGATCGCCGGCGCGGCGGCGAGGCCGTCGGGCGGCAGCGCGGCGAGGGCGCCGAACATCCGCTCCAGACCGCCGCCGGGGCTGGCCACCACCAGCACGCGCGCCGGCGCGTCGCCGTCGTTGCGGAAGGCGTGGCGCCGGCCGCGCGGCGCGAAGCACAGCGCGCCCGCGCCGGCCGCGACCGCGCTGCCGGCGATGCCGACGCCGTCCACCACGATCTCGCCTTTCAGCACGTAGAGGATCTCGTCCTCGTGCGCATGCACGTGCATCGGCGCGGCGGCGCCGGGCGGGACGGCGATCTCGATCACGCTGAGGCCGCCGGTCGCGGCGCTGCGCGCGACGTAGCGGTAGTCCATCCCCAGCACCGCGGCGCGGTCGCCGGCGGCGGCTGGGGTGACGAAGGGGACGGGCGCGGCGGGTTCGGTTGTGCGGACCGGGTTCATGACGGTTCTCCTTCGGTTGGCCGCAGGATGGTGCGCCAGGAGGGTGCGCGCGGAAAGAGTATTGTCCTGGACATGACGTTCTAAAATCCGAACAATGAACCGATGGAACCGCTGGCAGGCATCGCCGCCTTCGCGCGGGTGGTGGAGGCGGGCAGCTTTTCCGAGGCTGCGCGGCGGCTGCGCGTCTCCAAGTCGGTGGTCAGCGCGCAGGTGCAGCGGCTGGAGGAGCGGCTGGGCGTGCGCCTGCTGCAGCGGACCACGCGGCGCGTCGCGGCGACCGAGGCGGGGCTTGCCTACTACCGGCGCTGCGCCCGCATCCTGGCAGAGGCGGAAGCCGGCGAGCAGGAGGCGCTGGCGCTGCACCGCGAACCGCGCGGCACCCTGCGCATCTCGGCGCCCGACACGTTCGGCTGGATGCACATCGCGCCGGCGCTGAAGGACTTCCTCGCCGGCAACCCGGGGCTTTCGGTCGAGCTGTCGCTCAGCGCCGCCCATGTCGACCTGGTGGGGCAGGGGCTCGACCTCGCCATCCGGATCGGCCGGCTGCCCGCGGACTCCCCCGTCGTGGTGCGCCGGCTTGCCGACTCGCCGCTGATCGTGTGCGCGGCGCCGTCCTATCTCGCCGGGCGGCCGGCGCCGGAACGTCCGGCCGACCTCGCCCGGCACGACTGCCTCGTGTTCTCGCCGCTGGGCTGGGGCGGCAAGTGGGGATTCGTGGCGGAAAGTGGGGTGGGGTGGGTGACGGTGTCGGGCAGCCTTGCCACCGACAGCGGCGAGGTGCTTCGCGAGGCGGCGCTGGCCGGGCTCGGGATCGCGCTGCTGCCGGCATGGGCGGTGGCCGACGCGCTCGCCGACGGCGCGCTGGTGCGGCTCCTGCCGCGCCATCCACTGCCGTCGAGCACGGTCTACGCCGTCTATCCGTCCAATCGGATGATGTCGGCCAAGGTGCGCGCCTTCGTCACGTTCCTGGCGCGCCGGTTCGGCCGGAACCCGGATTGGCGGACGGCACATAGACCTCCTGGACGCCACTGATGCCGCGCAACTCGTAGGCGCCGCGGCGGCGCAGGGATTGCCCGGCATGGCGGGCGAACTCGGCGGAAGCGACCAGCCTCTCGCCCAACTCGCCGGCCAGGGTGCTCAGCCGGGCGGCGAGGTTGACCGCGGGGCTGATCGCGGTGAAGTCGAGCCGGCTGCCGCCGCCGATATTGCCATACAGGACGGTGCCGGCGTGGAGCGCGATGCGGAACGGGTGGTCGTCGCCGGCCGGCGGCGCGTCGCAGACTGCGCGCGCGGCCCGCCACGCTGCGTCGCAGGCCGCGGCGACGCCGTCGCCGGGGCCGACCGGGAAGATCGCCAGAACGGCGTCGCCGATGAACTTCAGCACCTCGCCCCCCGCCGCCTCGATCGGCGGCACGACGCGGTCGAAGTGGCGGTTGAGCCGGGCGATGATCTCCTCGCCCGGCGTTCCGTCGCTCATCGCGGTGAAGTCGCGCAGGTCGGACAGCCAGATCGCGGCGTCGATCGCCTCGGTGTCGCCGCGGCGGATGTGGCCGGCCAGGATGCGCTCGCCGCTGCGGTGGCCGACATAGGCGTCGAGCAGGTTGGTGACGACGCGGCGCAGCGCGAATATCTCGGCCACCCGCGTCACCGCCGGGCCCAGCGCGACCATCGCCGCCACCTCGGCCTCGGTGAAGCCGCCCGGCCGCCACGTCGCGTAGGTCGCGGCATGGACGGCGCCGTCGAGGAACGGCAGCGGCACCGCGACGTAGTCGCTCGCCCCTTCGTCGCGCAGCCGTCGCAGCGCCGGCGCCGCGGGCTCGGCGCGCCCGTCGATCCGCTCGCGGAAAAGCGCGCCTGTGCGGCCGACGACGGCGACCGGGCTCAACGCGAAATCCGGGTCTTCGACCTCGGCATAGCTGCCGAGGTTGCCCTCCACCTCGCGGCCCGGCCGCCACATCCAGCGCCGGCCGATATAGTCCGGGTGCAGGGTCCGCACGAACAGCGCGAAGCGGTCCAGTGCCACCCCCGCGGCAACCAGCCGCTCGCAGAAGCCGCCGATGACGTCTTGCGGCGTCGCCCGCGGCGCGATGCCGCCGGTCAGCCAGTCGGCGATAGGGGCGGTGTCGATCGGCTTTGCAACCGGCAAATCAAACCTCCGCCGTTACACCCCGCCTTGTTCGGCTGGTTGCCTGACGACCAAAGTGGTCGATATCGAGTCTACGCCCGCTTGCGCGCCGGCTTCGTCGGCCGCTGCTTGAGGTAGGGCGCCAGGTATTCGGCGGTCCGGCTGTCCTTGACGCGGGCAACGTCCTCGGGCGTGCCGGCGGCGACGATCCTGCCGCCGCGGTCGCCGCCGTCGGGGCCGAGGTCGATGATCCAGTCGGCGGTCTTGATGACCTCCAGGTTGTGCTCGATCACCACCACGGTGTTGCCCTGCTCGACGAGGGCCTGCAGCACTTCGAGCAGCTTGCGCACGTCCTCGAAGTGCAGCCCGGTGGTCGGCTCGTCCAGGATGTAGAGCGTGCGCCCGGTCGACCGCCGCGACAGCTCCTTGGACAGCTTCACCCGCTGCGCCTCGCCGCCCGAGAGCGTCGTCGCCGGCTGGCCGATCTTGACGTAGCCGAGCCCGACCTGGTCGAGCATGGCGAGCTTGTCGCGGATCGCCGGCACCGCCTTGAAGAAGCCGACGCCTTCCTCGACCGTCATCTCCAGCACCTCGGCGATCGACTTGTCGCGGAACTTAACCTCCAGGGTCTCGCGGTTGTAGCGATGGCCCTTGCAGACGTCGCACTGGACGTAGACGTCGGGC
>JBFWQM010000344.1:0-4475 GCA_050249455.1 Rhodospirillaceae bacterium | reverse complement strand
CGACCGGGTGGACGTGGCTGTCGATCAGGCCGGGGACGAGGCTCGACCCCTTGGCGTCGATCACCGTCGTCGCGTTGCCGGCATCGACGTCGGCGGCCTTGCCGACCTCGGTGATGACGCCGTCGATGGCGACGACGGTGTCGGCGTCGAGCACCGGCTTCTCCAGCCGCCCCGACAGCATCGTCCGCACGTTCCGGATCACCAGCTTCGCCATCGCGCCCTCCCGCGTGTTTGGTCTGTTCGTATACGAACAAGCCGCGCCGCAGGGCAAGGCCGGATCGCGGTCCCTGGCGCCGGTTCGGCGGCCGGGCTAGCATCCTCCGAACGACAAAGGGAGGACGGGCGATGGCCGAACCGGTAACGGGCGGGCCGCCGGCGCTGATGGCGCTGCACCACATCAGCGTGCCGTGCCGCGACCTCGACGAGGGCATCCGCTTCTACCGCGACGTGCTCGGCGGCCGGGTCAAGGTGACCGAGCCGGCGTTCGCGCTGGTCCACGTCGGCGGCACCGACATCGGTATCTCGACCGAGGGCTGCGCCTGGACGACGCCGGGGGCGGAGTATCCGCATTTCGCCTACCAGGTCGATGCCGCGAACCTGGTCGGCATGAAGGACTGGCTCGCCCGCTGCGGCATCCCGTCGTCCAACTTCTGGACCCGCAACGGCGTCGAGACCCTGATGTTCTTCCGCGACCCGTCCGGCAACCTGATCGAGCTGTTCTGCAAGGAAGGCTATGCCGGCGCCAAGGACCTGCCGCGCGGCCCCGCCCGCGGCCACGGGACGGCGATCGACGTCAATGCGACGGCGTACGAGACGTGGCGGCTGCCGGTTGCCGGATAGTTTTCTTCCTTGTCGTCCTCCGGCTTGACCGAAGGACCCATCCATCAGCCGCGTGGTGTCGGGCATGGGCCCTCCGGTCAAGCCGGAGGGCGACAAAAAAATGAAATGCCGTTACCGCGCCGGCGCCTGCAGCCGCGCGACGATCTCGTCGGTCTTCTGCACGTCGCCGAACTGGAGGTAGAAGCTGGTCAGGGCGTCGGCATGCTCCTGGTCGGTCACCGTGGCGCAGCCGTCGGAAACCATCAAGGTGCGGAAGTTGAGCATCATCGCGTCGCGCGCGGTGGATTCGCAGCACACGTTGGTCGCGACCCCGGTGACGATCAGGGTGTCGATGCCACGGTCGCGCAGCTCCAGCTCCAGCCCTGACGAGCCGGCGATGAAGGCGCTGTAGCGGCGCTTGGCGATGACCAGGTCCTGCGGCTGCACGTCGAGCCCCGGCCGCAGCGTGTGGCCGAACGAGCCGGGCGCCATCTCCTTGAGCCGGCCCTGGCTCTCCTCCGGCACGAAGCGCTCGTGGAAGGTCGCCCAGTTCTCCACCGTGTCGGGCAGCACCTGGTTCCTGATCCACACCACCAGCCCGCCGGCGGCGCGCACGGCGGCGGCCAGCCGGTTGACGTTGGGCATGATGTCGTCGGCCATCGGCGCGGCGGCGAGCTGGCCGGGCGCCATGAAGAAGTTCTGCATGTCGACCACGACCAGCGCGGTCTTCGGCCCGTCGAAGCTCTCGCAGGTATGCGCCCGGCCCTGGCGCGCCACGACCCGCCGGACGTAGTCGGCCGGCATCTCGAACTTGTGCATGGCCTACTCGGCGGCCTGGTTGCGCCGGGCCGAGGCGTCGAGGCGGGCGATCACCTCGTCAGTCGCCTGCACGTCGCCGAAATAGAGGTAGAAGCTGGTCAGGCCGGCCGCGTGCTCCTCGTCGCTCGAGGTGGCGCAGCCGTCGGACACCATCATCGCGCGGTAGTTGCGCATCATCGCGTCGCGCGCGGTGGATTCGCAGCACACGTTGGTGGCGACGCCAGTGACGATGATGGTCTTGACGCCGTGGTCGTCGAGCACGTTTTCGATGTCGGACGAGCCCTGGATGAAGGCGCTGTAGCGGCGCTTCACCACGCGCTTGTCCTCCGGCCGCACGTCAAGCTCGGGCCACAGCTGGAAGCCGAAGGCGTCCGGCTTCATCGAGGCCCAGCGGTCGTCGCGCGCCGCCGGGATGTAGCGCTCGGCATTGACCGACCAGCTTTGCAGCGACTCGTCGGCCGACAGGTTCTGGATCCACACCACGATGCCGCCGTTCTTGCGCACGCAGTCGGCCAGCCGGTTGACGTTGGGCACCACCGTCCGCGCCTCCGGGCAGGCGGCGAGCTGGCCGTCGGCCATGAAGAAGTTCTGCATGTCGACCACCACCAGCGCGGTCGCCTTGGGGTCGAAGGTCTCGCAGGTGTGGGCGCGGCCCTGGCGCTGCGTGACGCGCTCGACGTAGGCCTGCGGCATCTCGAACTTGTGCATGGTCAATCCCTCGCTGGCTGGCTGGCCACCACTATAGGCAGCGTGACGCGGCGCGTCAGCCGAAGTTCGCGCCGCCGTTGGCGTGGACGACTGCGCCGGTGACGAAGCTCGCCTCCTCGGAGATCAGAAAGCAGCCGACCTGGGCGATCTCCTCCGCCCGGCCGAAGCGGCCGAGCGGGAAGCGCTTGACCGCGGCGCGCTTCAGGTTCTCGCCGAACACGTCGATCATCGGCGTGTCGGTGATGCCGGGGCTGACCGCGTTGACCCGCACGCCCTTCGGACCCAGCGCGGTGGCGAGCGAGCGGGTCAGCCCGATGATCGCCGCCTTCGACGCCACGTAGGCCGGACCGACCTGGCCGTCGCCGCCCGCGGCGCCGAGCAGGACCGAGCCGGAGCTGGTCAGCACGATCGCGCCGGACCCCTGCGCCGCCATCGGCCGGGCCGCCGCCTGCGCCATCAGGAAGGCGCCCTTCAGGTTGACCGCCATGACCTTGTCCCATTCGGCCTCGTCGGTCGCCTCCAGGTCGGTGCCGGAATGGATGCCGGCCCAGTGGAGCAGGGCGTCGAGCCGGCCGAACCGGTCGAGCGCCAGCTTCACCGCCGCATCGCAATCGGGCTTGCGCGACACGTCGGCGACGATGGGGACGACCCGCGCCGCATCGCGCGGCAGGTCGGCGGCGAGCTTGGCCGACTGGACGTCGGCGGCGACGACGTTGGCGCCGGCGGCGTGCAGCATCTTCACGCTGGCGAGCCCGATGCCGCTGGCGGCGCCGGTGACGAGGACGGTCTGTGGCATCGGTTCTTCCCTCGGCTCAGGCGGGCTGTCGCGCGCGGCCGGCGAGCCAGATGTCCTTCAGCGCGGCGCGGCGGATCTTGCCGCGGTCGGATTTCGGCAGGGCGTCGATGAAGTGGACCTCCTTCGGCACCTTGTAGGCGGCGAGCCTGGACCGGCAGTGGACGGTCACGTCGTCCGCGGTCAGCGGCTCCTTGGCCACGACATAGGCGACGACCTCCTCGCCGTAGATCGGGTCGGGCACGCCGACCGACGCGGCCTCCGCCACCTTGGGGTGCTGCAGCAGGACCCGGTCGATCTCCAGCGGCGCGATGTTGACGCCGCCGCGGATGACGATGTCCTTAGTCCGGCCGGTGACGGTGACGTAGCCCTGGTTGTCCATCACGGCGAGGTCGCCGGCGCGGGTGTATTCGGTCTCGCGCCACGCCGTCCGGTCCTCCCACGCGCCGTCGGGCGATATCGAGGCGGTGGCGGTGCAGCGGCCGCGGAACGCGACCTCGCCTTCCACGCCGGGCGGCACGACGGCGCCGTCCTCGTCGAGGATCGCGAAGTCGGTGTACATCGCCGGCTTGCCGACGGTGCCGAACTTGAAGTCGTAGTGGCGGTTGCCGGTGAACCAGCCGACCTCCGAGGCGCCGAAGAACTGCAGCAGCCGGATGCCGTACATGCCCTCGAACCGCTGCCACTGCTCGGGCGACAGCGGCGCGGTCGAGCTGGTCATGACCCGCACGCTGGCGAGGTCGCCGGTCCGTACGTCGACCGGGCGGTTGAGCAGCATGTTGATCACCGTCGGCACGCCGGCGACGACGGTGATCTGGTGGTCCTTGATCCAGTCGAAGAACCGGCTGCGCGAGAAGCCGTTGGCGAGATACAGCGTGAATCCCAGCATCACCAGCGGCGACAGCGAGATGATCTGCGGCGACAGCCAGCTGAACGTGCGGTACTCCAGCATCCGGTCGTCGGCGTTCTGGCCGGTGAAGTCGATGGTGTTGAGCGTGGTCAGCCACAGCGCCAGGTGGTCCCACACCACGCACTTCGGCCGGTCCGTGGTGCCCGACGTGGAGAAGATGCAGGCGATGTCCTCCGGCCCGTTCTCGTCCGCCGGCTCCGGCCCGGGCGGCTCGGAGGCGAGCTGGGTGAAGAATTCGGCCGCGTCGTCGCCGGCGGCCGGCCAGGCGCCGAAGCGCACCCGCGGCGCCTTCAGGTGGTCGGTGAGCGAGGGGCCGTCCAGGCTGTCGTGCCACAGGACGTACCGGGGCTCGATCGTGGTCAGGATGAAGCGCAGGTGGTCGAGGCTGATCTCGGTGTGGAACGGGCAGGCGACCGCGCCCAGCCG
>JBFWQM010000343.1:0-4490 GCA_050249455.1 Rhodospirillaceae bacterium | reverse complement strand
GGGTCAGACGACCAGCGACGGATCGACCGGCTGGTAGGAGCGGATCCACCCTGCGCAGCTTTCCGCCGACAGCGGGCGCGACAGCAGGAAGCCCTGGATCACGTCGCAGCCGTGGTCGCGCAGGAACGCGAGCTGCGGCCGGCTCTCGACGCCTTCGCCGATCACCTCCAGGCCCAGGCCGTGGGCCAGCGCGATGATCGCGGAGGTAATGGTGGCGTTGCCGGCGTCGTGCGGCAACTCGCGAATAAACGAGCGGTCGAGCTTCACCGCATCGACCGGCAGGCGCTTCAGCCGGCTGAGCGAGGAGAAGCCGGTACCGAAATCGTCGATCGAGATGCGGATGCCGTGCCGGCGCAGCGCATCGAGCGCCACCGCCGTGCGGTCGAGGTCGGCGATGAGCTGGCCTTCGGTCAGCTCCAGCTCGACGTCGGTGGGCGCCACGCCGGCCTCCTCCAACGTGCGCAGAACCACCGCGGCGAACGCCTCGTCGAGCGGCTGGCGGGCCGACACGTTGACCGCGACCCGCAACGGCCCCAGGCCGTCGGCGCGCCACCGGCTGAGCTGGCGGCAGGCGCTGCGCAGCACCCACTGGCCGAATGCCGCGATGGTGCCGTTCTCCTCCGCCACGCGGATGAAGTGCTCGGGCGGGATCAGCGCGAGCGAGGCGGTGCGCCAGCGCGCCAGCGCCTCCACCGCGACCACTGCGCCGGTCCGCAGCGCCACCTGAGGCTGGAAATGCAGCAAGATCTCGCCGCGGTCGGTCGCGCCGCGCAGGCGATCACCCAGGGTCGCCGGGTCAAGGGCGAGGACGGTCATGCCGGGCAGCCGGTTCGCCACGCGCGGTGGCCGGGGTCGTTTGCCGGGGCTCGATGGCGGTGGTTCGTCAAGTGAGGCCTACGCAAGACGAAGTCCGATTCTTTAGGATAGCAGCACGACTGATTCGCAAGAAGCGGGCTATTTACACCCGGCCGGGCCAAATCGCAAACCGTCCTTGACTGCCGGGACACCAGAATTGGCCGGCGCGAGTCCTGTCCGTCGCATTTGTCGGACGACATGCTATGGTCGCCGCGACCCGAGGTATTGGTTAACGGCATGGCTTTGTATCTCGTCACTGGCGGCTGCGGGTTCATCGGCTCCCACCTGTGCGATGCGCTGGCGGGCGCCGGGCACCAAGTGCGGATCCTCGACGACCTCTCGACCGGCAGGAGGGCCAACGCCCCGGCGGCGACGGAGTTCCGGCAGGGCGACGTCGGCGACGCGGCGGCGGTCGATGCGGCTATGGCCGGCGTCGACGGGTGCTTCCACCTTGCGGCGATCGCCTCGGTCGCGCGCTCCAACGAGGACTGGCGCGGCACCCACCGGGCCAACCTGACCGGCGCGGTCAACGTGTTCGAGGCGGCGCGGCGCGCCAGAGGCGGGGCGCCGGTCCCGGTGGTCTATGCCTCCTCCGCCGCGGTCTACGGCGACAACCCGGCGGTGCCGCTGGCCGAGACGGCGGCGACCCGCCCGCTCACCGCCTACGGCGCCGACAAGCTGGGGTGCGAGCTGCACGCCCGCGTCGCCGGCCTCGTCCACGGCGTGCCGACGGTGGGCCTGCGCTTCTTCAACGTCTACGGCCCGCGGCAGGACCCGCGCTCGCCGTATTCCGGGGTGATCTCGATCTTCGCCGCCCGCATCCTGCGCGGCGAGCCGGTGGACGTGCACGGCGACGGCGAGCAGGTGCGCGACTTCGTCTATGTCGCCGACGTGGTGCGGTTCCTCGTCGCCGCGATGGCGGGCGCGACGGTCGAGCCCCGGGTCTACAACGTCTGCACCGGGCGCCAGACCTCGGTGAACGCGCTCGCCGCGCTGCTCGGCGCGGCGGCGGGACGCCCGCCGGTGCTGCGCCACGGCCCGCCGCGCGCCGGCGACATCCGCGTCTCGCTGGGCGATCCGTCCGCCGCGGCAGCGGGCCTCGGCCTGACGGCGGGGACACTGGTGCGCGACGGGCTGGCGCGCACGCTCGACAGCCTCGCCGAAGGGTGAGAAAAACAGGCGACAACGACAGGGAGGACTGCGATGCCGACACCCATCCGCCGGGTCGTCACCGGCCACGACAAGGACGGCAAGGCGATCATCGTCATCGACGAGCCGGCGAAGAACGTCCGCACGCGCGAGACGACGAAGACGTCCTCGACCTTGCTGTGGGTCGCCGAGTCGACGCCGACCACCTATGCGGGAAACGAGGACACTGCGGTCGGCACCGTGCCGATCGCGCCGAAGCCGAACGGCTCGGTATTCCGCATCGTCGAGTTCCCGCCCGAGAAGGACCTCAAGCTCGATCCCGACACGGTGCACAAGGAGATGGGCGTGACGCCGAAGGCATTCGGCGGCGGCCAGGCGCGCCACCACGGCATGCACCGCACGGAAAGCGTCGACTACGCGATCGTCATGTCGGGCGAGATCGACATGTGGATGGACGATTCCGAGGTCCATCTCAAGGCCGGCGACGTCGTCATCCAGCGCGGCACCAACCACGCCTGGGTCAACAAGTACGACAAGCCGTGCATGATCGCCTTCGTGCTGGTCGGCGCGACGGGGTAGGGCGCCTCTCTTTTTTTTTGGTAGGGGCGGGTTTCAAACCCGCCCTTTCGATGCCGGACATGGCGCACGCCGTGCGCGCGGAGGCGCAGCGGGCGGGTTTGAAACCCGCCCCTACAGAACATTGGAATTTGCGGGTCGCCTCGGTCAGCGCTGCGCCGGCCCCAGCAGGAATCCGGAATCCACCGCGACGAGCTGCCCCGTCACGACGCGCGAGTCGAGCAGCCACATGATGGCGTGCGCCACGTCCTCGTTGGTCGCCGCGGCGTGCAGCGGCGCGATCTTTTCGAAGCGGGCCTTGTGGTCGTCGTAGTGGCCGGGGCCGAGGTGCGCCTCGACCCAGCGGCCCTCGACGAAGCCGGGGCACACGGCGTTGACCCGCACCTCCGGCGCCAGGCTGCGCGCCAGCGAGATGGTCAGCGTGTTGAGCGCCGCCTTGGAACAGGCGTAGGCGAGCGAGGAGCCGGTGGCGTTGAGCCCGGCGGCCGACGACACGTTGATGATCATGCCGCCGGCCGCGCGCAGATGCGGCGCGGCGGCGCGCGCCATCTGGAACGCGCCGACGGTGTTGACCGCGAACATCGTCATGAAGTCCTCGGCGCTCAGGCCGTCGAGGTCGGGGTGCGGCACGAACTTGGTGACGCCGGCGGAATTCACCAGCGCGTCGATGCCGGCGAACCGCGCCAATGTCTCGGCGACCAGGCGGCGGCAGTCCGCGTCGTCGGCGACGTCGGCCTGGACGGTGATGGCATCGGCGCCGGCGGCGCGACAGGCGACGGCCACGGCTTCCGCGTCGTCGGCGCCGCGGCGGTAGTTGATCGCGAGGTCCCAGCCGCGGGCGGCCAGCCCCTTCGCCGTCGCTGCGCCCATGCCGGACGAGCCGCCGGTGATCAGCGCGAGCTTGCGGGCAGGGGGCATGGCATCAGTCCTCGGAAAATAGGCGGCTGGACCCGGAGGCGCCCCCTCCCCCTGGCCCCCTCCCACGAGGGGAGGGGGAAAAAGGCGAGAGGGAGGGTTGGAGGGCGACGGGGCGCCGCGATGTCAGCCCTTCGGCACCGGCTGGAAGCCGGGGCGGTAGGTCTTCTTGTCGAGGAACTCCTCCATGCCGCGCGAGCGGGTGTTCTGGGTGTCGCGGAAGCGCATCTGCTCCGACTTCGCCTCCAGGTACTCGTAGGCCATGTCGACCGGCATGGCGCGCACGTTCTTGATCGCGTCCTTGGTCGCCTTGAGCACCTCGGGGCTCTTGTTCATCAGGTCCTTGGCGAGCGCCACGGTCTCCTCGCGCAGCTTGTCGCGCGGCACCGACATGGTGACCAGCCCGATGCGCTCGGCGGTCTTGCCGTCGAAGGTGCGGCCCGTCACGGCGTAGTAGATCGCCTGGCGCAGCGGCAGGTAGTCGGCGACCACCTTGCTGACCAGCCCGCCCGGCAGGATGCCCCAGTTGACTTCGGAGAGGCCGAACACCGCATCGTCGGCGGCGATCGCGAAGTCGCACGCGCACAGCGGCGTGAAGCCGCCGCCGAAGCAATAGCCGTTGACCATGGCGATGGTCGGCTTGGAGAAGTTCGAGAGCTTGTACCAGTTCCACTGGCGGTCGGCGTCGCGCGCGACCTGGCGCTCGTAGGGCCGGTTATCGTTCTCGCGGAAGAACTGCTTGAGGTCCATGCCGGCGGTGAACGCATCGCCCGCGCCGGTCAGGATGAGCACCCGCACGTCGGGATCGGTGTTGAGCTCGGTCAGCACCTCGCGCATGTCGAAGCAGAGCTGCGGGCTCATCGCGTTGCGCTTCTCCGGGCGGTTCAGCGTCACCCAGGCGATGCCCTCTTCCTTCTTCCACAGGACGGTCTCGTACTTGTCCTTCAGCGCCATGTCATTCTCCCTTGCGCGTGTTTGATCTGCCTTGCGGGGCG
>JBFWQM010000342.1:0-4491 GCA_050249455.1 Rhodospirillaceae bacterium | reverse complement strand
CAACAATTGGGTGCGCAACAATTCAACGGTAGGCCGCGCCGCGCCGGGGCGCTGCGTGCGGTTTGCCGCTGCGACATTTCGCGCGGCGCCGCGGACGCGAACGCGATCGGGGCAGCGTTTCCCGATCCTTAACCCTAAGGCGGTTCAATGACGGGGATTAGCGGACGACCGGCCCAGTGCCGCCGGATGTCCAGGACCTCGGCCGTGCCGCCCCGCGGACGGCCGGACCCTGCGTCGCCGCGTGGAGGCGGGCGCCGCCCCCAGATCCGTCTCCCACGGCGCGCCCGCGCCGGTGTGTCCGCAAGGATGCACCGGCGCGGTTCATTTCGGGGCCGACCCGATCAGGCCGCGCCGCCGCGCCCGGCGCACCACCAGCACCGCATACACGCTCTGCGCGGCGAGCACGGCGGCGAGCGCCGGCCCGCCGGCGCCGTCGGCCAGCAGCAGCGCCGCGGCGCCCTGCGCGAGGCCCATCGCCGCGAGCAGCAGCGTCACGCGGGCGTGCGGCCAGCCCGTCCGGTTGAGAAGCTGGTAGAGGTGCCCGCGATGCGCCTGGGTGACCGTCTCGCCCGCCGCCAGCCGGCGGCCTAAGGTAAACGCGGTGTCGGCGATGAAGTGCAGGAAAAGCACGGGCATCGCCAGGAACGGCACCGCCGGCTGCTCCACTGTCGCGGCGACGGCGAGCGCGGCGAACGCGAAGCCGAGGAACTGGCTGCCGACGTCGCCCATGAACAGCCGGGCCGGCGGCGCGTTGAGCAGCAGGAAGCCCGCGCACGCGGCGGCGACGAACAGGCTGATCGGTCCCGCCGCGGTCGCCGCCGCGATCGCGGCGAAGAAGCCGCCGGCGATCGCCGCCGCGCCGCCCGCCAGCCCGTCGAGCCCGTCCATGAAGTTGAAGGCGTTGGTCAGCCCGACGATCCACAGCACGGTCAGCGGCCAGCCCCACCAGCCGAGCGCGATCTCGCCCGCGAACGGCAGCCACAGCCGTTCCACCACCAGACCCGATGCGGCGACAAGGACCGCCGCGGCGACCTGCGCCGCAAGCTTGCCGCGGAACGTGCGCAGGAGCCGCAGGTCGTCGGCGAGGCCGACGGCGGCCATGCCGAGCGCCGCGGCGGCGAGCGCCGCCGCGCCGGGCGGCATCGGCCCGCCGCCCGCCCACAGCACGGCCGCCGCGGCCGCGACGGCGCCGACGATCGCGATGCCGCCGCCGCGCGCGACGGGGCGGTCGTGCGAGGAGCGCTGGTTGGGGTCGTCGACGATGCCGAGCCGGATCACCAGCCACGACAGCAGCGCCGACAGGACGAACGTCCCCGCGGCAAGCGCGCCGTGGTCAGCGATGAAGGCCGCGGTCATGCCGATCGGTTGTGCGGTTGAACGGAAGCCGGCGCGATTAAGACATCTTAAACGCTGCCGGCGCTAGTCAGATCGGCAAGGAAGTCCGGCAATCCGGTGGGAACCAGTCGATGACCGATCTCGACACCTTGCGCGGCCGCGTCGAGCAGGCCGAGGCGCGCCTGAAGGGCGTGCACGCCACCCGCGAGCGCGAAAGCGCGACCCTGGTCGAGATGTGGCAGCAGCTCCGCGCGCGCTTCACCGCGCAGGAGGAGGAGATCGCCCGCACCCGCGGCCGCACCGCGGCGCTGGAGGCGGAGAACGCCGAGCTGCTCGCGATGCTGAGCGCGCTGGTCGAGACCATCGAGGGCAACGTCAAGGCGGCGCCGGAATCGGCGGCACCGGCGCTTGACCCGATCGTCGCCGCGCCGGTCGCGGTCGCGGCTGCGCCCCTGCCGCCGGCCGGGCCGGAGCCGGCCGGCGTCGCCGAAACGGCGGCGCAACCGGAACCGGAGCCCGAAGCCGGCGACGAGCCGCCGCCGGAGATGCCCGCGCTCCACCGCGATGCGGCGCTGGGCGAGGACGACATCGAGGCGCTGCTGGTCGAAGCCGAGGAGCCGCCGCCGGCCGCCCCGGAGCCGCCGGCGGACGACGCCCCGGTCGGCATCCGGTCGATGATGTCGCGCGTGCAGCGCGCCATCCACCGCAGCGTCGGCGACCGGATGGACGCCGCCCCGGCCGCCGACATGGCCGACCTGCTCGACGCCGACACCCATGACGACGAGGAAACCATCCGCTCGATGCGTCGCGAGCTGCACGGCCTGAAGTCGCGCGTCGCCGCGTCGAACCGCCGGCACTAGTCCGCACAGCGTCCCGATGCCGCGCGGCGGCGGGCTTTGCAGCCTGCCGGGCGGCGGCTATCATGCCGGCCAATCGTTGGACCCGCCGCGAGTCCGGAGGCCGCATGATCAACATCGTAGATATCCGCTACGTCCGCATGGGCACGCGCGACTTGGCGAAGGCCGAACGCTTCGGCACCGAGATGCTGGGGCTCGAAGTGGTCGGCCGCAGCGCTGACCGCCTGTACATGCGCGGCGACAGCCGCGACCACAACGTCTGCTATTTCGACGGCGACCCGAAGGACCACACCCTCGGCTTCGAGATCGGGACCAAGGACGAGCTCGACGACGCCGCGCGGGAGCTGGAAGAGCACGGCGTCAAGGTGCGCCGCGGCAGCGCGGAGGAGTGCGCCGACCGCCGGGTGATGGCGTTCGTCAACTTCAGGGATCCCACCGGCAACAGCGTCGATCTGTGCCTGCGCCCGTTCCACAGCGGGCGGCGCTACTTCCCGAGCCGCGACGCCGGCATCCTGGAATTCAGCCACGTCGGACTGAAGACCTCCGACGCGCCGCGCGACGAAGCGTTCTGGACCTCGCTGTTCAACATCCGCCCGAACGACTGGATCGGGCCGGCGCCGCTGCTGTCGTTCGACGCGGTGCACCACCGCATGGCGCTGTTCCCCTCGACCGAGGCGGGGGTGCAGCACATCAACTTCCAGGTCGCCAGCATCGACGACATCATGCGGTCGTACTACTACCTGACCGACCGCCAGGTGCGCATTGTGTTCGGCCCCGGCCGCCACGGCTCGTCCGGCGCGATGTTCCTCTACTTCGAGGGGCCGGACGGCATGGTGTTCGAGTATTCGCACGGCGTGCGGCTGATCGACGACCCGAACTACCGGCCGCGCCAGTTCCCGTTCACGTCCGAGTCGTTCTGTATGTGGGGCGCGAAGCCCGACGTGCCCGAATTCCGCACCTGACAATCAAGAAACGCTGAGGGGGGTTGATGGCGGAGACGGAATTCGGCCGCCTGGGCGAGCCGATCGAACGGACGCAGGTGCGCGTGCGCAAGGCGGCGCGCGCGCTGCCGCGCCACGACCTGGGCCACGCGTTCGGCCATGTCAGCGCGCGGCTGGACGACAAGTCGTTCCTGGTCTGCGCCTCCAAGCCGATGGGCCTGATCGAGGTCGGCGAGGCCGGCACCGTGGTGCCGATCCACGGCCCCCTGCCCGACGGCGTGCTGGGCGAGGTGCGCTGCCACCAGCAGATCTACGCCCGCCGCCCCGACGTCAACGGCATCACCCGCACCTTCCTGCGCCACGTGATGACGTTGTCCACCTTCCGCATGACGCCGCGGGTGCGCATCGGCTTCGGCGCGCACTTCCACCCCGGCACGCCGCTGTGGGACAGCCCGTTGCTGCTGCGCAACGACGCCGACGCGGCGCAGCTCGCCGACACCCTCGGCGGCGCCAAGGCGATCGTGATGCGCGGCAACGGCTGCGTGCTCACCGGCGCGACGGTCGAGGAGAGCACCTGCATGGCGTTCTACCTCGAGGAAGCGGCGAAGACCGAGCTGCACGTGCTCGCCATCGGCGACCGCGCCACCTCGGTCCAGCTGACCGAGGCGGAGGCGGCCGCGCGCGCCACCGGGTCCGGCCGCATCTTCGAGCGGCTGTGGGACTACCTCACCTTCGGCGACCCCGAGACCTGAATCCATAACGCCGCCCCACCGGCACCGGCGTTCCACGCGGACGAGGAGAATTTTCCGTGCGAATCCTGACTCTGAGACAAGGCAAGAGGGACTTCCTGGCGGTGCGCCGCGACGACGAACTGATCGACCTGTCGATCGCCGCGCCGAAGCTGCCGCGCGACCTGAAGTCGATGCTGGAAGCCGGCCGCAGCGCCTTCGCCGAGGCCGAGCGGGCGGCTGCCAAGGCGCGCTCGCGCTCGGTGGTGAAGGGCCGCTTCGTCTACCTGCCGCCGATCCCCAACCCGGGCAAGATCATCTGCGTCGGGCTGAACTACCACGAGCATGCGTCGGAGAGCCCGTACGAGGCGCCGAAGGAGCAGCCGGTCCTGTTCTGCCGCTTCCCGCAATCGTTCGTCGGCCACAAGCAGCCGATCATCCGGCCCAAGGCGTCGAAGCAGCTCGACTACGAGGCCGAGATGGTGGCGGTGATCGGCCGCCGCGGCCGCAACATCCCGAAGTCGCGCGCGCTCGGCTACGTCGCCGGCTACTCGCTGTTCAACGAAGGCTCGATCCGCGACTTCCAGCTCCGCCCGCCGGCGCGCCAGTGGCTGGTCGGCAAGACGTTCG
>JBFWQM010000341.1:0-4493 GCA_050249455.1 Rhodospirillaceae bacterium | reverse complement strand
CCGACGAAGGCGGCGTCCCACCACGGCCGGCCGCGCACCGTCTTGAAGCGGAACTCGAACGCGACGCCGCGGAAGATCAGCGCCACCAGCATCAGGATCAGCGGGATGTAGAGCGCCGGCAGGATGGTGGCGTAGGCGAGCGGGAAGGCGCCGAACAGCGCCGCGCCGCCCAGCACCAGCCAGGTCTCGTTGCCGTCCCACACCGGCGCCACCGTGTTCACCATCACGTCGCGGTCGTGGCGGTCGGGGAACAGCGGGAACAGGATGCCGATGCCGAGGTCGAAGCCGTCCATCAGCACGTACATCACGATGCCGAAGGCGATGATGCCGGCCCACACCAGCGGCAGGTCGAGGTCCATCGCGCCTACTCCGCCGGCTCGGCGGCCGAGATCGGCCGCATCGGCTGGCGCGGCCGGCCGGGTCCCCCTTCGTCCTGCGGCTCCGCCTCCGCCGGCCCGCGCGCCATCAGCCGCAGCAAATAGAAGATGCCGGCGCCGAACACGATCAGGTAGACGACGACGAACACCGCCAGCGAGGCGCCGACCTGCGCCGCGCCGATCGGCGACACTGCGTCGGCGGTGCGCATCAGGCCGTAGATCACCCACGGCTGGCGCCCGACCTCCGTCGTCACCCAGCCGGCCAGGATCGCGGCGAAGCCGGACGGACCCATGACCAGGGCGGCGCGGTAGAGCCAGCGCGAGTCGTGAAGCCGCCGCCGCGCGCGCAGCACGAGGCTCCACAGCCCGAGCCCGAGCATCAGGAAGCCGATCCCCACCATCAGCCGGAACGACCAGAACACGACCGCGGCGTTGGACCGCTCGTCGCGCGGGAACGCCTTCAGGCCCTTCACCTCGCCGTCCCAGTCGTGGGTCAGGATCAGGCTGCCGAGCTTCGGGATCTCGACCGCGGCGCGGGTCCGCTCGGCGTCCATGTCGGGCAGGCCGAACAGGATCAGAGGCGCGCCGCGCTGGGTCTCGAAGTGTCCCTCCATCGCCGCGACCTTGGCCGGCTGGTGCCGCAGGGTGTTGAGGCCGTGCAGGTCGCCGGCGGCGATCTGCACCGGCGCGACCAGCGCGGCCATCCACATCGCCATCGAGAACATGGTGCGCGCCGCGTCGTCCGCCGGCCGGCGCAGCAGCCGCCACGCCGCCGTCGCACCGACCGCGAAGGCGGTGGTCAGGTAGGCGGCCAGCACCATGTGGACCAGGCGGTAGGGGAACGACGGGTTGAACACGATCGCCCACCAGTCGGCGGCGAGGAAGCGGCCGTCGGGGCCGATCGCGTAGCCGGTCGGCGTCTGCATCCAGCTGTTGGCCGACAGGATCCAGAACGTGGAGATCAAGGTGCCGACGGCGACCAGGCAGGTCGCGGCGAAGTGCAGGCCCTTGCCCACCTTCTCGCGCCCGAACAGCATGATCCCGAGGAACCCGGCCTCCAGGAAGAACGCCGTGATGACCTCGTAGGAGAGCAGGGGGCCCAGGATGTTCCCCGCCATGTCGGAGAACCGGCTCCAGTTGGTGCCGAACTGGTAGCTCATCACCACGCCCGACACGACGCCCATGCCGAACGACACCGCGAAGATCGGCAGCCAGAACGTGTAGATCCGCAGATAGACGTCGCGCCCGGTCTTCAGCCACAGCGCCTCCAGCACCGCGAGATAGCTGGCGAGCCCGATGGTGAACGCCGGGAACAGGATGTGGAACGCGATGGTGAACGCGAACTGGATGCGCGCGAGGATCAGGGCGTCGAGATCGGGCATCGGGGCGAGTGCTCCGCGGCGGGCGCGGCGCAGGGCCGCCCGTCTGACATTGTGTGCAACGCACACCGAGGCAACCGGGCCGCGGGGCGGCGCGATGCCGCGGGCGAGGCGGGGGATTTTTTGCGCGCTGCCGCGCGCGCCCCCTCCCCCAACCCCCTCCCGCGAGGGGAGGGGGAGAATTTGCGCGGGGCGGTGGGAAAAGCCCCCTCCCCTCGCGGGAGGGGGTTGGGGGAGGGGGCGTCTCCGGCTCGAAATGCCCGAAGCCGTTACGCCCGTCGCACCGCCGCTGCTAAGATGCCCGCGCCAACAGCGAAGGACGCCGCCATGCCGATGGACATGCCCGAGCCGCGGATCATCCGGCCGGACGACATCGACCCGCATTACGACTGGACGCGCGCCATCCCCGCCCCCGGCCACACCAGCGTCGATTTCGAGACCCGGGTGGATTTCCGCCGGCTGCACAACTACCGGCTGGCGCGGGCGCGGCAGGCGCTGGCCGCCTCCGACCTCGGCGCGCTCTTGTGCTTCGACAACAACAACACGCGCTACCTGACCGGCACGGTGATCGGGGAGTGGTCGCGCGACAAGATGTGCCGCTTCTCGCTGCTGACCGGCAACGGCGAGCCGCACATCTGGGACTTCGGCTCGGCGGCCAAGCACCATCGCCTCTTCTCGACCCACCTGCATCCCGGCTGCTGCCACGCCGGCATGGTCGGCCTGCGCGGCACCGTGCCGCCGTCGGCCGGCCTGATGAAGCGGATGGCCGAGGAGATCAAGGCGATCATGGTGGCGGAGGGCGTCGCCAACATGCCGCTCGGCCTCGACATCGTCGAGCCGCCGATGCTGTTCGAGCTGCAGAAGCTCGGGATCGAGGTGCGCGACGGCCAGCAGGTCATGCTGGATGCGCGCGAGATCAAGAACATCGACGAGATCGTGCTGCTCAACCAGGCCGCCGCGATGGTGGACGGCGTCTACCACATGATCGGCGAGGAGCTGAAGCCGGGCGTGCGCGAGTCCGACATCGTCGCCAAGGCCAACAAAATGCTCTACGAGATGGGCTCCGACGACGTCGAGGCGATCAACGCCATCTCGGGCGAGCGCTGCAACCCGCACCCGCACAACTTCACCGACCGCATCGTGCGCCCGGGCGACCAGGCGTTCTTCGACATCCTGCAGTCCTACATGGGCTACCGCACCTGCTACTACCGCACCTTCAACGTCGGCCGCGCGACGCAGTCGCAGCGCGACGCCTACCGGAAGGCGCGCGAATGGCTCGACATCGCGATCGACATGGTGCGCCCCGGCGTGACCACCGACCAGATCGCCGCCAAGTGGCCGAAGGCGCAGGAGTTCGGCTTCGACAACGAGATGGACGCCTTCGCGCTGCAGTTCGGACACGGCCTCGGCCTGGCGCTGCACGAGCGCCCGATCATCAGCCGGCTGGTGTCGTTCGACGACCCGCACGAGATCAGGGAGGGCATGGTGTTCGCGCTGGAGACCTACTGCCCGGCGACCGACGGCTACTCCGCCGCGCGGATCGAGGAGGAGGTGGTGGTGACCAGCACCGGCTGCCGCGTCATCACGCTGTATCCGGCCGAGGAGCTGCCGATCTCGCACCGCTACTAATAAAGAACGACGACAGGGGGACGACTCTTGGACACCAATACCGCCCCCGCGGGCCTCGCCAACGACGACATCGGCGAGGAGACGCGGCTCAGCCTGTGGCGCCAGTGCCTGGAGGTGCGCCATTTGGAGAAGCGTGCCTACGACCTGTTCCTGCAGAACCTGATCAAGGGCACCAGCCACCTCGCGCTGGGGCAGGAGGCGATCGCCGCCGGCTTCGGCGTCGCGATGAGGAAGGACGACTGGACGTTCTGCACCTATCGCGGCCACGCCCACACGCTGGTGCGCGGCGCGTCGATGACCGGCGTGCTGGGCGAGCTGATGGGGCGCGACTGCGGGCTGCTGCGCGGCAAGGGTGGGTCGATGCACCTGACCAGCGTGGAGCACGGCGCGATGGGCAGCTACGCCATCATCGGCGCGCATCTGCCGATCGCCGCCGGCGCGGCGTGGTCGGCGCAGTACCGCGGCACCGGCCAGGTCGCGGTCTGCTTCTTCGGCGACGGCACCACCAACATCGGCGCGTTCCACGAGGCGCTCAACATGGCCGCGGTGTGGAAGCTGCCGGTGGTGTTCGTGTGCGAGAACAACCTCTACATGGAATACACCCCGATCAAGGATGTCACCGCGGTGCCGCGCCCGGCGGCCGACCGCGCGTCCGCCTACGGCCTGCCGGCGATCGCGGTCGACGGCAACGACCCCGACGCGGTGTACCGCGTCGCGCGCGAGGCGCTCGCCAAGGCGCGCGCGGGCGAGGGGCCGTCCTTGATCGAGGCGCTGACCTACCGCCACAGCGGCCACAGCCGCGCCGACCCCGGCAAGTATCGCCCGGACGAGGAGGTCAAGGCGTGGCTCGCCCGCGACCCGGTGCCGATGTACCGCCAGCGGCTGGTCGACTTCGGCTTCGCCGCCGGCGTGCTCGATGCGATCGACGCGGAGGTGCTGGCGGCGGTCGACAAGGCGACGGCGGAAGCGAAGGCATCGCCCATCCCGTCGCTCGACCTGATCGAGAGGGACGTGTGGGCGGACGGGGGCTCGGCATGGCGGAACTGACCTATCGCGAGGCGGTCGCCGCCGGCATCGCGCAGGAGATGGCGCGCGACCCCAACGTCGT
>JBFWQM010000340.1:0-4531 GCA_050249455.1 Rhodospirillaceae bacterium | reverse complement strand
CAGGCGGACGCTCAGGTCCTTGGTCTCCAGCGTCTCGAAGATCTGGCGGATGCGCTCCAGGTCGGTCTCCGCCGAGACGTCGTTCAGCAGGTTGTGCTGGCCGCGCACGATCAGGAAGCCCGGGTTGTTGCCGCCGCTCCATGTGGCGAGCCCGGTTTCCACCAGCCGGCCGGTCAGTTCGTCGAGCTGGGCGCGGTTGTTGTCGATCTCGCGCGCGATCAGGCCGCGCGCCTCCTCGATCGTGCGGCCGACCAGGCGCGCGTTGAGGTAGTTGGTCGCCTGGGTCAGCGTCGACGGCGGGGTGCCGGGCGGCACGCTGATGACGCGGTTCTCAACCAGCCCGTCCTCGGTCACCAGCACGACCAGCGCGCGACCCTCCCCGAGATGGACGAACTCCACGTGCTTGAGAGGCCGGTCGGTCTTCGGCGCCACCACCATGCCGGCGCAGCGCGACAGGCCGGAGATGGCCGCCGTCGCCTCGGCAAGCATCTCGGAGACGCTGCGGTCCTTGTCGTTGCAGTAGCTTTCGATGCTGGCGCGGTCTTCGGCGCTCAGCGCGCCGATCTCCAGCAGGCCGTCGACGAACAGGCGCAGCCCCGCCTCGGTCGGCAGCCGGCCGGCCGAGGTGTGCGGCGCGTAGAGGAGGCCCATGTCCTCCAGGTCCGACATCACGTTGCGGATGGTGGCCGGCGACAGCGGCTCGCGCAGGCGGCGCGACAGGGTGCGCGAGCCCACCGGCTCGCCGCTGGTGACGTAGGCATCGACGATCTGGCGGAAAATCTCCCGCGATCGCTCGTTCATCTCGCCGATGACGCTGCGCGTGTCGTTCTTCATGGGCCTGCCAGAATGAGACACGAATGTAGTGACGGGGTCCGGGGGCGTCAACGTGGGGCGCGATCCTGGACGCCCGCGGCCGCAAAGGCTAGGTTACTGGAATAGAAGAATCTTTAGGAGACTTTCCGGCGTGTCCACTCGCCCTTCCGGCCGCGCGCCCGACGCGCTGCGCACCGTCCGCCTGGAGCCCGGCTTCAGCAAGCATGCCGAAGGCTCGTGCCTGGCCCGGTTCGGCGACACCCACGTCCTGTGCACCGCCAGCGTCGAGGACCGGGTGCCGCCGTTCCTGCGCAACACCGGCGCCGGCTGGGTGACGGCGGAATACGGCATGCTGCCGCGGTCGACCCACACCCGCACCGACCGCGAGGCGGCGCGCGGCCGCCAGGGCGGGCGGACCCACGAGATCCAGCGGCTGATCGGCCGTTCGTTGCGCGCGGTCACCGACCTGGCCGCCCTGGGCGAGCGGCAGGTGCGCATCGACTGCGACGTCATCCAGGCCGACGGCGGCACCCGCACCGCCGCCATCACCGGCGCGTGGGTGGCGCTGCACGGCGCGTTCGCCAAGCTGGTCGCCGACAAGGCGATCGAGGCGATGCCGCTGCGCGGTTCGGTCGCCGCGGTGAGCTGCGGCCTCTGGCAGGGGACGGCCGTGCTCGACCTCGACTACGCCGAGGACTCGACCGCCGAGGCCGACGCCAACTTCGTCTTCACCGGCGCCGGCGGCATCGTCGAGGTGCAGGGCACCGCCGAGCGCGCGCCGTTCACCCGCGAGCAGTTCGACGCGCTGATGATCCTGGCGGCCAAGGGCATCCGCGAGCTGACCGCGCTGCAGCAGCGGGCGGTCGGCGCGCCATGACCCGCCGCTTCGCCGGCGGCCGACTGGTGATCGCAAGCCACAATGCCGGCAAGGTGCGCGAGATCGCCGACCTGCTGGCGCCCTACGGCGCCGACGCGGTGTCCGCCGGCGCGCTGGGCCTGGCGGAGCCCGAGGAGACCGGCGACAGCTTCGTCGCCAACGCCGAGCTGAAGGCGCGCGCCGCCGCGGCCGCGTCCAGCCTGCCGGCGCTGGCCGACGATTCGGGCCTCGCCGTCGCGGCGCTGGACGGCGCGCCGGGCATCTATTCCGCCCGCTGGGCCGGGCCGGAACGGCAGTTCTCGCTCGCCATGCGACGGGTCGAGGACGCGCTGGCCGGGCGGCCGGACCGCCGCGCGTGGTTCGCCTGCGCACTGTCGCTATGCTGGCCGGATGGCCACTGCGAGACGGTGGAGGGTCGCGTCGACGGCAGCCTGGTGTGGCCGCCGCGCGGCATGAAGGGCTTCGGCTACGACCCGATGTTCGTCGCCGACGGCCAGACGCTCACCTTCGGCGAGATGGAGCCCGACGCAAAGCACGCCATCAGCCACCGGGCGGATGCGTTCAGGAAGCTGGTCGAGCGATGTTTCGGCTGAGACGCCCCCTCCCCCAACCCCCTCCCGCGAGGGGAGGGGGCTAGTCTGTCTCTCCCTCCGCTCGTGGGAGGGGGCGGGGGGAGGGGGCGCTTCCGCGCGCGCAATGCCGGCCGACCTGCACTATCTTCCCCCCATGCCCCGCGCCCGAGAGACCGAGATCGCGCTCTACGTCCACTGGCCGTTCTGCCTGGCCAAGTGCCCATATTGCGACTTCAACAGCCACGTCCGCGACGCCGTTGACCAGGCGCGCTGGCGCGCCGCGCTGCTGACCGAGCTCGACCACACCGCGTCGGTCGTCGGGCCGCGCGCGCTGACCAGCGTGTTCTTCGGCGGCGGCACGCCGTCGCTGATGGACCCCGCCACCGTCGCCGCGGTGATCGAGCGCGCCGCGACCCACTGGTCCCCCGCCCCCGGCGTCGAGATCACGCTGGAGGCCAACCCGACCTCGGTGGAGGCCGGGCGGCTGGCCGACTACCGTGCCGCCGGGGTCAACCGCGTCTCGCTCGGCGTCCAGGCGCTGGATGACGCGAGCCTCGCCTTCCTCGGCCGCAAGCACTCGGCAAAGGAGGCACTGGCCGCGGTCGAACTCGCCGCGCGCACGTTCGACCGCTTCTCGTTCGACCTGATCTACGCCCGGCCGGGCCAGACGGTGGCGGCGTGGCGCGACGAGCTGGGCCGCGCGCTGGCGCATGCCGGCGGGCACCTGTCGGTCTACCAGCTCACCTTCGAGAAGGGGACGCCGTTCTACGCCCTGCTGCGCGACGGCAAGGTGACGCCGCCGGACGAGGAGACGGGCGCCGCGCTGTACGAGGCGACGCAGGCGATGCTGGCCGACGCCGGGCTGCCCGCCTACGAGGTGTCGAACCACGCCGCGCCCGGCGCCGAATGCCGCCACAACCTGACCTACTGGCAGGCCGGCGACTACGCCGGCATCGGCCCCGGCGCGCACGGGCGGGTGAGCCTCGCCGACGCGCCGCACGCGACCGAGACCGTCCCGTCGCCGGAGAACTGGCTGGCCGCGGTGGAGTCCGCCGGCCACGGCATCCGCCTGGACCGCCCGCTCGGGCCCCCCGAGCGCATCGAGGAGGTCGCGATGATGGGCCTGCGCCTGGCCCGCGGCATCGACCGCGCGCTGTTCGCCGCCCGCACCGGGATCGACCTCGACCTCGCGATGGACCCCGGCCGCCTCCGCCAGCTCGTCGACGCCGGCTACGTCGAGGACGACGCCGCCGGCCTGCGCGCCACCGCCGCTGGGCGGCAGCGGCTGAATGCGGTGATGGGGTTTCTGTTCGGGTAGGCGTGGGACCGGAACCCGGAGACGCCCCGGAACAGGTCTACCCCCTGCCCACCCCTGCCCTGTTGTGCCCGTCGATCGCTTTCACCGCATCCAGCGCCGACAGCAGCGCCCCTTCCTGCCAGCCCGACAGGAACGTGAGCTGGTCGCCGGCCAGCGCCAGCCGCCCCTGCGGCTGCGACAGCGCCTTGGCCGGCGCCTCGAACCCCGGGTCGGTCTCGTCGGCCCACGCCATGCGGGCGAACTCCATGCTGTTCCAGCCGATCGCGAGGCCGTGCTCCACCGAACGCGCGAAGTGGCCGGGGTGCAGCTTCTCGCCCTCCTCCCGCGCGATGCGCAGCCGCTCGTCCACCGGCAGCGCGTTGAACCGCTCCGCCCGCGCGCCGCGCATGTAGGCGCCGGTCAGCACGCCCTTCGCGGAGAGGTAGCCGTCCGACGGGTACCACACCTGGTCGATGGTGTCGGACGTCCACGAGATGCCGCCGTAGATGTTGTCGTTGGCTTCCCAGAACCGCGGCGCCTGCCAGCCGACCTTGCCGGCGGCGTAGGTCGGCAGCGCCGCCGCCGCGGCCGTGAACGCCGGCGGCAGGTTGGTCTTGAAGTGGCGGAAGATCGGCATCGGCACGGTGGAGACGCAATAGTCCGCCGACAGCGCGCGGCGGCCGCCCGCCTCCGCCACCGACACGACGACCCGGTCGCCGCGCACCTCCACCCCTTGCGCCGCCGCGCCGAAGCGGACCAGCCCGCCGACCGTGCCGGTGCGGCGCGTCAGCGGCTGGCGCGCGAAGCCGCGGACGAAGTTGTCCATGCCGCCTGCCGGCTCCAAAAGCGAGGTCTGCCAGAAATAGTCGGCGTCGCGCATCAGCCAGTCGTCCCACGCCTCCGACCGCAATATCTCCTCCAGCGCCAGCGGGGTCAGCGGCTTGCCGCGCTCCGCCGCGGTGCCGGGCGGCG
>JBFWQM010000339.1:0-4547 GCA_050249455.1 Rhodospirillaceae bacterium | reverse complement strand
GGGGAGGGGGAGTATCTAGCCCCCTCCCCTCGTGGGAGGGTGTTGGGGGAGGGGGCGCTTCCGCAAAGGCAATGCCGCCCCTCATGCGAACTTCAACGCCTCGCCCGCGAGCTGCTTGGCCGCCTCGTTGGGATCGACGGCGCCGTAGATCGCGCGGCCGACGACGGCATAGCAGCGGCAGCCCTTGGCGGCGGCGAAGGCGGCGGCGATCGAGCCGCCGAGCGCGCCGATGCCGGGCAGGAACAGGGTCGGCTGGTCGATCCGCTCCAGCAGCGTCCGGGCGTGTGCCGCCACCTTCTCCGGCACGTTGGCCGGCACCACGAAGTGGTCGGCGCCGTGGCCGATGGCGCGCTCGAAGATGCGCCCCAACGCGTCGTCGGCGATGTAGCCGCCGCCGGAGACGTTGTAGTCCGGCAGCGGAAGGTCGCCGCCGACCACCGGCATCAGCCGGTTCTGGTGCGAGTGCCCGACGAACTCGTCCACCGCGCGCGGGCCGGCGATCGGGAACAAGATCAGGCCGTCGGCGCCCGCCGCCTTGCACGTCGCGGCGAACTTCGCCGCCATGTCCGGCACGTCCGGGCCCGCCTTCTGGTGGTCGTAGATCAGCGGCAGGTCGGTGATCGCGCGCAGCATCCGGATCGCGCCTTCGAGGCCGAGCCGCAGGGTCGCGGTCAGCCCGACCTTGTAGGCCACCACGCCCTCGATGCGCGTGGTGGAGGCCACCACCTTGGCGATGCCGTCCAGCGTGTCGGCATCCAGCGCCGGCACGATGCCGTGCGTCGTCTTCAGTCGAACGTCGTGCTGCTGCTGCAGCTCTTCACGCTTAAGCACCGTCACCCTTTCACTCCGCTGCCTTGCCCGCCGCCGCCCGCAGCCGCGCGATATCGCGCTGCGCGCTCGGCTTGATGTCCTTCACGTCGAGGGAGATGTCGACCGCCGTGATCGAATGCGTCAGGTCGCCGATCGAGATCACGTCCACGCCAGTCTCGGCGATCGGCACGATGGTGTTCTCGCGGATGCCGCCGGAGGCCTCGGTGACGGCGCGGCCCTTGCACATCTTCACGCCCTCGATCATCTCGGGCAGGTCCATGTTGTCGAACATGATGACGTCGGCGCCGGCGCGCAGGGCCTCGTCCACCATCTCCAGGCTCTCGCACTCGACCTCGATCTTGAAGGTGTGCTGCGCGCGCGCGCGCAACAGCTCGATTGCGTTGGTCAGGCCGCCGGCGATCTTGATGTGGTTGTCCTTCACCAGCACGCAGTTCGACAGGTTGAAGATGTGGTTGTGCGCGCCGCCGACGCGGACGGCGTATTTCTGCAGCATGCGGAAGCCCGGCCACCCCTTGCGCGTGTCGGTCAGCCGCACGTTGGTATGCTTGACCAGGTCGCAGTAGCGCCGCGTCTTGGTCGCGATGCCCGACATCTGCTGCAGCCAGTCGATCGAGCAGCGCTCGATCATGAAGAAGGTGGAGGCCTTCGCCCTGATCTTGAGCAGGATGGTCCCCGGCTCCATCAGCGCACCGTCGCGCTGCGGCACCTCGACCTCCGCGTCCGCCTGGCAGGAACGAATGGTCTCCTGCGCCAGCAGCAGGCCGCAGATCACCCCGGTCCCCTTGGCGTAGATCTGGCCGGTCTGCACCGGGTCGTCGCCGACCAGGAAGCCGCCGGTGGTATCGCCCATGCTGATTTCTTCGCGCAGGCCGGCCTCGACGAACGGGCGGACCATGAAGGGGGTGAGCTGCATGACGTCTTCTCCGTCTGGGCGGTCAATGGGTCAGTGGTCAGACTCTTGTCGTCCTCCGGCTTGACCGGGGGACCCATCGGGCAGCCGCGCGATGTCGGGCATGGGTCCTCCGGTCAAGCCGGAGGACGACAAAAAAGCAAAAATTGAAAGGCAAACAGCCGGCATCCCCTACCCCGCCATCGCGTCGCGGTAGGTCTTGCCCGCCTTCATCACCAGGCGGATGCGCTTGCGCTCCTCCAGCACCCGGATGTCGGCCAGCGGGTCGCCGTCGCAGATCACCACGTCGGCGGCCTTGCCGGGCTCCAGGCTGCCGAGCTCGGGCCGCTCGATGCACTGCGCGGCGGTCGAGGTCGCCGAAACGATCGCCTGCATCGGTGTCATGCCGAGGGAATCGACCATGAAGCGCAGCTCCACCAGGTTCTCGCCCACCATCAGGCGGTGCGACTGGTCGGTGCCGAACGCGACCTTGACGCCGCGCTTGACCGCGTCGCGCCACAGCGGGATCTGCTCCTGCATCCTGGCGTAGATCTCGGCGTCCTTCTTGTCTTCCTGGCCAAGCTGCTGCGAACCCCATGCCTTGTTCTTCTGCCGCTCCTCGACCGACAGCGGCACCAGCGCCAGGGTCGGCACCCACCAGGTGCCCTGCGCCAGCATCATGGCGACGCACTCCTCGTCGATGAACCAGCCGTGCTCGACGGAGTAGACCTTGGCCTTGAGCGCGTTGCGGATGCCGTCGAGCCCCTCGGCGTGGACGGCGACGCGCTTCTTCTTCATCCCCGCTTCCGCCACCGCGGTCGCGATCTCCTCCACCGAATATTGCGGCTCGTCCCAGCTGTCGGTGACCGAGGTGATGCCGCCGGTGGTGCACATCTTGATGAAGTCGGCGCCCGACATCAGCAGATGGCGCACGGCGCGGCGCACCTCCTCCGCCCCGTCGGCGACCGGGTTGGGCAGCCAGGTGCGCTTGGGGATGCGGTGGCCGGCCGGCACCCAGTAGTCGCCGTGCCCGCCGGTCTGCGACATCATCACGATGGCGATGAGGAGCCGCGGGCCGGCCACCAGCCCCTCCTCGATCGCCTGGCGGAAGCCGGCGTCGGCGCCGCCCATGTCGCGCGCGGTGGTGACGCCGCACTCGATCGTCTCGCGCAGGATGTGGGTGGAGCGCAGCACGTTGTAGGTCGGCGGGTTGAGCAGATGCTGGCGCCAGTCGCGCGCCCGGTACGTGCCGTGCACGTGGCAGTCGATGAAGCCCGGCAGAACGGTGCGGCCGGCGGCGTCGATCCGCCGCGCCTCGCGCGGCACCGCCACCGTTGCGGCGCGCCCGACTGCCGCGAAGCGCCCGTCCTCGATCACCACCACCCCGTCGGCGACCGGGTCGCGCCCGGTCCCGTCGATGATGCGGCCGCCGACGATCGCCTGGATTTCGCTCAACGCCCCGGTTCCACCGCTGAAAAACGCCTGTGCTCGGACCCTACATACAGCCGCCGTCCGCCGCCGACAATCGCGCGTTCGCCCAGCCATGCCCGCAGCGCGGGGCGGGTTGCGCAGGCTGCCCGTCCGCGGCATTGTCCGCCTTTAGGGTAGGGAGCGAATGTTATGGACCAGAGCCTGCGCGGCTTTCTGTCGATGGTCGAGAGGACGATGCCGGAGGAGCTGGTCCGCGTCCGCCAGCCGGTGCGGCGCGAGCTCGACATCACCGCCACCGTCTTCGAGTTCGAGCGCCACGGCAAGAGCCCGGTGGTGTTCTTTGAAAAGGTGGAGGGCTTCGACATGCCGGTGGTGACCAACACCACCGGGAACCGCAAGGTACTGGCCGCCTCGATGGAGGTTTCGCCCGGCGAGCTGCCGACCGCCTACAAGGACCGCTGCCAGAGCTACATCCCGGTGGAAGTCGCCGGCGACGCGCCGTGGCAGGACGTGGTGCTGGAGGGCGACCAGGTCGACCTGACGAAGCTGCCGATCCCGCTGCACTTCCAGGTCGACGCCGCGCCCTACATCACCGCCGGGCAGATCATCGCGCGCGACCCGGTGACGGGGGTGGACACCTCCGGGTTCCACCGGCTGATGCTGAAGGGCAAGAACAAGCTCGGCGTCTCCCTGCACTCGCGCCGGCGGATGTACGAGTTCCACCGCCGGGCGGAGGAGCGCGGCGAGCCGCTGCCCGCCGTCATCACGCTCGGCATCCACCCGCTGCACTACATGGGCTCGATGGCCTACCACTACCCGCCGCAGGTGCGGAAATACGAGATCATCGGCGCGCTGTTCGGCGCGCCCTACCGGGTCGCGAAATCGAAGACCGCCGACCTGGAGGTCGCGCACGGCGCCGAGATCGTGATCGAGGGCGAGATCCTGAACGGCGTGCACGAGCCGGAGGGGCCGTTCGGCGAGTTCACCGGCTACGCGTCCTACCGCTCGACGCAGAACGTCTTCGTCGCCAAGCGCATCCAGATGCGCCGCGACCCGATCTTCCACTCGGTCGCGTCGGGCACCGCGGGCGACCACATCCTGGTCTCCTCGGTCAGCCGCGAGGCGGAGATCTTCAACACGCTGCGCCGCAACCTGCCGAACGTGAAGGCGGTGCACGTGCCGCTGCCCACGGTCGGCGCGATGATGGCGATCGTCTCGATGAAGAAGACCGCCGAGGGCCAGCCGCAGCAGGCGATCATGGCGGCGCTGGGGACCGAGTTCTACGTCAAGTGCGTGGTGGTGGTGGACGACGACGTCGACATCTTCAACCTGTCCGACGTGATGTGGGCGGTGATCACCCGCACCCGCGCCGACAAGGACATCGTGCTGGTGCCCA
>JBFWQM010000338.1:0-4595 GCA_050249455.1 Rhodospirillaceae bacterium | reverse complement strand
GTCTCCTGCGCCGGCAGCTTGAGCCACAGCAGCAGCGCGAAGCACAGCACCAGCGGCACCGTCGCCCAGAACGAGCCGCGCCACCAGCCGATCTCGGCGAACGCGCCGCCGAACACCGGGCCGAGCAGCTGGCACACCATCCAGCTGCCCTGGTACAGCGCCAGCAGCCGGGTGCGCAGCCGCGCCTCGAACAGGCCGCTGATCAGCGCCATCGTGCCGCCGATCAGGAGCCCGCCGGCGAAGCCCTGCACCGCCCGCATCGCGATCAGGGTCGCCATGTTCGGCGCCACAGCGCAGCCGACCGTTCCGGCCAGGAAGATTCCGGCGGCGGCCAGGCAGCCGCGGCGGCGGCCCAATGCCGCCCACAGCGGCCCCAGGCTGGCGCTGCCGACGATCGAGCCGACGGTGTAGAGCATCGTCGTCCAGGCGTAGTACGCCGCGCCGCCGATGTCGGCGACGATGGTCGGCATGATGATCGCGATGACCAGGATGTGGATCGCGTAGAGCGACGAGCCGAGCACGATGATCGCCGCGTTGACCGCGCGGCCGTCGCGGAACAGCTCGCCCCACGCCGGCGCGGCCGGGGCCGGCTGCATGCGGGCGGTCACGAGACGATGCCCTTGCCGGGCCGGCCGAACAGCGCCTCGAACGCGCCGTCGTCGATCCGCGGCGGCCGCGGCGCGCCGGCCGGGGCGGCCGTGCGCTCGAAATGGATCAGCCACGCCGAGAAGCCGCAGAAGAAGAACCGCGCCGCCGCGCCCGCCGCCGTGTCGCCGTCGTCGCGGCCCAGCCCGATGACCTGCGGGTACCAGCCGCCGCCTTTCATCACGCACACCGGCGCGCTCCACCCGGCCGGGTCGTCGAGCCGGGGGTTGAACGCGGCGTAGATGCCTTCCTGGCGCATGTCGCCCTCGCCATGCGCGGTGCGGTTCAGCAGCATCACGAAGCGGTCGATGTGGCGGTTGTAATGGATCGCCGGGCCCCAGAACGCGCACGGGTCGCGGTGGCGCCAGCCGCGCTCGACCGGCAGGAACGGGGTCGGCAGGCCGTCGGCCAGGGGCCGCCACGCGCCGCCGCGCCACGCCTGCACGGCGCCGGCAGGATCGTCGCGGGCGGCAACGGGATAGCGCAGCGCCACCACGCCCTGCAGCGCCTCGTCGGCGATATAGCTGCCACAATAGATGTAGAAGTACTGTCCCGCGCGGTCCGGCAGCACGCACGGGTCGCCGTAGCCGCCGGCCAGGAAGCCGTTGCGGAAGCCCGAGTCGGTCAGCGCATCGGGCGCGCGCAGCAGCGTGCCGAGGAACCGCCACGTCGCGCCGTCGTCGCCGGAGACGATCGCGCCGAGATGGGGCACGAACAGCCGCGGGCTGCCGACCGGCACCTCCGCGTGATACCAGCCGTAGAGCCGCCCGGCCGGGTCGCGCCACGTCGCCTCGATCCACTTGCCGACGTCGGGCGTGTCGTCGCCGGCCAGCCGCACCGCCTCCGGCGGGCCGAGGGTGGCGAGGTCGGCGCCGACCCGGCGGTAGCTGTGGCCGATCGGCTGGTAGTGCGAGAAGAACAGGTGCAGCCGGCCCCCGTGACGGTGGGCGGGGCTGTTCGCGTCCACCCGCACGAAGCCGCCGGCGTGCAGCCGGAGCGGCGGCGCGGGCAGCAGGTCGACCCGGATGCCGGCGGCGCCATCGTAGGCGGCGGGCGGCCGATCGGCATCGTCCTGGCTGGTCACGTCCGCTCCCTCTCGCGCGCCGGCCGCCGTCTTGTCGCGGCTTGATCCTCGCCGGACAGCATTACGCCCGCCCACGCCAGCGATCAATGCCGGCCGCGACCTGATGTATCATGGGGAAAACGCCAGGGAGGCCGCCATGCCGGAGCAGATCCGCCCGCCCGCGCCCGACACCCGCACCCCTGCCTTCGCCGTGCCGCCGCGCGCCGCCGACTGCGCGGTCCACGTCTTCCCGCCGGTCGCGCGCTACCCGGTGGCGGCGGACCGGCTGTACGACCCGCCGGCGGGGACCGGCTTCGCCGACCTCGCCCGCCTGCATCGGGCGCTCGGCATCCAGCGCGGCGTGATCGTGCAGGCGACCGCCTACCGCACCGACTGCCGCAGCACCGTCGCGGCGCTGGAGCACTTCGGGCCCGCCTATCGCGGCATCGTGGTGATCGACGACACCATCGCCGACCGCGAGCTGGAGGCGCTCGACAGGGCCGGCGTGCGCGGCGCGCGGTTCAACTTCGCCCGCTTCCTCGCCGCCGTGCCGCCGCTGACGGTGTTCCGGCGCGTCGCCGCGCGCATCCACGAGCTTGGCTGGCACGTCGTGCTGCACGCGGAGGCCGACGACCTCGTCGCGCTGGCGCCCGACCTGCGCGCCATGCCGAACACCTTCGTGCTCGACCACATGGCGCGGCTCGACCCGGCCGCCGGCACGGCGCAGCCGGCGTTCGCGCTGATCGCCGAGCTCGTGCAGTCCGGCCGCTGGTGGGTCAAGCTGTCCAACGGCGACCGCATGTCCGCCGGCGGCCCGCCGTTCGCCGACGTGGTCGCGATCGGCCGCGCGCTGGCCGCCCTGGCCCCCGACCGCGCGCTGTGGGGCAGCGACTGGCCGCACGTCCTCTACCGCAAGCCGGCGATGGTCAACGACGGCGACCTGATGGACCTCCTCGCCGCCTACGTCCCCGACGAAGCGGCGCGCCGCAAGGTGTTGGTCGACAACCCCAACGCGCTCTACCGGTTCGACCCCTAAGCGGCAGCCTGCCGTAGGGGCGGGTCTCAGACCCGCCCGCGATGTCGCCGCCTAGCGGTTGACGCCGTGTGACGCATAGACGCTGCGGGCCTTCGCCGCGCCGAAGCGGCTTCGGCCGCGCAGGCGGGCGGGTCTGAGACCCGCCCCTACGAAACGACGAAGACGAATGCTACGCCTTCTCCGCTGCCTGGCGCTTCGCCGCCGCCACCGCGTCCGGGTGCGTCGAGTTCGGCCCCATGTAGATGCCGCGGTCCCAGGTCCGCTTGAGCGGGTCGGTGACGTTGACCGCCATGCGGCCGATCTTCTCGATCTCGATCTCGGCGACGTCGCCGTCCTGCAGCGGCCCCAGGCCCTCGTGGTTGGTGCCGCAGGCGATGAGGTCGCCGGAGTTGAGCGTCATGATCGTGGTCGCGAATTCGACCAGCTCCGGCACGCCATGCTCCATGTCGCCGGTGTTGTAGTCGTGGCGGAGCTGGCCCGAGTCCCAGAACCGGACGTGCAGGTCGTTGGGCTCGGGAATCTCGTCGGCGGTGGTGATGCACGGGCCGAGCGGGCCGAAGGTGTCGAACGACTTCCCCATCCAGCTGCCGCGCCGCCAGGTGAAGCGGCCCTCGCCGCGCGCCGACACGTCGATCATGCAGGTGTAGCCGAACACCGCCTTGCGCCAGTCGTCGCGCGCCACGTTCTTGGCCGGCCCCTTGATCACGACGGCGAGCTCCGCCTCGTGGTGGAACACCCACGGCTCGGTGAACTCGGGCAGCATTATGGTGTCGCCGGGGCCGATCACCGCGTCGGGGTTCTTCAGGAACATGTTGATCGGCCGCGGCTCGCGCTCCTGGTGCTCCCAGAAGTTGCCGATGCAGCACAGCATCTTGCCCGGCCGCGGCAGCGGCGGGCGCAGCCGCACCGACGCGAGCGGCGTCGCCGCGCCGGACGCGGCGAGGCCTTCCAGCGCCGGCCGCAGGCCGTCGAAGTGGTCGATGATGGCGACCATCGTCGCCTGCGGATCATGGCCGCGCACGCGCGCGACCGCGTCGCCGATGCCGACCACGCCGCGGTCGGTCAGCAGCCCCGGCGCCGCCGCGCCGCCGCCGGGCTTTTCGAACAGGACGAGCCGCATCGCCGGCGCTCCTAGTTGTTCGCCAGCCGCGCGGCCGCGGCGGTCATGACGTTGAACACCGCCATCGCCTGCGGCCGGTCCTTGAACGCCTCGGGCCCGACGCCGGCGAAGCGGGATCGCAGCTCCTTCTGCTCGGCCGCCGACAGCTCGGTCAGGGTGCCGCCCTTCTGCTGCCACTGCGCGTACATCGACTCGACGTACTTGATCGCGAAGTCCTGCGTGGTCGGATCGGCGGCGGCGGCCTCCTCGATCACCGCCGTGCGCAGGTCGGCCGGCAGCCTGCCCAGCCAGGCGAGGCTGACGTACTTGCCGGTGAAGACGAACGATTCCTTCTCCTTCAGGATGTACTTGGCGACCGACTCGTACTTGAACGGCACGAACACCGGGATGCCGGAGCGCACGCCGTCGATCTGGTTGTTCTGCAGCGCGGGCAGGGCGTCCGACAGCGGCATCGGCACGCCGGCGGCGCCGAGCCGGGCCAGCGCCTCGACCTCCAGCTTGCTGCCGAAGATGCGCAGCTTGAGGTTCTTGAAGTCGGCCAGCGCGCGCAGCGGCGCCTTGGTCGCGTAGTCGGTGCCGGTGTCGCAGGTCAGCCCGATCAGCTTGACCCCCTTGGCCTCGCCGACGCCCCAGAACGCGGCCTTGAACGCCGGGTCGTGGACGGTGCGGAAGCCGTGCGCCATGTCGCGGAACACGCCCGGCGCGTCGAGCACGGCGAACCGCTCGTCGAG
>JBFWQM010000337.1:0-4595 GCA_050249455.1 Rhodospirillaceae bacterium | reverse complement strand
AGCGCGCGGTGGAACGGCAGCCAGTCCTGCTGCGCGCCGTGCACGTCGGCGAAGCCGTGCAGGTAGACCACCGGCGGCCCGCTGCCGAGCTCCGCCACCTGCACCTTGCGTCCACGCACGTCCACGACGCGGTCGGTCATTGTCGGGGTTGCCTCCGTTGCAGGTTTTTCGCGCGGAGAGGCCCCCTCCCCCAACCCCCTCCTACGAGGGGAGGGTGAGGGGGCGCTTCCGCAAAATTGATGTGCGTCAGTTCGCTCCGTGCATCGCCCGCCACACCCGCTCTGGCGTCGCCGGCATGTCGAGGTGCTTGACCCCCTTCGGCCCGAGCGCGTCGAGGATGGCGTTGAGCACGGCCGGCGGCGCGCCGACTGTGCCGGCCTCGCCGGCGCCCTTGATGCCGAGCGGGTTGGTCTTGCACGGCACCGGGTTCTCCTCGGTGACGAACGAGCACATGTCGTCGGCGCGCGGCATGCAGTAGTCCATGAACGAGCCGGACAGGAGCTGTCCCGACGCCGGGTCGTACTCGATGTTCTCGCACACCGCCTGGCCGATGCCCTGCGCCAGCCCGCCGTGGATCTGGCCGTGCATCAGCAGCGGGTTCAGGGTGAAGCCGACGTCGTTGACGGTGGTGTACTTCACGATGTCGACCTTGCCGGTATCCGGGTCGACCTCGACCTCGCAGACCTGGCAGCCGTTGGGGAAGTTGGGCGGGCCGCCGAACGACGCCTCCGCCTCCAGCCCGATGCCGCCGGTCGCCGGCACGCCGAACGGGATTGCGAACGCGGTCTTGGCGACGACCTGGATCGGCACCTGCTTGTCGGTGCCGGCGACCTTGAACATGCCGTCCTTGAACTCGATGTCGGTGTCGGCGGCCTCCAGCATGAAGGCCGCCATCTTGCGGCCCTTCTCGATCACGATGTCGGCGGCGGCCTTGAGCGCCGAGCCGCCCTGGGTACCCGAGCGCGAGCCGAAGGTGCCGCGGCCGAAATTGACCGCGTGGGTGTCGCCCTGGATCAGCCGCACGCTCTCGAACGGCACGCCGAGCCATTCGGACACGAGCTGGGCGTAGACCGTCTCGTGGCCCTGGCCATGGCTGAACGTGCCGGCCTTGACGCTGACGGTGCCGCCGGGCTCGAAGCGGATCTCCATGCGCTCGTTGAAGAACGCCGAGATCTCGATGTAGTAGCACATGCCGACGCCGCGCATCTTGCCGCGCCGTTCGGACTCCGCCTTGCGCGCGGCGAAGCCGGCCCAGTCGGCGACCGCGAGCGCCTTGTCCATCGTCGCGGCGAAATCGCCCGAATCGTACATCATGTTGAGCGGCGTCTTGAACGGCATCGCGCTGGCGGGGATGTAGTTCTTCCGCCGCAGTTCGGCCGGCGACATCTTCATCTCGCGCGCCGCCTGGTCCATCAGCCGCTCGATCTGGTAGATCGCCTCCGGCCGCCCGGCGCCGCGATAGGGCGCCAGCGCCTGGGTGTGGGTGAAGACGCCACGCGTCATCACATGGACCAGCGGGATTGCGTAGACGCCGGTCGACATGCCGGTGCCGGTGACCGCGCACACCGCCGCCGCGGCGCTCAGATAGGCGCCCAGGTTCCACGCCATCTCGCCGCGCATGGCGAGGATCCTGCCGTCCTTGTCGAAGGCGAGGCTGATGTCGGCGACCTGGTCGCGGCCGTGCTCGTCGGCGAGGTGGGCCTCGCTGCGCTCGCAGATCCACTTGACCGGCCGGCCGACCTTCTTCGTCGCCCAGCACAGCGCCGCGTCCTCGCAGAACAGCGTGCCCTTCATGCCGAAGCCGCCGCCGACGTCGCGCGCGATCACCCGGAAGTGGTTCTCCGGCACGTTGAACAGCTCGGCGAGGCCGGCACGCTGCGAATGCGGCTGCTGGGTCGAGGTGTAGAGCGTCGTCTCGTCCATCCCGCGGTCGTAGGCGGCGATGCAGCCGCGCGGCTCCATCGTGTTGGCCGAGACGCGGTTGTTCACCACCTTGAGGCGCGAGACGTGGGCGGCGCCGGCGAACGCGCCGTCGACCGCCGCCTTGTCGCCCATCGCCAGGGTGAACGAGGCGTTGTCCGCCACTTCCGGCCACACGTTGGGCGCGCCCTTGGCGAGCGCCGCCTCGATGCTGGTCACCGCCGGCAGCGGGTCGTAGTCGACCTCGACCTGCTCGGCGGCGTCCTTGGCCTGGGCGAGCGTGTCGGCGATCACCAGCGCGACCCGGTCGCCGACGTGGCGCGCGACCTCGGTCAGCACCGGGCGCAGCGGACGCGGCACCTCCGGCCCGGCGTGCATGTCGGCGGGCATGACGTGGCAGGCGATGCCGCCGACCCCGTCGGCGGCGAGGTCCTTGGCGGTGTAGACGGCGACCACGCCGGGCATCTGGGCGGCGGCGCGGACGTCCACCGACTTCACCTTGGCGTGGGCGTGCGGCGAGCGGACGAACACGGCGTAGGTCTGGCGCGGCAGCTCGATGTCTTCGACATAGCAGCCGCGGCCGGTCAGGAACCGCGGGTCTTCCGTGCGGGGCACGGGCTGGCCGATGCCGAATTTCGCCATGGTTTGCGTCCCCTGTCCTTGGTGGTCGGATGGCGGCGGGCGCCGAGACGGCCCCGGTGTTGTTTTGCCGGCATGATCGCCCAAAGGCCGGGACCTGTCGAGCCGGAACGCGGCCGCCGGACGGGGCGAAACCCTTGGACTTCGGCGCCTTGGCCCGCATATAAGGTGCGGCCGCCGCCGGTACGGCCGGGGCGGCGCCCATCCACCCGTGCGCGTCATGAACCCGATCGCCTTCATCAAGATGCATGGGCTCGGCAACGACTTCGTCGTCATCGATGCCCGCGACCGTCCCGTCACGCTGTCCGGCCACCAGGTGCGCAGCATCGCCGAGCGCCACACGGGGGTCGGCTGCGACCAGCTCATCGTGGTGGAGCCGCCGAAGACCGCCGCCACGGACGCGTTCATGCGAATCTACAACGCCGACGGCGGCGAGGTGTCGGCCTGCGGCAACGCGACCCGCTGCGTCGCCGCGCGGCTGATGCGCGAGAACGGCGGTCGCGCCGTCCGGCTGGAGACCGCCGCCACGGTGATGGAGGCCCACGGCCTGCCCCACGGCGACATCGCGGTCGACATGGGCGTGCCGAAGTTCGACTGGCGGGACATCCCGCTGGCGATGGCGGAGAACACGCTGCACCTCGACCTGATCAACGGGCCGCTGCACAACCCGTCCGCCGTCAGCATGGGCAATCCGCACGCCGTGTTCTTCGTCGACGACATCGGCGCGGTCGACATCGCGAAGTACGGCCCCGAACTGGAGCACCACCGGCTGTTCCCGGAGCGCGCCAACATCGGCGTCGCGATGGTCCTGGGCCCGCACCGCATCCGGCTGAGGGTATGGGAGCGCGGGGCCGGGCTGACCAAGGCCTGCGGCACCGGCGCCTGCGCGGCCGCGGTCTGCGCCCACCGGCGCGGCCTGACCGAGCGCAATGTCGACGTCATCGTCGACGGCGGCATCCTCGGCATCGAATGGCGCGCCGACGATCACGTGATGATGACCGGGCCGGTCGCCGCCAGCTTCACCGGCGAGATCGACCCGTCGCTGCTGGCATGAGCGCGCCGACCGTCGTCAGCTTCGGCTGCCGCCTCAACGCGTTCGAGGCGGAGGTCATCCGCCGCAACGCCGCCGCCGCCGGGCTGGGCGACACGGTGGTGGTCAACACCTGCGCGGTGACGGCGGAAGCCGTGCGCCAGGCGCGCCAGGCGATCCGCAAGGCCCGCCGCGACAACCCGGACGCCCGCATCGTCGTCACCGGCTGCGCCGCGCAGATCGAGCCCGAGACGTTCGCCGCAATGCCCGAGGTCGACCACGTGCTGGGCAACGAGGAGAAGCTCAGGCCCGAGGCGTTCGCCGACCTGGGACCGCAGCGCGTCGTGGTCGAGGACATCATGACGGTACGCGAGACCGCCGGCCATCTGGTCGACGGATTCGACGGCCGCGCCCGCGCCTTCGTCCAGGTGCAGCAGGGCTGCGACCACCGCTGCACGTTCTGCATCATCCCGTTCGGCCGCGGCCCCAACCGGTCGGTGCCGGCCGGCGTCGTGGTGGACCAGGTCCGCACCCTGGTCGCGCGCGGCTGGCGCGAGATCGTGCTGACCGGGGTCGACATTACCAGCTACGGGCGCGACCTGCCCGGCGCGCCGACCCTGGGCCAGCTGGTCCGCCGCCTGCTCGCGCTGGTGCCCGAATTGCCGCGGCTGCGTCTGTCGTCGCTCGACCCGGTGGCGGTGGACGGCGACCTGATGCGTGCGCTGGCCGAGGAGCCGCGGCTGATGCCGCATCTGCACCTCAGCCTGCAGGCTGGCGACGACCTGGTGCTCAAGCGCATGAAGCGGCGCCACCTGCGCGCCGACGCGATCCGCCTGTGCGCCGAAGCGCGCCGCGTGCGCCCCGACGTCGCGTTCGGCGCCGACCTGATCGCCGGCTTCCCGACCGAGACGGAGGAGATGTTCGCCCGCACGCTCGACATCGTCGACGAGTGCGGCATCGCGTACCTGCACGTCTTCCCCTACTCCGAGCGCGCCGGCACGCCGGC
>JBFWQM010000336.1:0-4610 GCA_050249455.1 Rhodospirillaceae bacterium | reverse complement strand
CCTGGCGGTCGGGGTCGAGGTTCTTGTGGATGACGCCGATGCCGCCGGCCTGCGCCATCGCGATGGCGAGCCGGCTCTCGGTGACGGTGTCCATCGCCGCCGAGATCAGCGGGATGTTGAGCTCGATGGAGCGGGTCAGGCGGGCGCGGGTGTCGGTCTCGGCCGGCAGCACGGCGGATTCCGCCGGAACCAGCAGGACGTCATCGAACGCCAGGGCCTCCGTGATTTCCATGCCTATCTCGCAGTGCAGAAGAAGGCGATCATACACGAGCGGCCACCGAATCCCAGGGCCCTCCCCCCGCCGCGCCGCGCCGCGCGGCCAATGGCCGCGAAGCGTTGAATTCGCGGCCGGAATTCCCCACGCTATAAGATGGGACAACGGGCGGAGCCGCTCATGCCGAAGAAGATCAGGACCTGGGTCGTCGTCGCCGACGGCGCCCATGCGAAGGCCTATCTCAACGAAGGGCCGGGGACCGGCCTCGCCGCGGTGCCGGAGATGGAGCTTGCCGGCACCCGCGCGCTGGACCGCGACATCCACACCGACCGGTCCGGGCGGCAGAGCAACGTGCCCGGCGGCGCCGCGCGCCACGCGGTGGATCCGCGCGAGAACGCGCGCAATCAAGTCGAGCGGTCGTTCATCCGCGAGGTGGCGGACGCGCTCGCCGCGGCGGAGCGGGACGACGCCTTCGACCGACTGGTGGTCGTCGCCGCCCCGCACGCGCTCGGCGACCTGCGGTCGCTGCTGCCCGACGCGGTCGCCAGGAAGGTGGTCGCCGAGATCGACCGCGACTACGTGCACCTGTCGCCCAAGCAGCTCGCCGAGCACCTGGGGGACGTGGTCCGGACCTAGGACCCGCCGGGGGCGCCGCGGAAGCCGGTCGCCACCACGTAGATCTCCGCCGATTCCGCGCGGCTAGCCGCCGGCTTGACGTGGCGCACGGTCGCGAAGGCGCGCTTCAGGCGGTCGAGCAGCGGCTTCTCCGTCGCGCCGTGGAACGACTTCATCACCAGCGCGCCGCCGGGCGCCAGCACCTCCAGCGCGAATTCCGCCACCGCGTCGGCCAGCGCCTGGGCGCGGATGCGGTCGGTGTCGCGGTGGCCCGTCGCGGGCGCCGCCATGTCGCTCAGCAGCACGTCGACCGGCCCGCCGAGCGCGTCGCGGATCGTCGCGTCCGCCCCCGCGGCCAGGAAATCGAGCGTCATGGTCTCGGCGTCCGGGACCGGGTCCATCGCCGCGAGGTCGATCGCCAGCACGCCGCCGCCGCCGGCCTGCCCCGCCTTGGCGCGCTCCACCGCGACCTGGGTCCAGCCGCCCGGCGCCGCGCCGAGGTCGAGGACGCGGGCGCCCGGGCGCAGCACGCGGAACTTGTCGTCGAGCTGGATCAGCTTCCATGCCGCGCGCGACCGCAGCCCGCGGCGCTTCGCCTCCGCGACGTAGGGGTCGTTGATCTGGCGCTCCAGCCAGCGCGCCGACGAGGCGCTGCGGCCCCGGACCTTGCGCAGCCGCACCACCGGGGCGCGCCGCGACCCCGTGCCGCCGTCCTTCGCCGCCGTCATCGCGCCCGGGTCACGCGCTCACGCCGGCGCGTCCACGGCGGCGGGCGCGAACGCGGCGCGGTCCACCGCGCCGATCAGGGACACCAGGATGCCCTCGCGCACGCCGCGGTCGGCGACCCTGAGGTAGCCGACCGGCCAGGTGCGGCAGATCGCATCCAGCACCGCGCAGCCGGCGACCACCAGGTCGGCGCGGCTGTCGCCGATGCACGGGTTGGCCAGGCGCTCGGCGTAGGTCGAGCCGGCGAGAACGGCGGTGATGCGCGCGATCGCCTCGAACGACAGGTAGCAGCCGTCGACCAGGCTGCGGTTGTAGCGCGGCAGGCCCATGTTGACGCCGGCCACCGTGGTGACGGTGCCGGCGGTGCCCAGCATCTGCACCGCGCCGTCGCGGATCGCCGCGTTGATGGAGAACCGCGCCTCGAACGCGGCAAGCTGCGCCTCCACCGCCGCGACCACCGCGGCATAGGCCGCCGGGGTGAAGTCGTGGTGGCCGTTGCGCTCGGTCAGGGTGACCACGCCGCAGGGCAGCGACACCCAGCCCAGGATGCGCGGCGGCGTGCCGGGCTCCAGCTTGAGCCACACCACCTCGGTCGAGCCGCCGCCGACGTCGAACATCAGGGCATAGGGCATCGCGGGGTCGAGCAGCGGCACGCATCCGGCGAGAGTCAGCTCCGCCTCCTCGCGCGAGGAGATGATCTCGAGGTCGAGGCCGGTGCCGTCCTTCACCCGTTCGATGAAGTCCGCGCAGTTGGCGGCGCGGCGGCACGCCTCGGTGGCGATGGCGCGGGCGCGGGTGACGTTGCGCCGGGCGAGCTTGCCGGCGCAGACGCGCAGCGCCTCGACCGCCCGGTCCATCGCGGCCTCGGACAGGAGGCCCGATTCCGTCATGCCCTCGCCCAGCCGGACCACCCGGGAGAAGCCGTCCATCACCCGGAACCCGGACGAGGTCGGGCGGGCGATCAGCAACCGGCAGTTGTTGGTCCCGAGGTCGACGGCGCCGAAGACCGGGCCCGGCCGCGCCGGACGGCGCGGCGCCGGCCCGCCGGGGCGGGTCCTGGGCATGGCGTCGCGTTCGTTGCGGCCCATCGTCACGCCATGCTCCCACGTCTTCCGGCAGGCGGCCGCGGCGGCCGCATCTGCGCCTGCGGCCAATCGTAGACGACCGCCTGTCGCGGTCAAGGGGCACGCCGATACGGCCTGTTAATCCCTGGCGGGGTATGCTAAAGAGCCTGCCCCGCCGCGATCCGCGGCGCCCGTGCCGCTTGGGGGATAGTTTAGCGGTAGAACTCTCGGCTCTGACCCGAGCAGCCCTGGTTCGAATCCAGGTCCCCCAGCCATCCTGCATAATCCGCCCGTCCGACCTTGCGGCGCGCGCCCGGAAAGCGCCTCAGAACGCCTCGCCGATCCGGAAGTAGAGGGCGGTCTCGCCGTCGGAAGCGCGGGCGTAGTCGATCCCGAAGGCGATGCGTTCGCTCTCGGAGACCACGAAGCGCAGCCCGGCGCCGCCCGAGTGGAGGAGGCTCGCTTCGCGGAGGCCGTCGATGTCCGGCGCCGTCTGGCCGACGCCGATGAAGGCGACGACGCCGATCCGCCAGAACGCGCGCCAGCGGATCTCGGCCTGCACCTGCCACGCGAGTTCGTCGATGTATTTGCCGCCGGGGAAGCCGCGCAGCGTGACGTAGGGCAGCGCGAACAGCGGGGCATCGCCAAAGACCGACGCGACACGCAGCTGCGCCGCCGCGACAAGCGCCGGCGACAGCTCGCGATAGTGCGCGACCGTGCCTTCGGTCGCGACGTAGTCGAAGTCGCTGCCGATGCGCCGGTCGAAGCGCACCGACTCGAGCTCCGCCAGGGTGCCGCTGTGCGGCGAGAAGCTGGTGTCGCGGGAGTCGAACTGGGCGATCGCGCCGGCGCCGGACAGCCGGTAGTCCACCTCGGCGTCGCGCACGTCGTCCGGCCGCAGCGCGAAGCTCGCCGTCGAGTCCAGGTACTTGTAGAGCGGCCCGGCATAGACGTGATCCCAGATGCGGGCGCGCAGGTTCGCGGAGGCGAAGCGGCCGCGGATGCCGAAGTCGATCGGGTTGTCGCGCAACGGCGAACCCGAGCCGACCCCGTAGAACTTGAGGTTGGCATCGCCGTAGCCCGCCTTCAGGCCGACGCGATAGCGATCCTCGGCGAAGTACAGGCTGCTGCCTGCCCCGTACGCATAGGTCTGCGTGTCGGTGTAGCCGAACGCCGCGGCGATCGTGGAGCGCGGCGAGATGCGGTCGTCCGGGTCGAGCGCGACCGTCATGAGCGCCGCCACCGCCAGGCCGTTTCCGATGGTCGGGTCGACGATCGGGATCGGCAGGGCATAGAGGCCGACCCGGTCGTCCACCGGCGCCCCGATCGCCACCGTCTCCGCCGTCCGGGCGGCGTCGAGCTGCTCTTCGACATTGCCCTGCACGCGGGTCTGCGCCGCCGCGGCGCCCGGCAGCGCCAGGACCAGGGCGGTGAGAAGCCGGCGCAGGGTTGGGGCGGGGCGCATCAGGCTGCCTTGCGGATGGGCGTGACTCCGGTTCTGTTCACGCCCGGTCGCGCGCGGCATGCCGGGTCGCCTACCAGGCGTAGACCAGACCGAGCCCGGCCATCCACTGCACGGCGTCGCCGCGCCGGTCGACCACCGGGCTGTCGTCCGCGTCGCCGAGCAGCCGGCTGACGATCAGCCCGCCGGCGAGGTGCCAGTTGGGGGTCATCGACACGATCGCCGTCGGCGAGATCCGCACGTCCCGAATGCCGCCAGCGGCCGCGAACGGGGGCAGCCCGCTGCGCGCGGCGTCGCCGGCATCGACGCCGAAATAGCTCTGCATGTAGCTGTCGCTGGCGTAGGTGGCGCCGCCGCCGAGCGAGAGCGTGAGCCACCGCGCCACCGGCACGAAGTAGCGCACGGCCACGGTGGCGAGGTAGCCCTCGTGCTCGCCGGCGACGTCGAACTGGCCCTGGAGCTGAACCCGGAACTGGTGACGCGGATCGACGCCCGAGGTCCAGCGCCAGCCAGCGAAGGCGCCCGCCTC
>JBFWQM010000335.1:0-4617 GCA_050249455.1 Rhodospirillaceae bacterium | reverse complement strand
TGGACCGCACCACGTTCGGCTTCGCGGCGCGGATGGTCGGCGGCAACGTGCGCGCCGCGCGCATCGCCGGGCTGCCGGTCGGCCGGCTGGTGCTGCTCGCCTGCGCGCTCGGCGGCGCGATGGCCGGCCTCGCCGGCATGATCGAGGTCGCGGCGGTGCACGGCCGCGCCAACGCCTCGCTCGCGGTCGGCTACGGCTACACCGGCATCCTGGTCGCCTTCCTGGCGCGGCAGAACCCGCTCGCGGTGATCCCGGTCGCCATCCTGCTCGGCGGCATCGGCGCGTCGGGCGGCCTGCTCCAGCGCCGGCTCGACCTGCCGGACGCCACCGTGCTGGTGCTGCAGGGCATCCTGTTCGTGACCATCCTGGCGAGCGAGACGCTGTACGGCCGCTTCCGCATCTTCAAGCCGAAGGAGTCCTGACATGGACGACGGCATCGGCCTGTGGGGCGTGCCGCTGGCGGTGCTTGCGGGCGCCATCCGCGTCTCGACGCCGTTCCTGTTCGTCAGCCTGGGCGAGTGCCTGACCGAGCGGTCGGGGCGCATCAACCTTGGCCTCGAGGGAACGCTCGTGCTCGGCGCGATGACCGGCTATGCGGTCGCCTTCCTCACCGGCTCGCCGTGGCTCGGCGTGCTGGCGGCAGGACTGGCCGGCGTGGTGCTAGGGGTCATGCACGGGCTGATCTGCGCGCTGCCGCGGGTCAACGACATCGCCGTGGGCATCGCGCTGATGCTGTTCGGCATCGGCGTCGCCTTCTTCTTCGGCAAGCCCTACATCCAGCCGCAGGCGCCGAACCTGCCGGCGATCCCGTTCGGCTGGTGGTCCGACAGCCCGCAGATCCAGTCGGCGCTGCAGATCAACGTGCTGTTCGTGATCGGCGCGATCCTGGCGCCGGTGCTGCTGTGGTCGCTCGCCAACACCCGCTGGGGACTGGTCGTGCGCACGGTCGGCGACTCCTCGGACGCGGCGCGCGCGATGGGCCTGTCGCCGTTCCGGGTGCGGCTTTCCACCACCGCGCTGGGCGGTTTCCTGGCCGGCGTCGGCGGCTCCTACCTGTCGCTGTACTACCCCGGAAGCTGGAGCGAGAACCTGTCGTCCGGCCAGGGGCTGATGGCGGTGGCGCTGGTGATCTTCGCGCGCTGGGATCCGCTGCGCTGTTTCTACGCGGCGCTCCTCTTCGGCGGCGCCGGCGCGCTGGGGCCGGCGCTGCAATCGGTCGGCGTGACGCAGGGCTACTACCTGTTCTACGCCGCGCCCTACGTGCTGACCCTGGCGATCATGATCGCCACCTGCTCGCCGCGCCGCAACCTGGCCGGCGCGCCGGGCGAGCTCAGCATCACGCGCTGAGGGAGGACGCGATGGCCGAGACCTTCGTCGCCGCCGATCCCTACCCCTGGCCCTTCGACGGCGACCTGCGGCCGGCCAACACGGCGCTGGTCGTCATCGACATGCAGACCGACTTCTGCGGCACGGGCGGCTACGTCGATGCGATGGGCTACGACCTGTCGCTCACCCGCGCGCCGATCGAGCCGATCCGCCGCACCATGGCCGCCATGCGCAGGGCCGGCTTCGCCGTCATCCACACCCGCGAGGGCCACCGCCCCGACCTGTCGGACCTGCCCGACAACAAGCGCTGGCGATCGCGCCGCATCGGCGCCGGCATCGGCGATGCCGGCCCGTGCGGGCGCATCCTGGTCCGCGGCGAGCCGGGCTGGGAGATCATCCCCGAGCTGGCGCCGGCATCCGGCGAGATCGTCATCGACAAGCCGGGCAAGGGCTCGTTCTGCGCCACCGACCTGGACCTGGTCCTGAATACCCGCGGCATCCGCAACCTGGTGCTGACCGGCATCACCACCGACGTCTGCGTCCACACCACGATGCGCGAGGCCAACGACCGCGGCTTCGAATGCCTGCTGCTGGCCGACTGCTGCGGCGCCACCGACCGCGGCAACCACCTGGCCGCGATCAAGATGGTCACCATGCAGGGCGGTGTGTTCGGCGCGGTGGCCGACAGCGCGGCGCTGATCGGAGCGATCGCATGACCGGCCGCGCGCTGTCGCTGGAGACCATCGGCCTGACCAAACGGTTCGGCAGCTTCGCCGCGCTCGACGACGTGTCGATCAAGGTGCGGCCCGGCACGTTCCACGCGTTGCTGGGCGAGAACGGCGCCGGCAAGAGCACCCTGGTCAAGTGCATCATCGGCTACTACCACGCCGACGACGGCAGCGTGGTGATCGACGACCGCGAGGTGGAGACCGCCAACCCGCGCGACGCGCACGCGTTGGGCATCGGCATGGTCTACCAGCACTTCACCCTGGTACCGGGCATGACGGTAGCGGAGAACCTGGTGATGTCGCGCGCCCATGTGCCGGCGGTGATCGACTGGCGCAAGGAACGCGCGGCGCTGGCGGGGTTCATGGAGAAGATGCCGTTTACCGTGCCGCTCGACACGCCGGTCCACAACCTTGCCGCCGGCGAGAAGCAGAAGGTGGAGGTGCTGAAGCAGCTTCTGCTCGACCGCCGGCTCCTGATCCTCGACGAGCCGACCTCGGTGCTGACGCCGCAGGAGGCCGACGAGGTGCTCGGCCTGCTTCGCGGCATGGTCGACGACGGCCGCCTTACCATCGTCATGATCACCCACAAGTTCCGCGAGGTACTGGCCTTCGCCGACGAGGTCAGCGTGCTACGCCGCGGCCGCATGGTCGGCGGCGGGCACGTGAAGGACCTCACCACCGACCAGATGGCTTCCATGATGGTCGGCGCCGAGCGCCTGACCGCCACGGCGGCGCGCGACGCGGCGGCGACCGCCGGCCCGATGCTGGTCGTCGAGGGCCTGTCCGCCGACGACGACACCGGCGCGGGGGCGGTCGAGGACGTCACCCTGACCGTCCGCCGCGGCGAGATCGTCGGCATCGCCGGCGTCTCCGGCAACGGCCAGGCCGAGCTGGTGCAGGTGCTGGCCGGCCAGCGCGACGCCACCGCCGGCACCGTCACGGTCGACGGTGCGCCGTACCGCGCGACGCGCGCCGACATGATCCGCCACGACGTGCGCTGCCTGCCGGAGGAGCCGCTGCGCAACGCCTGCGTCGGCTCGATGTCGGTGGCGGAGAACCTGAGCTTTCGCTCGTTCGACCAGAAGCCGTACGCGGCGGGCGGCTGGTGGATCAACCGCGGCGCGATCCGCGCCAAGGCGCGCGCGCTGATCGAACGCACGCAGATCAAGACCCCTTCGCCCGAGGCCCCGGTCGGCACGTTGTCGGGCGGCAACGTGCAGCGCACCGTGCTGGCGCGCGAGCTCGACGGCGAAGTCGCGGTCCTGATCGTCGCCAACCCTTGCTTCGGCCTCGACTTCGCCGCGGTGGCGGAGATCAGGAGCCGCATCGTCGCCGCGCGCAACCGCGGCGCCGCGGTGCTGCTGGTCAGCGAGGACCTCGACGAGATCTTCGAGCTGGCCGATCGCATCCTGGTGATGTTCGACGGCCGCATCGTCCACCGGACCGACGCGGCGGCAGCGGAGATCGCCGCGATCGGCCGCGCCATGGCGGGCCACTGACATGCCGGCGATCGACGCCTTGCCCTACCGGTTCGACTATCCCGCCGGGGCGCTCGGCCTCGTCGTGATCGACATGCAGCGCGATTTCCTGGAGGAAGGCGGCTTCGGCGCCAGCCTCGGCAACGATGTCCGCCCGCTCGCCGCCATCGTGCCGCCGCTGCGCCGGCTGATGGACGCCTGCCGCGCCGCCGGCGTGCCGGTGATCCATACCAAGGAATGCCACCGTGCGGACCTCTCCGACCTGCCGCCCGCCAAGCGTCGCCGCGGCAACCCGGCGCGCCAGATCGGCGACGACGGGCCGATGGGACGCCTGCTGGTCGCGGGCGAGCCCGGCACCGACATCGTTCCCGAGCTCGCGCCGCTGCCCGGCGAGCCGGTGATCGAGAAGCCGGGCAAGGGCGCGTTCTACGCCACCACCTTCGGCGCGGTGCTGCAGCGCCTCGGCCTCACCCACCTCCTGTTCGCCGGCGTCACCACCGAGGTGTGCGTCCAGACCACGATGCGCGAGGCCAACGACCGCGGCTTTGACGGCCTGCTGGTGGAGGACTGCACCGAGAGCTACTTCCCGGAGTTCAAGGCCGCGACGCTGGCCATGATCCGCGCCCAGGGCGGCATCGTCGGCTGGACCGCGCCGTCCGCGTCGGTGATCGCCGCGTTGGGCTGAAACGGCGCTTCCGGCAGTTCCATGTCCTGTAGTGGCGCGTTTCAAACCCGCCCTGTTTTCACTTTTTTCCTTTTCGGCGTCTGCGCAAGGTCGGGCGCCGCGGGCGGGTTTGAAACCCGCCCCTACAGATGTCCCATTGCTGGAATTGCGGCTCCACCCGCTGGCGCGCTTGCGCGGCCCGTTGTATTGAATCGGTCCACGCACGGCGGCAATCAAACCAAGGAGGAGGACGGCTCATGGGATCGATGGTTGAATTCGCGCGCCCCGACGGCAGCAAGTGCAAGGGCTACCTGGCGATCGCCGGCAAGGACCGGCCGGGCGTCATCGTGATCCAGGAGTGGTGGGGCCTCAACGACCAGATCTGCGGCGTCGCCGACCGCTTCGCGCGCGCCGGCTACAA